>NZ_CP037953.1:3961887-4266648 GCF_009756665.1 Permianibacter aggregans
ATACTGATGGCAGCACCATTCCACCGGGATTATTTCTACCGGCGGCGGAACGCTTCAATCTGGTATTGATGCTGGATAAATGGGTGATCTCGCGCACCTTCGACTGGTTGAATCGCCGGCAACAACAACAGCTATCGCCTCCTCATTGCAGCATCAATCTTTCCGGCACCAGTATCAACCAACCACAGTTTCATGAGTTTGTCGCCAATGAGTTAAAGCGCTCCGGCATTAACCCCCGAAACATTTGTTTTGAGGTGACGGAAACGGCCGCCATTGAGAATCTGCAAAAAGCACGCTTGTTCATTCAACAAATGCAACAGCTGGGTTGCACGTTTGCGCTCGATGATTTCGGTTCCGGCATGTCGTCGTTTGCTTACTTGCGCACGCTGCCGGTCAATTACCTGAAAATTGATGGCGTGTTCATCAAGGAGTTGCCGGACAATCCGATTGATTTGGCCATGGTCAAGGCGATCAACGAGGTCGGCAAGGTGATGGGCATGAAAACGGTCGCCGAGTTCGTTGAAAACGATCGAATCCTGACCTGTTTGAAATCGATTGGAGTTGACTATGCGCAGGGGTACGGCATCGAAAAGCCGAAACCCCTGCAATAAAATTGCTTACATGAGTGTGCGTTATTTAATCACAGGGTTGTAACGACCGGTCGCCCGGAATTTCGCTTCTTTCCAGACTCTGGCCTGCCAGATGCGCAGATTATCAAGTGCCGTATAAATGGTCGGCAGCACCAGCAATGTGATAAACGTCGAGAACAACAAACCACCAACGACTGCGCGCGCCATCGGATAGTAGGGCGGTGAATCGGAGTCACCGCCAATGGTGGTTTCACCGAAACACAATGGTAACAAGCCAAGCACCGTTGTGGCAGTTGTCATCAGAATCGGTCGCAATCGTTCTCGACCGGCCTGCATGATGGCGTTAGCTCGATCAATACCACTCTGTCGCAGCTGGTTGATATGATCAATGAGTACAATACCGTTGTTAACGACCACCCCCATCAGCACCAGAATGCCGATATTCGCCATGATCGTCATCGTCGTGCCGGTGGCCATGAAGAACCAGAATACGCCGACAATCGCGTAGAAAATCGAGAAGATCACGGCGGTCGGGAAAATCAACGATTCAAACATTGCCGCCATGACGATGTAAATCATCATCAATGCCAATAGCATGTTTTGCGCGAATACTTTGTTGGCTTCGCTTTCCCGATCAAACCCGCCGCCAAATCCGGCGCTGTAGCCGGGTGGCAAATCGAGCAGCTTCAACACTGGCTCGATTTTCTTGCGCATTTCTTCACCGCTCATGCCTTCGGCAACGGCCGTGACACCAATGGTGGTCTGGCGGTTTTCGCGACGAATGCGTTCGAAGCTGCGTTGCATTTCAATCGAGGCGACGGTCGACAACGGCACATGTGTGCCGTCCGGCATGAACAGCGGCAGATTCTCCAGGTCGGAAAGGGATTTACGATCTTCCTTGTTGAAAATCAATTGCACTTTGGTTTCGCCAAGGCGTGTGCGCATCGTGCGCAGCGGTTGACCGCGCATGGCGATACCGATCGAGCGCGCCACAGTATCCGGCGACAAACCGAGCGCCTGGGCTTTGTCGCGATCGACTCGGACCTGTACTTCCATTTCGCCCGAGCCGGCTTCGGAACGTACTTCATTAAAGCCTTCGATATTGCGCATCAAGTAAGCGAGCTCGTAAGACAGCTCCACCAGTTTTTCAGTGGAATCGCCAGTCAGCAGCACGCGCATATCTTCACCACCACCGAATCGGTCGCGACCGAACACCGCTTTACCGAGCGCGAACTGCGGCATTTCCTTTTGGATCAGATCGCGCAGCTCAAGCATACCCATTTCGGTACGCCGTGGTTTGTTCAGCAGTATAGTGGTACCGGCTTCATCGGTGACGAAGTAGCTATAAACGCTATCGATATCGAAGCGTTCTTTGTTCTCCAGCAACCATTGTTCGATAGGAGTGACCGCTGCTTCGACCCGCTCAACCGTATATCGACCATTGACTTCGTAGTTGATACGAATCCGGTCTTGTGCCGTTTCCTCGAACATTTCTGTTTTGACGAATTGCATCGGTAGTGCCACCGAAGCCAGCAGGCCAATGCCGATGACAAATGTCCAGACCGGATGGCGAATCGTCCAGCCCAGCAAACGGCTGTAGCGCTCGGACAGATTTTCCACCCAGGCAACATTTTGATTTTTGACTTTGATCGGCAGCTTGTACAGCAGCAGAGGAATAATCGTCAATGAGATAAACAGTGAGGCGCACAGCGAAACGGTAATGGTTTTCGCCACGTGTGAAAGAAACACGGTGATATTGATTTTTTCGCCGATGATGTTTGGCAGAAAAACGATAATGGTGGTCAGTGTACCGGTCACCACCGCAAGACCAACATGTTTGGCGCCAGCAATAATGGCGTCACGCCGCCGGTTCGGATTGCGTACTTCCTCGCGGAAAATGCTTTCACTGACGACAACGGCATTATCAACCAGCATGCCGATCGCCAGCATCAAGCCCATCATCGAAAGAATGTTTAGGGTAACGCCAGTCAGGTACATATAGGCCAGCGTCATCAGAATGGCGAATGGCACCGCGGTCGAAACGATCAGCGTTACCCACCAATTGCGCAGGAACAGGTACAGCACCAGAATCGAGAAAAGGAATCCAATGGCACCGGAAAGGCCAATATCCTGCAAACTGGTCACAACCCCTTCGGCCTGATTATCCATGACATACATTTGGATGCCTTGGAAATCGCTGCTCTTACCAACTTCCTGAATCCGCTTCATGACGGCATCAGTGGTTTCAACCAAATTAGCGCCACTTTCTCGCGACACCGACATGGCAATGGCGTCTTTCAAATCCAGATGGCGGCCAACCTCGCGGATTGGGTGACTGATGGTGACGGTGGCGATATCGGAAAGCGTCAAACCGCGATCATTGACCGGAATCGAGCGGATTTCTTCCAGCGATTGCCATTCACCAATCGGTTTGACCCGAAAGCGTTGCTGACCATCAGTGATTTGCCCCGCTGATACAGCGAAATTCTGACGCGCTAATTTGCCAGCCAATTCCTCGATACGGATACCATGGGCGGCAATTCGATCGGCATTGAGTTGAATTTCCACCTGTAATGGGTCGACGCCACCCAGTTGCACTTTCGATACACCGGGTACGGCTTCTATCGCTCGTTTCAACTTGCGATCAAGCAACTCATAGGCACGCGATAAGTCCACCGCATCAGAGGACAAACGGATTTCCAGCATCGGCTGATCGGTCGTTCGGCCGGTAAACACAAAAAGGCGCTGAAGATCAGAGGGCAGTTGATGGCGAATTGCGTCAATCTTCTCTCGCGCTTCAATGCCCTTGATTGCAGGATTCTGGTCCCAGCCGAAGAACAGCATGATCTGGGCGCCATCACCGTTGGTGTCGGAGCGAAAACGTTTGATGCCGGACAGCGTGCTGAGCACTTCTTCCACTGGGCGGGTAACCAGTCGTTCCACTTCTTCCGCACTGGCGCCTTGATAGGGAATCTGAATGAAAATGCCAGGAAACTGTACCTCTGGAAAATATTCCAGCGGCAGCAAGCGTGTGGCAACACCTCCGAGCGCCACAAAGCAAAGGAAGAACATGATCGTCGTCACCGGACGACGCAGCGATAACTCAGTGATGCGCATCGGCTTCTCCTGCTTTATCAAGCGGAAGCTGTTCTACAGGCATTTCCCGAAAATCGATAAGCGAGTACAGCACCGGTATAACGATCAGTGTCAGCAACGTTGAGACCGTCAGGCCTCCGATAACGGTGATAGCCATCGGTGAACGAATTTCCGCACCTTCACCAATGCCAAGCGCCAACGGCAGCATGCCGAGTACCGTGGTCAGCGTGGTCATCAGAATCGGACGCAAGCGATTCTCGCCGGCCTGAATAATGGCCGTTTGCTTGTCTACGCCTTCGCGTCGCAGTTGGTTGATGCGGTCGATCAGCACGATGGCGTTGTTGACGACAATACCGGCCAGCAGAATCATGCCGAGAAAGACGACAACACTGATGGTATTGCCAGTGATAAATAGCGCGAGGACGGCACCAATCGATGCCAACGGTACGCTGAACATGATAATGAATGGGTGCAGCAGTGATTCGAACTGCGAGGCCATGACCAGATAGACCAGGAAGATCGCCAACGCCAAAGCAAACATCAGCGAGCGGAACGAGTTCTGCATTTCTTCGCTTTGGCCGCCGATGTCGATGGTGATGCCCGGCGGTGTTTGCGTTTGGTCAATCAGCGCTTGTAAGGCTTTGGCACCTTCGCCCAGGTCACCGTAACGTAGATTGGTGGAGATCACCGCGACACGTTCCTGGCCAATACGATGAATCTCACTTGGGCCAATGGTTTGACGAATATCGGCGACGGCGCTCAGCGGTATGATGCGTTGGGCGGTGCCGCCAATAATCAGAGAACGCACTTCTTCAATCGAGTCACGATTCTGCTCGTCGACGCGCACAACGACATCGATTTTGCGGTCACGGAAGGCGTACTTGGTCGCGATATCGCCGCGTAACTTCTTGACCACGGTTTGTGCAATTTCCGGAACGGCCAGATTCAGGCTGGCAGCTTTTTCATGATCAAAAATAATCTGCAGTTCCGGGTGACCTTGCTCGATCGTTGACTGGATATCGCTAAAGCGGTCATTGGCCTTCATCCGCGTGACCAGCTGGTTCGATATCGATTTCAAGGTATCGAGGTCGTATCCGTAAATTTCAATTTCCAATGGGGTTTTGAAACTGAACAGCGCTCGCCGTTCGATTTGTACCTGGACACCAGGCAAGTTGCGCAAGTCATCGCGCAGCCGTTGCATGACGGCGGCTTCGGTTTCCTTGTTGACCGGTTTTTTCAGTACGACATTCAACTCGCCAAAGTTTTCACCGCCTCGATCCGGTGAGGCATCAAGTCGGTTGCCGGTACCGGTTACAGTGAAAGTGCGATCCACTTCGGAATAGTTGCTGGCGATTTGGTGGGCTTGCAGCATGATGGCATCAGTGCGTTGCAAGGGGGTGCCCGGTTCGGCCCGTAAATAGGCAACGAACTCGCCTTGCGCTAACTGTGGAATCAATTCAACACCGATTCGTGGCACCAATGCCAAGGTGAACACAAACAGCATCACCGCGACGGACAGCACCGTAGCGCGCTTTCTCAAGGCCCAATGAATGCTGCGGTCATAGGCGCTAGCCAATGCCCGATAGGCTTTATCGAAACCGAAAAGTATCGGCTTCCAAAAGTAATGTAAGCCTTTCGCCACTGCGCCAAACACCCACATGACCCAGGACAATACCGGCGCGTAAACATTGATTCGACGTTTGCGATAAAGCTCTTGGTCGCTTTCGATTAATGTCGGGCGTGTGCCCGATGCGCTCATCATTGGCACCAACGACACGGCGATCACCAGTGATACCAATAGAGAGAACGTGACCGTCAATGCTTGATCGCGGAATAACTGTCCGGCCACGCCTTCGACAAATACCAGAGGCAAGAATACGGCAACCGAGGTCAGCGTCGATGCGGTAACCGCGCCTGCCACTTCTTTGGTGCCATTGATGGCTGCATCCCAAACCGATTGGCCTTGCTGTCGGTAGCGATCAATGTTTTCCAGCACGACAATGGCGTTATCGATCAACATGCCGATGGCCAACGCCAATCCACCCAGCGACATGATGTTCAGGCTAACATTGGCTGCGTACATCAAGTTGAATGAAATGATCACCGCAATGGGAATCGAAGCGGCGACAATCATTGTTGCGCGCAGATTACGCAGGAACAGAAACAACACGATGGTAGCGAGTACACCGCCCTGAATACCGTTCAGCATCACTTCGTCGATAGCGGCTTTGATGAATGTCGATTGGTCGAATATGACATCAAGTTTTAGCTCTTCACCAAGTGATTTACGGAGAAATTCCAGCCGCTGGTTGACTCGTTCCGCGACGGTGACGGTGTTGGCATCGCCTTCCTTGTAAATGGCGATTTCAATCGACTCTTCGCCATTAATGCGGGTAATCGCTTCGCGCTCTTTGTAGCGCATGGCGACATCGGCGATATCACGCAAATAGACCGGCTTACCTTGAACCCGGGCGACAATGGTATTGGCCATTTCCTCAACAGAACGGTACTGGTTAATCGTGCGTACCAGCATCCGTTGCGCGCCTTCTTCCAGCCGGCCACCGCTTAGGTTGACGTTTTCGGCTTTCAGGTGTTGGGCAATTTGCTCGATGCTCAGATTCAGTTGCGACAGCTTTTCCTGGTCAATGCTGATTTGCACTTCGTCCTCAAAACCGCCGCTGATTTTCACGGCGGCGACGCCTTCAACCGCCTCCAGTTGCTTTTTCACCTGCTCATCGGCAACGCGACGCAGCCAGGTTAACTGTTGCTCCCGCATTTTTGCGCTGGCATCAGTCGATACCGTTTGCGACAGCGACAGTCGCTGAATCGGGTCTAGCGATGGATTGAAGCGAAGCAGGCTAGGGCGTTCGATATCCAATGGCAGTTGCACGATATCGAGTTTTTCACGTACATCGATACCCGCCAGGCCCATATCGGTGCCCCAGGCAAATTCCAGCAGTACATCCGATTGGCCGGCGCGGGAAATCGATTTGACGGTATGCACGTTTTTGATCACGCCAACGGCTTCTTCGATCGGTTTCGAAATCAGGTTTTCCACTTCAGCCGGTGCTGAACCAGGATAGTTGGTGCGGATCGTGAGGGTTGGATAGGACAAATCGGGCAGCAGCGTCAGGCCGAGACGATTCAGCAGCACCATGCCAAACACCAGCAAGGCCACGGTTGCCATCGAGACCGTAACCGGTCGGCGCATCGAGAGTTCGATTAAATTCATGTTCTTGTCTTCGTCTCGCAGATAGAAAATGCCTGCGCCCGAGTTTTCATCGTCTGAAAAAGTTCGGGCGTTCCGTTATCGCTGCTTACTAGGGATTGGTGATGGCGACTTTGGCCTCGTGCTTGAGGCTATTTTGTCCGGTGGTCACGATGAGTTGTTGCTGATCGACACCGGCTAGAATCTCGGCGTGCTTGTCATCGACAAAACCCACTTCAACCGGTGTTCGGTAGGCGGTGTTGTCCTTGATGACAAACAGGCTGGTGCGGCCATCTTCATTGAGCACGGCTTCCTTGGCGACCAATATGGCATCCTGATGTTGTGCGTACGTAATGGCAACTCGGCCGAACATGCCGGGCTTCAGCAAATTCTCTTTATCGTTCACGGCCAGTGTGACTTTGAAGGTACCGGTTGCGGCATCGACGACCGGGCTGATGCGCAGGATGTTGGCCAGAAATACCTTGCCAGGGCGAGCATCGACGGCAACCATTGCCGGCAATTGCAGTTTCAGTTTGGCAATATCGCGCTCTGGCACATGGACGACCGCGAGCAGCGGATCAAAGTCGGTGATTTCGTAAACGGGCTGATGCAACGCAACCATGTTGCCGACTTTGACCATACGTTTGGAAATAACGCCGCCAATCGGTGCTCGCACGGTGGCGTTGGTCAGATCCAGTTTGACCAATTCATAAGCAGCCTTTTGCGCTTCATAATCAAACTTCAGCTTGTCGTAGACATCGGAGGAAATCAGGCTTTTCGCGAACAACTGACGGGTGCGCTCCAAGTCGGATTCCAGCTTTTTCAGGTTGATTTCCGCGCGCTCTTTTTCCAGCTGCAATTTTTCGGTGTCAAGCTGCACCAGCGGATCGCCGGCTTTGACTTTCTGGCCTTCTTCGGCGAAAAGCTGCATCGCGACACCGCTGACTTTGGCGACGACTACCGCATGCTCTTCGGCTTCCAGTGTGCTGGTACTGGTCAACGTGGCGGCGATATCGCCACGCAAAGCGGGCTTGACTTCAACCGGCAGCGACACCACCTCTTTTTTCTCTTCTTCTTTCTTGGGTTCGTCGGAGTTGGCGTCATTGGTGCAAGCTGAAACAACCAGCAGGGCGCTGGCCATCAACAGGAGAATACTGGCGCGATTAGGCATCATCGGGTTCCTGGGACGTGCGGATTTAAGTTTAGTATGACGGTGCAAAATGTGAATTCTGCACACAATCTGTAACGGTATATGACGGAACTAATCCGGTTTTGGTTTAGTTTGTGCAGAAAATAGGTCGTCAAGCTACAATGCGTGCCCGTTTTGGCTGGAACAAATACCATGCACGCTGACGACTTGACCGCACTTGATATGTCCACTCCCGATAAAAAACGTTCCGCTTATCAGGAGTTGTTGATGCAGGCCGAAGCCTTGTTTGCCGGCGAGCGCGACTGGCTGGCCAATGCCAGTCAATTCAGCGCGTTGATTGGGCAACAGCTGCCGGACTTGAATTGGGCGGGCTTTTATCTGAATAAAGCTGGCGAGCTGGTACTGGGGCCATTCCAGGGCAAGGTTGCCTGTGTGCGCATTCCGTTCGACAAAGGCGTTTGTGGCGCCTGTGCCCGCAGCCGCGAAATTCAGGTGATTGAAGACGTGCACCAGTTTCCGGGACATATCGCCTGTGACGGCGCCTCGAATGCCGAGCTGGTATTGCCGGTGATGGTCAATGGCGAGTTGTGGGGCGTGTTCGATATCGATAGCCCGCGGCACGGACGTTTTGACCAGATTGATGCCGAAGGCGTTAATCGCTGTCTCGACGTGTTTATTCGCGCCAGCGATTTTTCCTGAGTATTGTTTCGGGTTTCGAGGTCGGCTAACCGGCCTCTACTTACCGGTTGGCATTGAAATCCAGAGCGGCTTTCAGTGACTGCGGCAAGGCCGGTAAGGCTGAGCGCGGCAGCAGGAATGTTGACAATAGGCTCAAGTCGCGGAAGAAGCGATTGTTCTCGGTGGTCTGTTTCAAGTAATCGCTGCCGGATGAGCCGCCAGTGCCGATCTTGGCACCAATCATCCGCTGCACCATCATCACATGGCGATAACGCCACATCGTGAAGTTCTCATCAAGCTGTACCAGCGCCGTCAACAGTCGGAACGGTTGGTGCAGGATTGGCTCATCCCGATACAGGTTGATAAATACCGAAGCGAGCAGGGCGCGCTGACTGAAACGAAAGCGGCCGGATTGGCGCAGCTCCTCATAGCGCTCGCTGTCCAGCAGACAATTGAAGGTTTCTCCAATATTGCCAACCTCGCGTAACTGGAAGTCACGTTCCTGCTGACTCAGGTTCGGATGATTGGCGACGATATGCCGCTCTTGCTCCAGCATTTCATCAATGGCTTTGCGGTAAGCCTGCCAGAAATCGAATTCGGTGGTGCTGATAAACGGTATCCGGGCCAGCCAGGCTTCGACATGGTCGTGCAGGTTTGGCAGCGTTTCCAGGTTGATCAGATGATTGCGGTCATGCTCGTTCAAGCGCGAATAAAAACTCTGCTGGTCGAAGTTGATGCGTTGATTGGCGCGCAAGCCCAGCCGGATCTCGATTTCCTTGAACTGAATGCTTTGGAATCCCGAAGCGGGAATCAAGTAATCGCGGAAGTCGAGGAAATCCAGTGGTGTCATCGTCTCCAGCACACTCAGTTGCTGGATCATCACGGTTTGAATCTGATGGATGCGCTCCAGTCGGGCGATGACGGCGCCGAGTTCCCGCTCATTGATTTTGGTCTGCGACATGACCAGGTCGACGTCGCGCAGCTCGTGCAGAATCTGTTTGAACCAGAGTTCATAAGCCTGGTGCACGATGATGAAAAGCAACTCATCGTGCGCTTCGACACCGTAATCCGGGCTCACGGGCTGCTGGGCGCCGAGCAATTTATCGAGGTGCAGGTATTCGCCGTAATAACAGGGCTTCAGATTCTTTTGCATGAGCGTGGTTACCGAAATCAGAAGGGGCGGGCTAACTCAGCCCGCCGCCTTGAATAGATCATTTTTATTGGCATCGTGAAAAATTATAACGCAGCGCTGAGCTCAGCAAGGTCTATTCGCCGAACCGCGATTTTTGAACGGTCGCGCTGCCGCCCTGAATTTTCACCTTATATAGGTCACCATAAAGGCTTTCGTCGAATTCGCTGGCGGACTCGGCGATACCGGCCGCGCGCAGCATTTCCGGCAGAGTATTGGAGTGGCCAACCACCAGAATCGGGCCGGGCTGGCCGGACTGCAGCCACTGTTGCACGAACGCCACCGATTCCCGCGCGTCGTACTGCTGCACCGGCAGTAATTTCTGAGTGGCGGTTGGGGTAGCGGTCAGGCGTGTGCGTTGATACGCCGTCGCATAAACGGCTTGTAGCGGCACATCACGCAATAATGTCGCCAACGCCTCGGCACGACGCTGACCCGTTTCAGTCAGACCCGGATCGCGTTCGCCCGGTGTCTGCATTTTCTCGGCATGGCGGACAAAATAGATTTCCTGAGTCTGTGCTTTATTATCAGCCATTACTGGTGTTCCAATGAATAAAAGCGTCAGAATGAGCCGTAGTCCCTTTGTCCAAAGGCAGGCTTTACTTATATAATCGCGTCTCATGTTCGTCACAGTATAGCCGTGGCCACGGGAACAGGCCGGTTGTCGGTCTCCAAAGACTTTCAGGACTAAGGGAATGGTTCGCATTTTCAAACACTATATTCCACGTTCGTTGTTTGTATTGGCATTCGTGGAATTCGCGTTGCTGATGCTGTCATTCCACGCTGGTGTGTTGATTCGCTTCGATGGCAATCCCGAAGTCAGCACCCATCTGACCAATATTCCTCTTGAGTACAAATCAGGCAGTTTTGCCCTGATCTGCGCGCTATTGTTGGTCGCGATGGGGCTGTATCAGCGCCAGCAGCGGGCCGATTATCGCACGGTTGCGATTCGCCTGATCTGGAGTTTTCTGATCGCGTTACCGGTGCTATTGACGGCGTTCTATCTGGTGCCCGATCTGTACGTTGGCCGTGGCGCCTTTGCCTGGAGCCTTGGCGTCGCGTTTCTGGCGTTGTTGATCAGCCGCTTCGTTTACCTGCAATTCACTAACACGGCGCTGTTGTCTCGTCGAGTGCTGATCGTCGGCACCGGCAAAGCGGCGCAGACCCTTGAACAACTAAAACGTCGTAGTGACTGGCAGGGTGTTTCCCTGATCGGCTTCTTGCATCTGCGTGGTGACCACGACGAAATCGATAGCAGCAAAGTCATTCGCTCTGAAAAAGCGCTGCTCGATATCTGCGCGGAGTTCGGCGCCGACGAGGTAGTCGTTGCGGTCGAGGAAAACCGTAAAAATTATCCGATTGAAGAAATCATTGAGTGCAAGTTGCACGGCGTACAGGTCACTGAACTGTCGACCTTTTACGAGCAGCGCACCGGCCGTATTCATCTCGATGCCTGGTCGCCGCACCGGATGATTTTTATCGAAGGCTTCGATGCCAGCTTTTCCCGGGTTGCCGTCAAGCGCTTGTTTGATCTTTGTGTTTCGTTGTTCGGCTTGATTCTGGCAGCACCATTGATGCTGGTAACGATGCTGGCGATCAAACTGGAAAGTGCGAAAGATCCGATCATCTACAAACAGGTGCGGGTAGGGCAGCATGGTCATGTGTTCTCGATTCTGAAATTCCGCTCCATGGTGACCAATGCCGAGCAAAACGGTGCGGTTTGGGCCTCGAAGAACGATCCACGGGTGACCAAGGTTGGTGCCTTTATCCGCAAGACCCGCTTGGATGAGCTGCCGCAGTTATGGAACGTATTCGTTGGCGACATGAGCTTTGTTGGTCCGCGTCCCGAGCGACCGGTATTCGTTGACCAACTGACCCAAAAAATTCCGTTTTACGCGATGCGCCACAGGGTTAAGCCTGGTATTACCGGCTGGGCCCAGGTCAATTACCCATACGGCGATTCCGAAGCCGATACCCGCGAAAAACTGCAATACGATTTGTATTACATCAAGAACTACAGTCTGTTTCTCGATCTCACCATTCTATTTCAAACCGCGGAGGTGGTTTTGTGGCGCAAAGGATCGCGCTGACACGCCCGGCACAACAGGAGTCATGCCATGTATGAGTCATATTACAAACTGAGCGGAAAGCCATTCCAGTTGGCACCCGATCCGTATTTCTTCTTCGGTAGCAGTACCCACAAGCGCGCACTGGCCTATTTGAAATATGGCGTTTCGCAAAGCGAAGGCTTCATCGTCGTTACCGGCGATGTTGGCACTGGCAAAAGCACCTTGGTGCGCACGCTGTTCAATACACTGGAGCAGAAGAACGATTTGATCGCCGGGCAACTGGTCAACACCCAACTCGATTCCACCAACGTGTTACGCATGGTTGCTGCCACCTTTGGCCTGGCCCATCAAGCTGCCGACAAAACCAGCCTGCTGAAAAACATCGAAAACTTTCTGATGGCCCGCCAGCGCGAAAACAAGCGTTGTATGCTGGTTGTCGACGAAGCGCAGAACCTGCCAATGGAATCGCTGGAAGAACTGCGCATGCTGTCGAATCTGCATTTCAAAGGCAAAATCCTGCTGCAGGTGTTTTTGCTTGGCCAATCGGAGTTTCGCGACAACTTGCGTCATCCGAACCTGGAGCAAGTTCGTCAGCGGATTACCGCGTCCTATCACCTTGCGCATCTGGATGAAACTGAAACTCAAGGCTACATCGAGCACCGCCTGAAAAAAGTCGATTGGCAGGAAGACCCGTTGTTCACTCGCGAGGCCTACCGGGCGATCTTCGAGTGCACCCAAGGCGTGCCGCGCCGGATCAACACCCTATGCGATCGGCTGCTACTGTTCGGCTTTCTGGAAGAAAAACACACCATTGACGACGAAATTGTGCGCGTGGTGGCCGCCGAATTGAAAGCCGAGCTGATGGTGCCAGAAACCGAGCAACAACCCGTGCACAAAGGCGGCAATGGCGCCGACCGTCCTGCCGTTGTTGCCATGAACGGTAACCTGGAGCAGCGAGTACAGTTTCTGGAGCAGGAGCTGGAAAGAATGCGCACACGTTTTGAGAAAGAGCGTGATTACATGCGAAAAATTGTCGCTATCAGCTTCAATTTTGATGAAGAGCACGAGTATCAGCATCGGATGAAGTAATCAGGCCAAGGATTGCTTTTTAAAAAAAAAGAGCAGCTGAAAAAATCAGCTGCTCTTTTTCGTTGAGGCTTGGTCAAGCCACTTTGTTTTCGGCCTTGCCTTTTTCTTGCTGGATGAACTGGGCTCGCACCAGATCTGCCGGGTCAAAATCGTCAACGGCGATGATCTTGCGGCGCAAGGTCTCCTGACGTTCCAACAATTCCAGTTCCGAACTGGACACGCGTTTTTCTGCTTTGGCTTTTTCCAGTACAACCTTCGGTAGAGCTGATTTGTATTCACCGCCGAGTTCCTTGCGCAAGCGCTTCCAAATCGGTTCGGCGGCGACGGTGTCCTCAAGACACTGCTGCAGTTCGGCAAAGCGGTTATTGGCGCTTGGCTCCAGGTACATTGGCTCGATCAATGCCTGACGGGCAATACCGGGTTGCACCAGCAGTTTCGCAATCTGATGGCTCAGGCGATCGCCAGGTGCTTTGAATGAGCGGCCGTAGGGGAAGCTGATAAAGCGCAGAGCGCGGCCGAACAAACGATTCGGGAAGTTGTCGGACAAACCGTAAATCGCTTCTTGAGCTTTGAACAGCGCATTTTCAACAGCGTATTGCACCAGCGCTTTTTCTTCCGCTGGACGGCCTTTATCGTGGAAGAACTTCAGTGTTGCCGAAGCGATATATAAATGACTCAGGATATCGCCAAGACGTGCTGACAAGCGCTCACGACGCTTCAGTGAACCGCCAAGCACGGCCATGCTGATATCGCTCCAGAACGCCAACACGGCAGACAGGCGACCGAGTTGCTGATAGTAGCGACCGGTGAAATCGCTGACCGGTTTCGCCGCTAGGCGCGCACCGGTCAAACCGAGCCAAAGCGAACGGACTTTGTTCGACATGGCAAAGCCAATGTGACCCCAGAGCGCATGGTCGAAATCTTTTTTGCCTTTCTGCTGATCCGGATTTTGCGCGGCCATCATTTCCGGCAGCACATAAGGATGGCAGCGAATCGCGCCCTGACCATAGATGATCAAATTGCGGGTAAGGATGTTGGCGCCCTCGACGGTAATGCCGATCGGCTGACTGACATAACCCATGCCGAGATAGTTGTTCGGCCCGAGGCAGATGCCTTTGCCGCCATGCACGTCCATCGCGTCGATGATCGCCTGACGACCATTTTCGGTGGCGTGATATTTGACGATGGCACTGGCAACTGAGGGCTTTTCACCGGCATCGACAGCGGCAGTAGTGAATGTACGCACGGCATCGGTGGCGTAAGCAAGACCGCCAATGCGACCGAGCATTTCCTCGATGCCTTCCATCTGGCCAATCGGGGTACGGAATTGTTGACGAATACGGCCGTAAGCGCCGGCGGTATGCGCTGCAACTTTGGTGCCGGCGGTTCCGCTGGAAGGCAGGGATATTGCCCGGCCTGCCGACAGGCACTCGACCAGCATGCGCCAGCCCTGGCCAGCCATTTTGGCGCCGCCAATGATGTAGTCGAGCGGTACGAAGACTTCCGAACCCTGAGTCGGACCATTCTGGAACGGTACGCCGAGCGGCCAGTGACGGCGGCCGATGATGACGCCTTTGGTCGTGGTCGGGATCAATGCACAGGTGATGCCCAGATCTTCAGTTTCACCAAGCAGATGTTCAGGATCCTGCAATTTGAACGCCAGGCCTAAAACGGTGGCGACCGGTGCCAGCGTGATATAGCGCTTGTCCCAGGTCAGGCGCATGCCGACGATTTCCTTGCCTTCCCATATGCCTTTACAAATGATGCCGACGTCCGGAATGCTGCCGGCATCAGAACCGGCTTCTGGCGAGGTCAGCGCAAAGCAGGGAATTTCCAGGCCTTTGGCCAGGCGTGGCAGGTAGTAGTTTTTCTGATCATCGGTGCCGTAGTGCAGCAGCAGTTCAGCCGGGCCCAGTGAGTTCGGTACCGATACGGTACTGCCGAGGGTTGGGCTGACTGAATTCAGCGCGATCAGAATTTGCGAGTGAGCGTAGGCGGAGAATTCGCGGCCACCGTAACGGCGCGGAATAATCAGCGAGAAAAAGCCTTCGTCTTTCAGGTACTGCCAGACTTCTGGTGGCAGATCGGCGCGCTCATGGGCGACTTCCCAATCGCTGACCATGCCGCAAACGGTTTTCACCGGGCCGTCCATAAAGGCTTGTTCTTCAGCGGACAAGCGCGGCGCCGGCAGGTTATGCAGCGTGCGCCAGTTCGGCATGCCAGAGAACAGCTTGGCTTCCCACCAGGTGGTGCCGGCTTCCAACGCCTCTTTCTCGGTGCGGGAGATGCTCGGCATGACCTTTTTATAGACACCGAACAACGGATTCGACAGCAACGCCCGGCGTAGTACCGAAACGTTCAGCAGCACGGCGGTGACAGCAAAAGCGATCCACCAGCCGTAGCCGGCGATGCCTGCCCAACTGAAGACGGCCAGTACGACCGCCACCATCACAGAGCTGGGGCCGAGGCCAAAACGGTGGTAAGCACAGAAACTGATGGCGGTGAGCAGCGCCAGAATGAGCCAAAGCGTAGTCATAAGGCCGGTCCTGTAAGTGGTCGGAGCAGTAATAATCGCAAGTTATACCCTGAACCGATTCGACGTCAAGTCTGATCGCGGGCTCTTGGCCGAACATTCCGTTACGATTGGCGCGTTTCCGTCGTTTATGCTTTTCGGCATGCTCGGTGTTTTTGGTTGATCAAGAAGGCGAATGACGATGTCGGCAAGCTTGCAGATTGCTCTCGCGCAAATCGCGCCGGTCTGGCTCGATAGGGCTGCAACGACGGCGAAAATCCTTGGAGCGATTGAGGAAGCGGCGAAACAGGGCGCGCAACTGGTCGCTTTCGGTGAGGCATTGTTGCCAGGTTATCCGTTCTGGCTGGAACACACCGACGCGGCCCGTTTTGAATCGGCGCAACAAAAGCGTTGGTACGCGCTGTATCGCGAGCAGGCGGTTTGCATTGAAAGGGGCGATCTGAGCGACATCTGCCGTCTCGCCGCCCAGAAACACATTGCGGTGGCGCTCGGCAGCATTGAAGCGCCGAGCAATCGCGGCGGCAGTTGTTACGCCTCGGCCGTGTATATCAATGGCAACGGTGAAATCGAGTCGGTGCATCGCAAGCTGATGCCAACTTACGAAGAGCGCTTGGCTTGGGCAATCGGCGATGGCAATGGTTTGGTCACGCACGCTTGTGGCCCGTTCACTGTTGGAGTGTTGAATTGCTGGGAAAATTGGATGCCGCTGGCGCGCGCGGCGATGTATGCGCAAGGTGAGAACCTGCATGTTGCGATCTGGCCCGGCAATCTGCGCAACACCATTGATATCACCCGTTTCATGGCGCGTGAGGGTCGCAGCTTTGTCATGTCGGTATCAGGTTTGATGCGAGCTTCGGATATTCCTGATCATTTACCGGATGCGGCACTGCTGAAAGAAAAATTGCCGAAATCGATGGCCAACGGTGGCAGTTGCATCGCCGCGCCGGACGGCGAATGGCTGGTTGAGCCCATTTGTGATCGGGAAGTAGTGCAAACCGCAGAAATCGTACTGGATAAAGTTTGGCAGGAACGGCAAAATTTTGATCCCTGCGGACATTACTCACGCCCCGATGTCCTGCGCTTGCAGCTAAATCGCGAACGTCAGCAAACGCTTGCCGACGACACCAGCAGAGAGTCATAAGAAATTGCAAAACAGCACCGCAAAAATTGCCATCGCCGTCCTGCACGGCATGGGCGAGCCAAATACCCATCAAACGGTCGAGCTGAAACATCGGGTCACCGAGCGTTATCTGGCGCTCGATAAGCATTTTCGCGAAGACGATTTGGTCTGGCACACGGTCGAGTGGGGCGAGTCGCTGTTACCGAAGCAGCAAGCGCTGAAGAAGGCGGTTAACTACCGCAACGATCTGGATTATCCGGGCCTGCGCGAATTGTTCTGCCGATTTTTCGGCGCGGCGCTGTCTTATCGTTCGGAAAGCGACTGGAATATCAAGGAGCAAATTGATTCGCGTTTGCGCGAACATTTCGGTCGTCTGGCCAGTCATCGCCGGGTGCAACCGGGGCATACGCCACTGGTGATTCTGTCGCATTCGTTCAGCAGCGTGCTGCTGGCTGAATACATCAACGAAATGCACCATCGTCAGCGCGAGCAGGGGGATGTTGCCGGTCTGACGCCGATGGAGCAATTCGATACGCTGGCTGGCCTGATTACGTTCGGCAGTCCGCTCGCGGTTTACAGCGTATTCACCGGGCATTTGTCGCAAGCCTTGAATATTACCGGCCGTGCCTTGCCGCAACGCAGTCGCGACGCGGTAAAATGGTTGAACTTCTATGACAAGGACGATGTCATCGCTTATCCGCTGAAGGGCATCAACGAAGCATGGAATCAGGCGGTAAGCGAAGAATACGAAATCAATGTCGGCAGCGCCGCCACCTCGTGGAATCCGGCCTGCCACAATGAATACTGGGATGATGAAGATTTCTTCAAGCCGGTCGCGAAATATCTGGCCGGCCTTCGCAAAACGCTGGAGTAAAGAGTGGTGAAGTGGCAACACCCGATAAGCCGCTGTCTACAAGCGGCTTTTTTGTTTGGTCTGGGTATCGGTAATGCTCAGGCCATCGTCAATATCGAAAACCTGCGTGCGCAACCAACCCGTTTGGGCTGGAGCGGCAACACCGACGTATCGCTGGAATGGCGCAGTGGCAACTCCGATCGTCAAAACGTGCGGCTCGGCGCCCGTCTCGATTGGTTCGATGGCGAGGATAATTTTTTCACGGTACTGTCCTACGATTACGGCGAGTCGCTAGGTGAAACCAACACCGACAACATGGTCGTCCACAGCCGATATATCGATGCTCATACCCGTGTGTTCGCGACCGAATATTTTGCCCAGGTCGAGCAGAATGAATTCCGACGTTTGGAAAGCCGTAGTCTGCTTGGTGGCGGTCTTCGTTATTCGATTGAAAACGACGAAAAAGATATCAAGAACGCGTTTGCCGCTGGTTTGTTCTACAGCATGGAGCGAATCAATCCCACCGCCAGTGATGTTCAACGTGATGAGGATGGCATCTACGGTAACTTTTACTGGGTATTCAATTACAAAATCAATGAGCGCAGTTCATTGGTCAACACCCTGTACTACCAACCGGCGCTGTCTGGCGTCAGCGGTTTTCGCGCGCTGGATTTGTTTGCCTTCAATGTGCAAATCGATGGTCGCTTGAGCCTGCGGGTGTCGGCAACGGTGGAGCACGACAGTGAACCACCGGAAGGCGTTGAGGATACCGATATTGCCGTGCTGACTGGTTTGAGTTACGAATTTTAAAAAATAAAAAATCCTGGTTAAACCAAGAGCCAATCGGTAAATCAAATTTTATGTCACTCCCGCGTAGGCGGGAGTCCAGTTGACGTTCATAACGTATCTGGATTCCCGCCTGCGCGGGAATGACAGAATCTTTTAACTGATTGGCACCGAACGAAAATTAGGTTCTTTTTTAATGCTGCAGGAATGCTTCCATAAACTTCACGTAATGGAACTGATCGTCGGCGCCGCCACTTTCGCGGGCACTGTGCATCGCCCACATCGGCACGCCGACATCAAGCGTGCGGATACCGATGCGTGAAGCGCTCAATGGCCCGATTGTGCTACCGCAGGATAAATCGGCGCGATGCACATATTTCTGCGACGGCACACTGGCTTTTTCGGCCAACTGAGTGAATAGCGCCTCGCCGTAGCCATCGGTGGCGTAACGCTGGCTGCTGTTGATTTTCAGCGCCACACCTTGATTGACTTTCAGGTGATGCAGACCGTCATAGCAATCGTTATGCGATGGGTGCCAGGCATGAGCCATGTCGGCGCTCAATAACCAACTATTGGCCAGGCTGCGACGATAGCTGTCGCGCGCAGTGGATTCAATGGCGCAAATCCGTTCGATGACATCCTGCAGAAAGCTGCCGTCGGCACCGGTGTAGCTGGTGCTGCCGACCTCTTCGTGATCGAATAACGCGATCATTTGCGTAGCCTTGCCGGCCTTACTGTTCAGCAGCGCTTCGAGAGCGGCGTGACAGGAAGCGAGATTATCGAGCTGACGTACCGCGATGAATTCGTCATCAACACCGAAAAAGGCGCCGGGTTGGGCGTCGTAAGGCAGCAATTCGAAACCGAGCAGATCGCTGCGATCAATGCCGGGTTCCTGACAAAGCCAATGACTGAACGCATCGCGTGCCGGCAGCGCCTGTTGTAAGGCACTGAGCAGCAGATTCAAGTCACGGTGTTTGTGCACTTTCAGGCCGTCATCATTGACGTTTCGATTCAAGTGGATAGGCAAGTTCGGCATACGAACGACGGCGCGAGTGCTGTTGTACAGCATCGAGCGGACGCCATCCTTGCTGGTACTGTCGCGTATCAGCAAGCGCCCAGCCAAGGCCAAATCGCGGTCAGTGAAAGTAGCCAGGATCGGGCCGCCATACACTTCACAATTAAGCCGCAAATATCCGCCGTTTTCCTGGGCGCCGGAGGTTTTCACCCGCATGCCAGGCGAATCGGTATGGGCGCCGATGATGCGCAAGCCGTGTTGCTCGGTTTTTTCGCCGACGATAAAAGCAATGACTGAAGCATCCTGACGGGTGACGAAATAACGACCATGGGTTTGCAATTGCCAAGAGTCGGTTTCCAGCAAGCGCGTGAAACCGGCTTGCTGCAGCCTTGCGCAGGTACTGGCGACGGCATGCCAGGGCGTTGGACTTTGCTCGATGAAATCCAGCATGGCTTTCGCGACGGGGCGGTATTGGCTTGCGGTCATGGGAATGAAAAAGCGACAATGTTTCGAATGCCATCATGCTAATGATCCCACCGTTTTCTGGCAACCTTGATCAATGAGTTCAGCCGTACCATCCCTGACCGTGGAAATCGCCTCGCAGTTATTGCTGCGTGATCGTCAGCGCCTGCAACAAATGCAGGCAAAGATTCAGCAGCGCCAACAGCGCAAACAGCCGACTGCACGCGAGCAGGCCCAGTTTGAGCAATGCTTGCAGGAAGCGCAGCAACGTTACCAGCAGCGCACGCTGAACTGGCCGCAGCCGGAATACGACGAGCAATTGCCGATTGTCCAGGCCAGAGCGCAAATTGCTGAGGCGATTCGTGATCATCAGGTGGTGGTCATCGCCGGTGAAACCGGCAGTGGCAAAACCACGCAGATACCGAAAATCTGCCTGGAACTTGGCCGCGGTAAGCAAGGTTTGATTGGTCATACCCAGCCGCGTCGTCTGGCCGCGACTTCGGTTGCCCGGCGCGTGGCGCAAGAGCTGAAGGTTACGCTCGGTGAACAAGTCGGTTACGCGATTCGATTTGACCAGAAAGTCAATGAGCAATCATTGATTGCCGTGATGACCGATGGTGTGTTGTTGCAGGAACTGAAAAACGATCCGTTGCTGCTGCGCTACGACACGCTGATTATCGATGAGGCGCATGAGCGCAGTCTCAATATTGATTTGCTGCTCGGGTACCTGAAACCACTATTGCTTCAACGACCAGAACTGAAGCTGATTATTACTTCAGCAACGATCGACCCGGAATCATTCTCGCGGTTTTTTCAGGATGCACCGGTGCTGTCGGTCAGCGGTCGTACTTATCCGGTCGATGTCTGGTATCAGCCTTTGCTTGACAAGGAAGAAGACGTAGATCGGCAATTGGCCGAAGGGGTCGCGAACGCCATTGACAGTTGTTGGGCGCACGGTCCCGGCGATGTCATGGTGTTTTTAAGTGGCGAAGCCGAGATTCGCGAAGTCAGTCATTTCCTGCGCAAACAGCAATGGAAAAACGTTGAGATACTGCCGTTGTATGCGCGACTCAGCATGGCCGATCAGCAGCGGGTGTTTTCATCGTCGAATCAGACTCGCGTGGTGCTGGCTACCAACGTCGCGGAAACGTCGTTGACGGTGCCCGGCATACGTTACGTCGTCGATAGCGGCTTGGCGCGCATCAGCCGCTACAGTCAGAGCAGCCGGGTGCAACGACTGCCGATCGAGCCGATTTCGCAAGCCAGTGCCAATCAACGCAAAGGGCGCTGCGGCCGGGTCATGAGCGGTATCTGTGTGCGTTTGTATTCGGAGCGGGATTTTTTATCCCGCCCTGAATTTTCCACGCCGGAAATTTTGCGCACCAATTTGTCGGCCTTGTTGCTACAGATGTTGGCATTGGGCATAACCGATGTCGAAGGATTCGAGTTCCTTGACGCACCCGATCGCAAGCTGATCAAAGATGGCTTGAAATTGCTGGAGGAGTTGTCAGCAATCAATGAGCAGCGGCAATTGACCGTCATTGGCCGCAAGATGAGTCATCTGCCATTGCCGCCGCAGTTGTCACGCATTCTGATCGCCGCCGAACAGTTTGCTGTGGTCAATGAGGCGCTGATCATCACGGCGTTTCTGTGCATACGCGATCCACGTGAGCGGCCGGCTGAAAAAGCCGATCAAGCGGTGGGTCTACACCGCCGCTTTATCGACCCGGAATCGGATTTTGTCGCCATCTTGAATCTCTGGCGCCATCTGCATGAGCGCAAGGCCGAGCTGTCAGCCAATGCCTGGCGCAAGGAAATGAAAGCCGAGTTTCTGAATGTAGTCGCCGTGCTGGAATGGGGGCGTCTGGTTGCCCAGCTTCGCACGATGGCCCATGAAGTCGGTTTACAGCGCAGCGGTTCCGGTACTGATTACGAAGCCCTGCATAAAACCTTGTTGGCCGGTTTTATTCATCAGATTGGTCAGGCAACCCGTGAGGGCGATTATCAGGGGGCTCGCCACATTCGCTTTCAGGCACATAGCGGCTCCGGTTTGCACAAGAAGATGAAGCCTTGGGTGGTCGCTGCCGATTTTCTCGATAGTCATCGCTTGTATGGTCTGCATTTGGCCAAGGTCGAGCCGTTGTGGATTGAACAATTGGCTGGGCATCTGCTGAAACACAGCTACGGCGAACCGCATTGGCGCGAGAAACAGGGCGATGCCGCCGTCAATGAACAAGTGACTTTGTTCGGCCTTGTTATCGTTCCGCGCCGGGCGACGCCGCTGGCGAAAACCAATCCTGCACTGGCTCAGGAAATGTTTGTGCGTCACGCCTTGGTACGCCGGGAAAGCGATTTGCGTGCATCATTCTTGCAGCACAATCAGCAACTGATCGACACCATTCATGAGCAGGAAGAAAAAGCTCGACGTCGCGATTTGTTGGCTGCTGAAGAGGATTTGGTGGCGCTGTTGCTGCCACGTCTGCCGGCCGAAGTGGTCGATAAGCACAGCCTGATCCGGGCGTTGAAACGAAACCCAAAACTGAATCAACTACTGATGCTGACCGAGCGGGAAGTGCGTCAGGCAGGGCAGGTGGCCGACAGCGACTATCCACCGGAGTTGCAGCTAGATGGCATGCTGCTGCCGCTGAAATATTCTTTCGCTCCGGGCGAAGAGTACGATGGCATCACGGTGCAGTTGAGCGTCGCCCAACTGATGCAATTGCAGGACAGTCAGTTTGAACGCTTGGTGCCTGGGTTGCTGCCAGCGAAGCTGGAAGCGCTGCTGCGAAACTTGCCGAAAGATCTGCGCAAGACCATTCAACCGATCAATGACACGCTGCAGTACTTATTGCCGGAAGTGTTGAGCGAGCAAATACCATTGCTGCAACAGCTCGAGTCATTGCTGTATCAGCGATTTCGTATACGGGTGGCGATGCAGGATTGGCAACTGGAGCAGTTGCCAGCGCACTTGCTGATGCGTTTTGAGGTGCTCGACGAACAGGGCAAGGTGTTGACCTGTGGGCGTTCAATCACTGAATTGCAACAGCGACTGGGACAACGCCAGCAACAGGTGCTGCGTCGGCAGGCGCGTAGTCACGAGCAAACCGGTTTGCTGGAATTTCCGGACGAGCCACTGGCCGAGCGAATCGATTCCGGCGGCACACAACTGTTTCTGGCATTGAAAGACGAAATCAAACAGCTGTCGGTGCGCGCTTTTCCGAAAGCCGAAGAAGCAGCGTTTGAACATCGGCAGGGTTTGGCGCGCTTACTGATGTTCAAGCTGGAAACGGAGTTCAAGTCGTTTCAAAAACAGAACCGGGTGTTGAATCCCTGTTTGCTGGCCTATGCCAATTTGATCGAGCGGCCGATCTTTCTCGATGATTGGTTTCGTGCCTGTGTGCTGGATGCGATGCCTGAATGCACGGATAGCATTCGCAGCCGCGAGTCGTTTCAACAACTTTTGTCAGGATTCAGCAAGCCATTGCGCATTCGCTTGGCCGATCATTTGCCGCTGCTCACGGAAATCGGT
Source organism: Permianibacter aggregans (assembly GCF_009756665.1). Classification (GTDB taxonomy): domain Bacteria; phylum Pseudomonadota; class Gammaproteobacteria; order Enterobacterales; family Permianibacteraceae; genus Permianibacter; species Permianibacter aggregans. Next base: position 3,985,255 of record NZ_CP037953.1, read on the forward strand.
CAGCATGCGTCGGCAACACTGAAGCAGTTGAAGGCGTTGGAGAAAACGGCGCCGGATGCTGCCGAAGATATTCGCGATCAATTGCAGTATTTGTTGGCGCCCGGTTTTATTAGTCGCGATGGCTTGCCTCGATTACCTCATATCAAACGCTACGTACAAGCGATGCAATGGCGGGCCGAACGGGTGGCCGGCAATGTGCCACAGGATGCGGCGCGTATGCAGCGTTGGCATCAGGCCTTGATGCTGACCGAGAGGGCGCTGGAGCCTGAAGCGCCTTTATGGTCGATACGCGGCCAGTTGCAACGGCGTTTGCAAGATTTGTTGAATGAATATTCCGTGGCGTTGTTTGCTCAGCACCTGGGGACCGCCGAAACGGTTTCCGAAAAACGCCTGCAGCAAATGGTTGAAGAACTGACCAGCTTGCGCTGAGCTCCATTCGTCGATTTATGTTTCGTTTCGGATCGGCATTTGCTTCGAAAAATATTTCCCCTTGCAATATTTTTTTACTTCTCTGTCACAACCGATTCACGTTCATTTGCGTCAATATCAATAGCGACAGAGTTCATTTGCAACGAAAGGAGGACGTCATGTTTTGTCCGAAATGTCATGCCAGCCTGGACAATGTCCAGCTTTATGGAATGCGCCTTCATCGTTGCAGCGGTTGCAAGGGCATCTGGTGTAACGATGTGGATCTGAATTGTCTGCAGGAGCTGCGTGAGGCAGAAATGCTGGACATCGGTTTGCCAGAGTTGGGCCGTGAGTTCAATCACGACAAACCGAAGCACTGCCCGCAATGCGTCGAGCAGTCCTTGCACACGCATGCGGTGCCCGGCCACGAACATATTGAAGGCGAGCATTGCCCGCAGTGTCGCGGCTGGTTTTTGGATGCCGGTGAGTTGGCGGCCGTTTGTTCACACTCTTGGGTGTCGATGGCCAAAGCCTTTTTGGCGCGTATCAATACCTCTACCGTACCAAATTAGTTCACGAGCCATACGTACGTACTGTGAAACGGTGCCAGTAGCGCATTGAAGTGCTGCTGGTCAGCGTTGTTGCCTCAGATAATTGCGCGGGGAGTCACGGAAACCGTCTATTCTTTAACCATATACTGAAATTGATGGGATGCGCTGGTTTAAAGACACGCTGGATGTGTCGAGTCGTCTGAGGCGCGTATATGTTCGGTTTCCTGATGTTGGCGTTAGTATCCTGTCTGCTGTTTTTCAGCCAGAGCTGCAAAGCCGATTCTGCCGATTCCTTTCAGTACAATCCCTATGCCTTCAATAGCGTGCATCCGCAATTGCGCTTGCCGGTTGAAACCGAGTCGATGGGCTGGCAGGTCGCGCCGCAATGGCGCTTAGGCATGAGTGCCATCGACAACAGTCAACAAACAGCGTTCTCGCTTTCCTATACGCCGTTTGCCCGTTTCGGTTCCGCTGACAACTTCGGCATCGGTCGCGAAGAGCCGTTGACCTTCCGCGTTACCATTCGCGGCTGGGAACTGTTGGAAACCGATACCGAGTCCGGCGAAAGCCAATTCATGTCGCTGGACCGTTACCGCGAAGGCAATACGCGCAAGCAATACATTGCGTTGTCGATCAGCAAGAAATTTTGATCGCCCGATTGCCCCGGCGTGGATCAGTGGTTGCACCGTTTTGTGACAATTTTTTTGCGAAATCGAGGCACCACCGCTAACCTATTGCGCGTTTTTCCCCTCCAGGTTCCGCATCGTGACAAGCATTGTTATCAGTGGCACTGGCGTCTACACGCCGACTGAGGCCATTTCCAACCAGGAACTTGTCGCTTCGTTCAATGCATGGGTCGATCAATGGAATGCTGCCCATCAGGCTGATATCGAGGCCGGCAAGCTCGAAGCCAAGTCACACTCCAGTGTTGAATTCATTGAAAAAGCGTCCGGGATCAAGTCCCGCTACGTGGTCAATAAATCCGGTGTACTCGACATCAACCTGATGCGCCCGGTGTTGCGTGAGCGCAGCAACGACGAACCGTCCTTGCACTGTGAAATGTCGATGGCCGCCGCGGAAGAAGCGCTGCACCAGGCTGGCCGTAAGCCAGAAGAGGTCGATTTCGTGTTGGCGGCGGTGTCGAACTTCCCGCGCCCGTACCCGGCCTTGGCGGTCGAAGTTCAGCACTTTCTTGGCTGCAAGGGCTTTGCCTTTGATATGAATGTGGCCTGTTCGTCGGCGACCTTTGCCATCAAGACGGCGGTGGAAGCCTTGCAAACCGGCGGTGCCCGCTGCGTGCTGATCGTCAACCCGGAGATCTGTTCCGGGCATCTGGATTTCCGTGATCGCGATAGCCACTTCATTTTTGGCGATGTCTGCTCGGCCATCGTGCTGGAGCGTAAAGACGACGCGCGCAGTGGCGGTGTCGAAGTGTTGGGGTGCAAGCTGGTTACCGAGTTTTCCAACAATATCCGCAATAACTTCGGCTTCCTGAATCGTACCCATCCGGAAACCCGCTATGCCCGCGACAAGTTGTTTGTCCAGGAAGGGCGCAAGGTGTTCAAGGAGGTCTGCCCGATGGTGGCCGAACTTATTACCGGTCATTTGGATGAGATGGGCTTGTCGGCCGGCGACCTGAAACGGCTCTGGCTGCATCAGGCCAACATCAATATGAACCAGTTGATCGCCCGCAAGGTGCTGGGCCGTGAGCCGGAGGGCCACGAGGCGCCGAATATTCTCGACCGCTACGCCAACACCAGCTCAGCCGGCTCGATCGTGGCGTTTCACTTCCATCGGGATGGTTTGCAAGCAGGCGATCTGGGCGTAATCAGCTCGTTTGGGGCCGGTTATTCGGCCGGTAGCGTTGTGGTTCGTGCCTGATTCTTCAAAAAAAAACCACAACCCGCAATAACTTCACAAGTTATCCACAGGGCTGTCCCTTCGACCCTGTGCCGCTTTACCGATAAACTAGCGCGCGGCTGGCCGGAAACTCCGGCCGCCGCCAGTTTTCAGCGGGTGTGCCAGGCCATCAATACGGCTTGGCGTGCTCGAAAGGGGCGCAGGCAACGGCCGCGACTCCGGGTTCAGGACAGATACAGAACAACACGATGCGTTTAAAACAAATCAAACTTGCGGGATTCAAGTCATTCGTCGACCCGACGACGGTGCCATTTCCGACCAACCTGACGGCGATTGTCGGCCCTAACGGCTGCGGCAAATCCAACGTCATTGACGCGGTGCGCTGGGTCATGGGCGAAAGCTCGGCCAAGAATCTGCGTGCCGAAGAATCCACCGACGTCATTTTCAACGGCTCGACCGCACGTAAGCCAGTCGGCCAGGCCAGTATCGAACTGGTGTTCGACAACAGCGACGGTTCGCTCGGCGGTGAATGGGCCAGCTACAACGAGATTTCGGTCAAGCGTCTGATCACCCGCGATGCCCAGAACAGCTATTTTCTGAATGGCGCGCGCTGCCGCCGTAAAGACATCACCGATATTTTTCTCGGCACCGGTTTGGGACCTCGCTCGTACGCCATTATTCAGCAGGGTACGATTTCCCGTTTGATTGAATCGAAACCGCATGAGCTGCGGATTTTCATCGAAGAAGCGGCCGGCATTTCCAAATACAAAGAACGCCGCAAGGAAACCGAGTCGCGCATCAATCAGACGCGCGAGAACATGTCGCGCTTGTCGGATATTCGTCAGGAACTCGACAAGCAGATTGCGCATTTGCAGCGCCAGGCGCAAGCCGCCGCCAAGTTCAAAGAGCTGCGCGAAGAAGAGCGTGGCCTGAAGGCGAAAGTCTCGGCGATTCGTTACAAAGAGCTCGACGAAAAAGTGCAGGCGCATGAGCAAGCCATTGGCGTATTGAGCGTCGATGTCGAAGCACGCATGGCCGAAATCGCTGCGCTTGATGCCGGCACCGAGGACGCCCGCTCCAAGCATATCGATTTGACCGATACTTTTAATGCGGTGCAGGGCAAATACCACGGCATCACTGCCGAGATTGTCCGGCTTGAGCAATCGATCAAATACACCCGCGAACGTCGTCATACCTTGCGTGATGATTTGGTTCGGTTGGAGCAATCGCAGCGCGGCGCGGAAGAGCATCTGGCGCTCGACACCGAAAAAGTCGCGCAAGTGCAAAGCGAAATCGAGGACAACACACCAGAACTGCTGCGTCTGGAAGAAATCGCCAACGGCGGTCAGCAAAACCTAAGCGAACATGAAGAAGCGATTGCCCAGTGGCAGCAAGAGTGGGATGAATTCAACCGCACGGCGTCCGACACCGCGCAAAAAGCTCAGGTCGAACGCACCCGGGTGAGCCATTACGAAACCGTGTTGGCGCGTATCGGTCAGCGTCATCAGCGCATTCAACAGGAAATCGATGGCCTGAATGCCCAGCCCGGCAACGATGAATTGCTGGCGCTGGAAGAAAAATTGGCCGAAACCGAGATGCGTGCTGACGAAGTACGCGATCGCCATGCGCAAGGCGTTGAGCGCATCAATCGTTTGCGTCAGGAACGCCAGGAACTGACGGCGCAAATTGATGCCGCTCGCAACGAATTGAACCAGCTGCGCGGAAAAAAGGTCGCGCTGGAATCCTTGCAGCAAGCCGCGCAGGGCGCCAACGATGAACCCTTCGTACAGTGGCTGCAGCGCCACAATTTGAACAATGTACCGCGGCTTTCCGATCAGCTGCGTATCGAGGCCGGTTGGGAAACGGCACTGGAAGCGGTGCTTGGCGATCAATTACAGGCGCTGGTTGTCAATCAACTCGACGATGTGCTGGCTGCACTGGCCGAGCAGCCGGGTGCAGCGGTGCATATCATCGACAATCAATCGGTTTCCGGCAATTCTGCGCGTCGTTCGTTGGCGCAATTGATCCAGGCCGGTCAGGCTCCGGCCTTGCTGCACAGCGTATATCCGGTCGAGTCGATTAACGAGGCTTTCAGCCAACGCCAGTCATTGGCAGCGCATGAACGCTTCGTTACCCGTGACGGTTTCGTTGTCGGCCGCAATTTCCTGAAAATCAATGCCAGCAATGACGGCAAGATGGGCGTGCTGGAGCGCGCCAAACTGATCGAGTCGCTGACAGCCGAAATCGATACGCTGCAGGAAAAACTTGCTGAACTGGAAGAGCGCAGTGAACAGGCGCGCGACGATCTGCGCACGCTCGAAGCTGAGTGGGGCGAGCTGCAAAAGCAGCTGACCGCCGCCGAGCGTGATGTCGTTGAAGTGCGCTCACAACTGCAACAACGGCAGAGCAAGCTGGAACAGCTGCGTCGTCAGCGCGAGCAGTTGATCAACGAGCAGAAGGAACTGTCTGCCCAACGCGAAGAAGACGAAGAGCGTCTGGCACAAAGCCGCGCCAACTTGCAGGCTGCCATCGAACAGATGGGCGATGACACCGACAAGCGGGAAGAACTGCAAGCCCGCCGTGAAGAACTCCGGCAACTGGTCGATAGCGCACGTATGTCGGCGCGTGATGCCAAGGACATTTACCACAAGCTGGCGCTGCGTATGGAAGCGTTGCGTGCCGAGCTGACCTCAACCCAGAATTCCGAGCGCCGCGTGCGCGAGCAATTGGCGGCCATCAACGAGCGCCGCGAGCAGTTGGAAATGCAGCTCGAAGAAAGCATGGAACCGTTGACCGATATGGAAACGGATCTGGAAAACGCGCTGAACAAACGCATTACCGTCGAGCAGGAGTTGACGCAAGCGCGTGAAGCGCTAAGCGAAGTCGATCAGGAAGTGCGCGTACATGAACGCCGCCGTCACGAAATTGAGCAACAGGCGCAAGCCGTGCGTATGCGCCTGGAGCAGCTACGCGTTGAGCGTGGCGAGCTGACCGTACGTCGCGACACCCAGCTCGAATTCCTGAAGCAGGAAGAGCGTACGCTGGAAGAAGCGCTGGCCCAGCTCGAAGAACATGATCGCGAGCATGACATTACCGGTCGCCTGACCGAGATTGCCGAAAAAATTCAACGCCTGGGCGCCATCAACCTGGCGGCAATCGAAGAGTTCCAAACCCAGTCCGAACGCAAAACCTATATGGATGCGCAGTTCGACGATTTGACCAAGGCGCTGGAAACGCTGGAAGACGCCATTCGGAAAATCGATCACGAAACGCGTTCGAAGTTCAAGGACACCTTCGACTTCGTCAACAAGACTTTCCAGGAATTGTTCCCGAAAGTGTTTGGCGGTGGCCATGCCTATCTGGAAATGACCGGCGAAGATCTGCTCGACACCGGTATCACGCTGATGGCGCGGCCACCGGGCAAACGCAACAGCACCATTCACCTGTTGTCCGGTGGTGAGAAGGCGTTGACCGCGATTGCGCTGGTGTTCTCGATCTTCCAATTGAATCCGGCACCGTTCTGTATGCTGGACGAGGTTGACGCCCCGCTGGACGACGCCAACGTCGGCCGGTTTTGTAACCTGGTCAAAGAAATGTCAAAATCAGTACAATTCATCTACATCTCGCACAACAAGATTGCGATGGAGATGGGCGAACAACTGTGCGGCGTGACGATGCAGGAACCGGGCGTGTCCCGTATCGTCGCCGTAGACATTGACGAAGCCGCAGCGATGGCCGCGGCCTGAACGACGGATTGAACAATGGATTTCGGATTTCGCGAATTACTGGTCCTGACCGGCGTGGCCCTGCTGGGTTATCTGGTGTGGGATGGTTGGCGCAACCGGAGCCGCGATCAGTACAAGTTCAAACTGGAAAAAAACATTCCGCCGGAGCCGGAAACGCCACCGGTCCGGGAAGGCATAGACCGGGATGGCATTGGTCAGGTGCGGGTCAAAACCCCCATCACTGAATCCGGATTTGAAGCCGAACCGGACACGCTCCCGGATGTCGGTATGCCTCGAGCTGCATCGGCTCATGTCGAACCGGTTTTTGGTGACGAGCCGGTTGTGCGTCAGGATCCGGAATTGCCCATCGGTAACACCGGTGAGTTGTTCGCCGATGCCATGGCACCGGTAAAAAGTAAAAATAAAACAAAGCAAAACAAACAAGCGGCACCGAGCAAAGCAACTGAACCGGTCGAACCGGAATTCCAGGTCATTTCGCTGACCGTGCACGCACCGGAAGGCAAGTTATTCGACGGTAGCGAGCTCAGCATCGCGATGATGGAAGCTTCACTGGTGTTTGGCGAGATGGATATTTTCCATCGTCATCTTGATGGCACGCCGAATTCGGAGATCCAGTTCAGCGTCGTCAACGCGATCAAGCCCGGCACCTTCGATCCAAACAATCTGGAAAGCTTTTCGACGCCAGGTATCAGTCTGTTCATGCAAATGCCGGGGCCAAAAGAGCCGCGCTTGGCTTATCAACTGATGACCAATGCGGCCGAGCAGATTGCCCGCACGCTTGGCGGCACGATTCTCGATGGCACTCGTCAGCAATTCGGTGCCGAATCGCGCCGTGCGCACGAAAACCAAATCAGCCAGTTCGAGCGCAAACAAACGGCGAAAGCCTGAGTTTGCTTGAAGCCATCTCAAAAATAGTCTGGGCGAAGGTGAGGTGCGCGAATAGGAGCGCAAAAACCGGAGTTTACGAGTGGTAAATGAGGATTTTGAGCACCGCATTCACGCAGATCGCCGAGCTCCAGGCATTTTTGAGATGGCTTCTAATCGCTGTTCTGGCGGGCAAGACAGATACATTTCATCTCGTCAGCGCCGGGTGAAGGCGCTATTCTAGTTGCCCAGAACGCCACCTTTTCCTTGAGTTCGGAAACCTTCATGTCTGCCACGGCTGCCGAGCGCATCGCGACCCTTCGCCACACGCTGAACGAATACAACTATCAATACTACGTGCTTGATGCACCTACGGTACCGGATGCTGAATACGATCGGCTGATGCAGCAGCTGCGTCAGTTGGAATCGGAACATCCGGAATTGATTAGTGCTGATTCACCATCGCAGCGTGTGGGTGGCGAACCGATTGCCGCATTCCAGCAGGTCAAACACGTCATTCCGATGCTGAGTCTGGAGAATGCGTTTACCGAACAGGATTTGCACGACTTTGTCGAAGATATTCGTGAACGCCTCGGCTTTGTTGACGATCTGGAGTTCAGTTGCGAGCCGAAACTCGATGGCGTTGCCGTTAGTCTGATTTACGAACATGGTGAGCTGGTTACCGGCGCCACCCGTGGCGACGGTCAGACCGGCGAAGATATTACCCACAACATCAAAACCATCAATGCGATTCCGCTGCGTTTGCGTGGCGAGCAATTGCCGGCATTGTTGGAAGTGCGTGGTGAAGTCTATTTTCCGAAAGCAGATTTCAATCGCTTCAACGAGAAAGCCTTGGCCAGTGGCGAAAAAATATTCGCCAATCCGCGCAATGCCGCGGCCGGTTCACTGCGGCAACTCGATCCGCGGTTGACGGCCAAGCGTAAATTGGCGTTTTACGCGTATTCACTGGGTCGCTGCGAGGGAGTCGAACTGGCCGGCAAACACAGCGAGCGTTTGCAGCAATTGAAGCAGTGGGGCTTGCCGATTTGTCCAGAAGTGAAGACGGCAACCGGTGAAGACGGTTTGCTGGCGTATTACCGGCAAATCGGCGAGAAGCGCAACGATTTGCCGTATGACATTGACGGCGTGGTTTACAAAGTCAATCGCATTGATCGTCAGGAAGAACTCGGGTTTGTTTCGCGCGCACCGCGTTGGGCGTTGGCGCACAAGTATCCGGCTCAGGAAGCGATGACTGTGCTCGAGGGCGTCGAGTTTCAGGTTGGCCGCACTGGTGCATTGACTCCGGTGGCGCGATTGAAACCGGTACCGGTTGGTGGTGTCACGGTCAGCAACGCGACCTTGCACAATATCGATGAAATTGAGCGGCTGGATTTGCGCATCGGCGACACGGTCATTGTGCGACGTGCCGGTGATGTTATTCCGCAAGTGGCCAGTGTGGTGTTGGCCAAGCGCGATCAGGCGGCAACACCGGTGATCGTGCCGTCCTACTGTCCGGTTTGTGGTGCCGAAGTCGTGCGCGAACAAGGCCAGGCGGCGATTCGCTGTTCGGCCGGCATTTCCTGCCCCGCTCAGCGCACCGAAGCGATTCTGCATTTTGCCCATCGCCGGGCCATGGATATCGAGGGCCTTGGTGACAAGATCGTTGAGCAATTGGTTGAACGGGAGTTGGTGCATCATCCGGCTGATATTTATCGATTGTCAGCCGAAACGCTGGCCAATTTGGAGCGCATGGCCGATAAATCGGCACAAAAATTGGTCAAGGCGATCGAGAAAAGCAAAGCAACGACCTTGCCGCGTTTTATTTTCGCACTTGGTATCCGTGATGTCGGCGAGGTGACGGCGACGACACTGGCCAATTATTTCGGCAGTATCGACAAGCTGATGCGAGCCAGTCACGATGAATTGCAGGCGATTCGCGATATTGGTCCGATTGTTGCTGATCGTGTTGTGCAGTTTTTTGCCAACGAAGCCAATCGCGAGTCGGTCAACGAATTGATCGACGCCGGTATTCACTGGCCGGCAATCGAAATTGTTGATCAGGAAGGCTTGCCGTTAAGCGGTCAGACGTTTGTGCTGACGGGAACCTTGGAAACATTGACTCGCGATGAGGCCGGCGAAAAACTGCAGCGGCTGGGTGCCAAAGTGACCGACAGTGTCTCGAAGAAAACTTCTGTTGTTGTTGCCGGCCCCGGTGCTGGTTCCAAACTGAAAAAGGCCCAGGATCTCGGCGTCGAGGTATGGGATGAGCAAAAGTTATTGGCGCTGCTCAACGAGCACGGGGCAGCATGAAAAAAAGCTTTGAATGTTCGTAATACGCTTGAGGGGAAATCATGTCTAGACAAATTCGTTTGATGCTCACGGCGGCGGTGGCCGTGTTGTTGGCCGCATGCGGCAGCAGTGCGCCAGAATCGGAATCCGTTACGGAAGCGGCGACGCCGCGGCCGAGCTTACCGGTGGTCAGTGTCGATGCCGAACAACTTTCACAATACTGGTTGATTGATGATGAGCCGAGCAAAACCGAAGGCCGCCTAAGCGGTCGCTCGGTCAATTACGGTTGTGTCTCGGTCGACTTTGGTATTGACGCCGATGGCAAGGTGTTTGATGTGCGCACGCGCAAATCCTGGCCGCAGGCGCAGTTTGTTGAGTTTGTCGAAAGCGCAATGCAGGAATATGAATTCGAAGCGGCGGAAACCAATGCGGCGCACCAGCCAGTACGCACTCAATGGTTACTCGCAGTCGCCGATGTCGATGGCAAACGCTCGCTGCATATCGCCGAACATTTGTTGCATTACTGTCGCTAGTCTTTTGTGTGCCGATAGTCGTTCGCGAAAACAGGCAATAAAAAAGCGGCTCATTGAGCCGCTTTTTTCATTTTAGCCAGCGTAGGCCACTGATTTATTCGGCTCCTCTCGTTGCAACCATTGGTCGCCACTGCCTTGCGCATCCAACCAGCACAGCAGCGTTTGCCAGTCGTCGCGATCACGTTCATGGCTTTGTTGTGGATAGTCGGCGACGCCTCGGCCTTCGGCATAGGCGCGCACATAATTCTGGGTGTCGCGCAGCGTGGCCGGGTAGGGGATGTTCAGGCTCAGCAGAAATTTCTGCAGGCGCTCCCAGGCCTTGGTGTGCTGTTTGACCCGATTGGCGACGACGGCGATCGGCCGGCGTTTGCGCCGCATGCTCTGGGTCAGCAGCAACTCACCTATAAAGCGCGCGCTGGCGCGGATGTCGATATCGGAAGCGAGCACCGGCACGACAATCAAGTCGTGATCCTGTAGCAAGTCATCAAGCGCTGGGCCGTTCATTCCCGGCGGAGCATCGGTAATCAGCCAGCGGGTCGATTTCGGTGCCCGCCATTGAAAGCTGCGGGTGGTGCGGCTGTTGTTGTCGATTTTGACGCCGTGCACGGAGGGCAGGGCTTGCTCGCGATGGCTGACCCAGTAATGCGAGGAACCTTGCGGATCGGCATCGAGCAGCACTGTGCGTTCACCGCGCCGGGACAGCCAGCTGGCCAGGTTCGTGGCAATGGTGGTTTTGCCGGCGCCACCTTTACTGTTGATGACGAGAATGCGGGTAGCGTTCAACAATTGAATCGCGACCAACGGCTCGGGAGGTGCCTTGACTACGTCGGATTGCTGCGAGTGTTCGTCCATGTTCGGTCCATCAGGCAGAGCGCTTGGGCTCCGTATAACGGCCAGTATAGCGGCAGTTATCGGCCTGATGTAAATGTGAGACCGGCATCAAGGGCAGGATGCGGCCCATTTCCCGTTTGATTTGCTCATTGTCGGCCTGTTGGCGCTTGTGCTCGGCGAGGTTCTGCAGCACCTGGTGCAGGGCAAAAACCGTCGCCGGAATCGGCAGATCGGCGCCGGCAATCAAGCGTGCCAGCAGCTCACTGGCCATCGCCGGACTCAGTTGTTTCTGGTGGACGGTGTGCAGCAACTGCGCGGAGAACTGGGTTAGCACGGCGCTGATCGCTTGCTCGCTGACAGCATTTTGCTGACGCCACTGCTGAATCAGGCGAGGGCATTGCTCCGGATCTGCATCCTTGAATGCCGATTGCTGCAAGATGGTCAGTAACTGCTGGTTGATCGACTTCATGTACGCAAACCAATGACTGCCGGGGACAGTATTCAGTATCCGCCAGCAGCCTGTCTGGTTTCGTTGTACTGGTTCCGACTTTGCGTGTGCGTTTGCTCACGCTTATGCCATACTCCGAACAGAACCAGTCCGCCGTTTCCCGAGATTGGTACAAAGGTGCAGCATGGGTAAAGATCGCAAGCAACCCGAAAAAGAAACCGTGGTATGGACACCGAATATGCCCGATCGTCGTCTGAACGATCGTCGCAGTGGTATCGACCGCCGTTCGATTAATGGTCGGCCACTGACCGTACCGGATTTACGCTCGACCGAAGAGCGTCGTGGTGAAGATCGTCGCAAGGTAAGGTTGACGATTACCGGTCGCGCCATCGACGTCAAATAATTCGAAGCCATCTCAAAATATCTGGTGCTCGGCGATCTGCGCGAATGCGGTGCTCAAAAAAATCCGCTGGGAGCGGATTTTCGCGTAGCCCGGAGGGTGAGCCACATGGATGTGGTGAACAATCCTCATTTACTCTTTGTAAACTGCGGTTTTTGCGCTCCTATTCGCGCACCTCGCCATCGCCCAGATTATTTTGAGATGGCTTCTCGCTGTTTTTTTAAAGTCGTAAGCTGCGCTCCATTCGCCGCCGCTCTTTTTCCATCGATACCGCCAACGCCAGTTGCACTGCGGCGCGCTGGAAATTGTCGTCCGGTTGTTGCACCCGGAAATACATGTCACCGGCCAGATAATCGGTCAGGAAACGAATGCCCAGTGTGGCCGTCACAGCAATCGATGCCGGGATCAAATGCAGTTTTTCCTGTCGCGTCAGTTCGCGATGCAACACTGACATAAAACCATCTGCCACCGCCTGAAAACGGCCGAGATGCAATTGCACCGATTTTGGATTGGCGAGTTCACCGAGTGGATTGCAGAAAGATCGCACCATGTCGCCGAAATCGAACACGACACTGGAAGTCATCACCGTATCCAAATCGATCACGGCGCGAGCACGCGGCGATTGGTTGTCGAACAGGATATTGGCGATCTTGGTGTCGGCGTGAACAAAGCGCTGTGGCAACTCGCCGGAGCTGGTCGCGTATTCGATTTGATGCAGATAAGGCAAAAAGCGCTCAGCCAAATCAAACAACACGCGCACTTTTGCCAAACGACCGAGCGGATCGATGCGTGCGAATTGCTCCAGCGCCACGATGCGATTGCTGAGTTGATGAAATTCCGGCAGTGAGGCGATATAACGTGGTGGCGTGAAATCACGCATCGCGAATATGAACTGGGCAAACGCGCGCGCACCTTCGCGTGCAAGGGCATCATTGCTGACTTTTTCGAAGCTGCGGGTATTGGCGATGTACTGGGTAGCGCGCCAGTAATCCTGACCAATCTGGTGCCACCATTGGCCGTCTTTGGTGCGCACCGTCGATAACACTTCAAGTGGATAATCACCACGCACGCGCAGACGCGCCAGATGTTGTCCGACCAGCACGCCGTTCAGAATCAAGCGTTCGGCATCCGGAAACACTTCGCGGTTGATGCGCTGAAGCACCAGAGGACCCGCGCGTAACGTCGTGTTGATCAGGCCACCATTGCCGATCAGTTCGGCACGTGTGCCTTCCAAGCCCCAAGCCGCGCGCAGACTGCGCCAATCTTTCGCGGCCAATTCCGGCGCGTTGACAGGCGATTCAGGCGTAGTGGACACGGGATAATTCACGACGGCACTCTTGGGGGCGCGTAGGCTCTTATTTAAGGGTAGTCACTGTCAAGAAAAACTGATTGACCTTACGATTGTTGCGTAGCAAAAAGTGTGCGCGAATAGCGCTTTTCACACCATTCGACGATCAGCTACTGGTCAGCATCTCGATCATCGCTTTCGCCGCATTGGACAAACTGCGATTACGATGATGGACGACACCGAGTGCGCGTTCGACCTGAATCATCGGTTGCAGTTTCAGCGCTTTCAGATCGTCGGTGATCATGATGTCCGGTAACAGCGCCCAGCCCTGACCGGCAGTGACCAGCATCGCGATGGCCTCCAGATAGGTACTGCTGGTGGTTTCGCCCAGCTCCAGGCCGAGCGAAGCCAGCTGAGTGTTGACCCGTTGTTGGGTGAAGGTGTGGCCGCCAAGCAGTACAGCACGATGGCTAGCCAGTTGTTCAATACTGACCCGATTCAGTTTTGCCAGCGGATGTTCGCGATGCACGCAAGGCAGCAGCCGTTCGCGCCAGATCGGAATCGCTTCGACCGATTCGCTGCTGGTGCCCGGCAACGTGATAATCGCCAGTTCTCGCTGGCCTTGGCCGACTTCATGAAATGCCTGCTCGGAATCGAGAAAATCGAATTCCAGCGTCACCTGCGGATAGCGCAGGGTGAATTCGCGCAGGATGCGCGGCAACCGGCGTAAGCCGATATGGTGACTGGTCGCAATGCGCAGCACACCTTCGACCCGGCCACTTAAGTTGCGAATCGCCGTCGCGGTGTCCTGCATGTCGAGCAGCAGTTGTTGGGCCCGTGGCAGCAGGGTTTTGCCGGCTGGGGTTAGATAGACATCATGACCCACCCGATCGAACAAGCGTTGCTCCAGTTCGGCTTCCAGACTGGCAATACGTTTGCTGATCGCCGGTTGGGTCAGGTGCAGGCTTTGCGCGGCCAACGAAAACGATTGCGCCTCGGCGACGGCGACAAAAGCGCGGAGCAGGGCATGATCCATGTGTATTCCTATCAGGAATGCTTTAGATGAAAAAATTAAATTGGAGTTATTGTACGCCGCTCGCTAGCATGAAACCAGCTAAGGTAAACGACGAGCCCGTTTGCGGCGTGGTCGGACACAAAGACGAGGAAGCCTATGACAGCCAAAACCTTATACGACAAGCTGTGGGATGAGCATGTCGTGCTGCAAGCCGAAACCGGCGCAGAACTGATTTATATCGACCGCCAATTGCTGCACGAAGTGACTTCGCCGCAGGCCTTCGATGGTCTACGCATGAACCAACGTAAACCTTGGCGTATCGACGCCAACCTCGCGGTGCCGGACCACAACGTGCCGACCGAAGGTCGTGATAAAGGCATCGCCGATCCGATTTCCCGCATCCAGGTCGAAACCCTCGACAGCAATTGCAACGAATTTGGCATCGTCGAATTCAAGATGAATGATGTTCGTCAGGGCATTGTTCACGTCATTGGCCCGGAGCAGGGAGCGACATTGCCGGGCATGACCATCGTTTGCGGTGATTCGCATACCGCCACCCATGGCGCGTTCGGTGCGCTGGCCTTCGGTATCGGCACTTCCGAAGTCGAACACGTACTGGCGACGCAATGTCTGTGGCAGAAAAAGAACAAGAACATGCTGGTCAAAGTGACCGGCAAACTCGGCACTGGTGTGGGCGCCAAGGACATCGTGCTGGCAGTCATTGGCAGAATCGGTACCGCAGGCGGTACAGGTTACGCGATTGAATTTGGTGGCGAGACGATCGCTGGGTTGTCGATGGAAGGCCGGATGACGATTTGTAACATGGCGATTGAAGCCGGCGCCCGCGTCGGTCTGGTTGCTTGCGATCAAACGACCATCGATTATCTGAAAGATCGTCCTTTCGCACCGAAAGGCAGCGATTGGGATAAAGCGGTCGAATACTGGCGCACGCTGCATTCCGATGACGGCGCGCATTACGATCAAATTATTGAATTGAACGCCGCTGATATCGAGCCGCAAGTGACCTGGGGTACCTCGCCGGAAATGGTGGCGCCGGTTTACGCGAAAGTGCCGAACCCGGACAACGAGAAGAATCCAGTCAAGAAAGAAGGCATTACCCGCGCGCTGCAATACATGGGCTTGAAAGCCGAACAGGCGATCACCGATATCAAACTCGATCGCGTGTTCATCGGTTCCTGCACCAATTCCCGTATCGAAGACTTGCGCGAAGCCGCGTCGGTGATCAAAGGCCGTAAAGTCGCCAGCACGATCAAACAGGCGATGGTGGTGCCGGGTTCTGGCCTCGTTAAACAACAGGCGGAAAAAGAAGGTTTGGACAAAGTGTTCAAAGCAGCCGGTTTTGAATGGCGTGAACCAGGCTGTTCGATGTGTCTGGCGATGAACGCCGACCGTCTCGAACCGGGTGAGCATTGCGCCTCAACCTCGAACCGCAATTTCGAAGGCCGTCAGGGTCAGGGAGGCCGTACCCATTTGGTCAGCCCGGCGATGGCCGCCGCTGCCGCGCTTGCTGGCCATTTCGTCGACGTGCGCACGTTTTAAGGAGCGATCATGGAAAAGTTTACTGTAAAGACCGGCATTGCCGCGCCGCTGGATCGTGCCAACGTTGACACCGATGCCATTATTCCGAAGCAGTTTTTGAAATCGATTCACCGCACCGGTTTCGGTCCGAATCTATTTGATGAATGGCGCTATTTGGATCATGGCGAGGTCGGCATGGACAACAGCAAGCGGCCGTTGAATCCTACCTTCGTGTTGAACCAACCGCGCTACAAAGGCGCGCAGGTGCTTTTGGCGCGTGAGAATTTTGGTTGCGGCTCCTCGCGTGAACACGCGCCTTGGGCGCTGCTTGATTACGGTTTCCGCTGTGTCATCGCGCCTAGCTTTGCCGATATTTTCTTCAACAACTGTTTCAAGAACGGCATTCTGCCGATCGTGCTTGACGAGAAAATCGTCGACCAGCTGTTTGCCGATTGCTTAGACAACGAAGGCTATACCATTACCGTCGATCTGCCGAACGAAGAACTGAAAACCTCGACCGGGCAGACCGTGCCGTTCGAGATCGATCCAGCGCGCAAACATGTGTTGATCAATGGCCTTGATGATATTGGTATGACCTTGCAGCATGTGGACCAGATCAAAACTTACGAGCAACAGCGGCGTGAACAACGGCCATGGCTATTTGGCGCGGTGAAGTAAACCACCTTTGATTCGGGCGCGTTGGAGCCCGCATAAATTACGTTTTATATACAAGGATTAATCCATGACAAAAAAAGTATTGCTGCTGCCCGGTGACGGCATTGGTCCGGAAATCATGGCCCAGGCCGTGCGGGTGCTGGATCTACTGAAAAAAGACGGTTTGAAGATCGAAACCGAATCAGCCCTGATTGGTGGTTGCGCCGTCGATGCCACCGGCAAACCGCTGCCGGAAGAAACGCTGAAGCTGGCGCTGACCGCTGATGCTGTGTTGCTGGCCTCGGTCGGTGGCCCGAAATACGACACGCTGCCGCGTGAACAGCGCCCGGAGCGTGGCTTGCTTGCCATTCGCAAGGCGATGAACGTATTTGCCAACCTGCGTCCTGCGATTGTTTATGAAGAACTCTCTGGCGCCTCGACGCTGAAGCCGGATGTTGTTGCCAATCTTGATATCTTGATCATCCGCGAACTGGTTGGTGATATTTATTTCGGCGAGCCGCGCGGTATTGAAGTGCGCAATGGCGAGCGCGTCGGTTTCAACACGATGATTTACAGCGAAAGCGAAATTCGTCGTATTGCCCATGTTGCTTTCCAATCGGCCCGCAAGCGCAACAAGAAAGTCTGCTCGGTCGACAAGATGAACGTGCTGGAAAGCACTCAACTTTGGCGCGATGTCGTTACCGAAGTCGGCAAAGAATATCCGGATGTCGAGTTGAGCCATATGCTGGTCGATAACGCAGCGATGCAGCTGATCCGTAATCCGAAGCAATTCGATGTCATGGTTACCGGTAATATTTTCGGCGACATTCTTTCCGATGCGGCATCGATGTTGACCGGTTCTATCGGCATGCTGCCCTCAGCTTCGCTCGATGAAAATGGCAAGGGTCTGTACGAGCCGATTCACGGTTCGGCGCCGGATATCGCCGGCAAGAATCTGGCGAACCCGCTGGCGCAGATCTTGTCGGTGGCGATGATGCTGCGTTTCTCGCTCGGTGAAGAAGCGATGGCCGATCGGGTCGAAGCAGCGGTTAAGAAAGTGCTGGCTCAAGGCTATCGCACTGGTGATATTTTCACCGAAGGCGGCAAGCGCGTTGGCACCGTCGAAATGGGTGATGCCGTTATCGCGGCGTTGTAATTTTCCCGCGAAACAAAAAACGCGTAGTCAGTATTGGCTACGCGTTTTTTATTGTTAATCGTTTACCAGAACCGCTACCAAAGCGCCTTGACCGGCTTTTGTAGCATCTGCACCCGGGCCTGAAACTCCTGTTGCAGGTTTTCATGGAAGCTCGTTTCATAGCATTCCAGGCCAATGAAAAACTCGGTGTAATCCTCACCTTCCGGCGTCAACAGCACCGACAGCGGTACCTCGTTGCGCTGAAGCTGGCAAAAGGTAATGAATTCGCCATTGCTTTTAAAGTGTCTCGGTACAGCCATAACTACCTCGCGACGTCGTCTTTTTTCGGTATATCCAAGAATTAGCATAAATACCGCTACGAAGTGCGCTTTGTTAAAGAGTCAATATGTCTCAACAACAACTCGTTTAGAACAGGCTGTTTTATAGCGATTATTGCCTTGCTTTCATTGCCAGCTTGATTTGTTCAATCAGCGCTTTACTGGCACTGATTCGGGGCCTGTCGGGAAGGTAGACAATCGGAAACGGGTCGCCGGGCTTCAACTCGTCGCTGTCGGCGGCAGTTTGGGTGACGGTATTGTGGTGTTCCTGACCGTGTTGATCGCGGAACTGGTAGCGGATGCGGAGCGTGCGTGGGCCATTGCTGTTGAATACCCGACAACTGACCACTTGCGCTTGGGCTTCGCGCCCGCGCTCGACCAGCTTGGCCATTTGCCGCTGTCGGACAATCACGACAATAACGATGCCGAACAGCACGGCAATAATGGGTAGCAACAGGCTCCACATTCGTGTTCGCTCCTTGCCCTGGTTGCGTTAACGATAGCGGTAATTCTTTGTCGATGCCATCACGCATCGGCGACGCCCCGTACAAATGCCGCTAGAATGTTGGCTCGATTCGGCATGTTGGTTTTCGAAGTGAAGTCCGAGTTTCCCTTTTTTTCCCTGCCCAATCATCCGGTCTATCTGGATAGTGCCGCCACGACCCAGAAGCCACGGGTTTTGATTGACGCCTACAGCAGACTGCTTTGCCAGGGCGTTGCCAATGTACATCGTTCTGCGTACCGGCTTGCCAATCAGTGGACCGATGCATTTGAACAAGCCAGGCAAACCGTCGCCGATTTTCTCGGCGCGAATGCCAGCTCGATGGTTTGGACTCGTGGCACCACTGAATCGATAAACCTGGTCGCGCGCTGCTTCGTTGAACCGATGTTGAAGCCTGGTGATCGCATTGCCGTGTCGTTGCTCGAGCATCATGCCAATTTGGTTCCCTGGCAGCAAGTTTGTCAGCGCACCGGTGCCGAGCTGGTGTTCTTACCGCTTAATGTTGAGCATCAGCTTGATGTAAGCAAACTCGACGAGTTTTTTTCCACGCCGGTTCGTTTTGTCGCGGTTACCGCGATGTCGAATGCGCTCGGTATTGTGAATGACATCCCAGCGATTGTTGCCGCCGCTCATCGACATCAAGCGAAAGTCCTGGTTGATGCCGCGCAATACGTCGCGCACCAACCGATACATGTTCGCGCCTGGGATTGTGATTTTCTGGCGTTTTCGGCGCACAAGCTTTACGGGCCAACCGGTCTTGGTGTGCTGTACGGTAAACCACAACTTCTGGCTTCGATGCTGCCGTGGCTGACCGGCGGTGAAATGGTTACGAGTGTGCAGCAGTTTTCTGCCGAGTTTCAGCAGGCCCCTCTGAAATTTGAGGCGGGAACGCCGGCCTTCATCGAAGCCGTGGCGTTTGCCGAAGTGCTGCGCTGGCTCGGCACGCTTGATCGCCAGGCTTTCCATGCGCAAGAGCAGAAATTGCTGCAAATGCTCGACAAAGGCTTGGATGATATTCGTCATGTCCACCGACTGATTAAAGTTGGTGAGCGCGCGGCGATCAGCAGCTTTGTTGTTGAAGCGTGGCACGCGAGCGATGTCGCGTCGCTGTTGAATGAGCGCAACATTGCACTGAGGGCGGGGCAGCTGTGTGCGATGCCATTGCTGGCACGTCTGCAACAGCCGGCATTGTTGCGGGTATCGCTGGGTCTTTATAGCGACGAAAACGATATCAATGCCTTGCTGAATACCTTGAACGATTTGTCGGCCTCAACAAAAAGCACCGCTCAGGTTAACGACAACCCAATCAGCCTGATGCAACAAGCCAGAAGCTGGGAGCAGAAAAATCGCGTGTTGATGCAACTCGGCAAGCAATGGTCGTTGCCGGTACCGGTACCACATCACGACTCGAATCAGGTGCAGGGCTGCGACAGCTCCACCTGGCTGGTTGGTCAATACCAGCAGCAACAATGGACTTTTGCGATCGATAGTGAGGCACGAATTATTCGTGGCATCGGTGCGCTGCTGTCAACGCTGGTCAATGACAAAAGCAGTCAGCAAATTCTGGCAATGGATTTGGCCGCCGAACTGAATCAACTGGGTTTGACCGCGCATTTGTCGGCTTCTCGCAACAACGGCGTGCGCGCCATTATTGAGAGGATTCGCCAGCAGGTTGCGGCCGAGGTTTCTTGAGCAGCTTTTCAATGGCGCGTGCGGCCGCAAAAAAACCGAAGCTGCCGGTGACCATGACGGCGGCACCAAAACCGGTGTTGCAATCAAGCTTCATGGCTCCGCCTTCCGTGTTGGCCACTTTCGTTGCGCAGACGCTACCATCGAGTTGCGGGTATTTCAGTGTTTCGCTGGAGAAAATGCATTCAACGCCGAATTTGCTTTTCTCTCCTTTCGGAAAGCCGTATTCGCGTCGCAATGTGGTTTTCACCCTAGCCAGTAACGGATCGTTATAGGCCTTGGCCAAATCGGCGACCTGAATTCGGGTCGGGTCGATCTGGCCGCCGGCGCCGCCAACGGTGACCAGTGGAATTTTTCGACGCTTGCAGGCATTGATGATCGCGGCTTTCGATTTGACGCTGTCGATGCAATCGATAACGACATCGAAATCGCTGCTCAGATACTCATCCAGGGTTTCAGCGGTCAAAAAGTCTTCAATCGCAATGACTTCGCATGCCGGATTGATGGCTCGAATACGCTCGGCCAACACATCGGTTTTCATCTGGCCAATGGTGTTGCTCAAGGCCTGAATTTGCCGATTGGTGTTGGTCACACAAATATCATCGAGATCGATCAGCGTAATTCGGCCAATGCCGGTGCGGGCAATTGCCTCAGCCGCCCAGGAACCAACACCGCCTATACCGACGATGCAAACATGGCTCTGACGAAAACGTTCGACTTGGCTGGCGCCGTACAGACGCTGAATACCGCCGAAGCGTTCGGCGTACGAGTCATTCATGGCAATTCCGGGCTAGAAATATTGCTCACTATTATAACGATCACGCCTACGTCAATTCGTGGGTCAGTTATGGCAGCTGCCAACCAAACTGACGAAACGCTTCGGCGACGGCGATGAGTGGAAGACCTACCAAGGCGCTTGGGTCGTCGGCTTGTATCGATTCAAATAGCGCAATACCCAAACCCTCGACTTTGAAACTGCCAGCGCAGTCCAGTACCTGCTCCGCCGCCAGATAGCGGTCAATTATGGGTAGCTCCAGCGGGCGCATGACTACCTTGGTGGTGACGACCTGTAGATGTTGACCGGTCGGTGTCCGCAGACAGAATGCACTATAAAATTCACTGATCTGTCCCTGCATATGCTCCAATTGGCGGCGAGCATTGGCCAAGGTGCCGGGTTTGGTAAGCAACTGGTTCTGGCAGGTCGCGGTCTGATCCCCGGCCAGAATCCAGGAATCTGGAAAGCGGTTGGCAACTGCCGCCGCCTTCTGCTCAGCCAGTCGCAAGGCCAATGCCGGCGCGGTTTCACCGGGGAATGAAGCCTCATCGACAGCGGGGGAGCAGGTATCGAACGCAAGTCCCAGCTGGGACAGTTGTGCGGCCCGGTAGCGGGAGGAGGAGGCCAGTACCAGTCGCACGGGGTTCATATCATAAGTCCCTAAAAACACAAAAATTTTTGACGGAAACCGATCTCGACTATATGATCGCGCCCTTATGCGTGAGCACAGACCCCCAGAGCGTATCGCTCCCGTCAAATTTGCGAGTATCCAGGCGTCGTTTTCCGGAACTTTGCCGGTCGCACATTTTGAACGGTTAAAGCCCTTGTTGGCGAGTGATTCTGGTGTTGTTCAATGCCAGATGCGCGGCGAACTGGACGAGGTCAAACGACCGCTGTTGATTGCACATGTCAGTGCGGATTTACAGTTGTTGTGTCAAACCTGTCTGACGGAAATGACTTTTCAGATCGATCACGACTTTACCTTGTGTGTCGTGCCGGATGAAGAGCAGGCGGAACAGATTACGGAATACGATGCCGTGATTGCCGACGATGAAGAGTTGTCGGTGCTGCCGTTGTTCGAAGACGAGTTGATTTTG
The DNA here is from genome assembly GCF_009756665.1 of Permianibacter aggregans. Lineage (GTDB taxonomy): Bacteria > Pseudomonadota > Gammaproteobacteria > Enterobacterales > Permianibacteraceae > Permianibacter > Permianibacter aggregans. The sequence continues at coordinate 4,007,217 of NZ_CP037953.1, forward strand.
AGTTTGCCGGTCGTTGCTCATCACGCGCCGGGTGAATGTGCGGTAGCGGAATCGCTGCTGCGCGAAGATGATGAAATTGAGGCGAGCGAAAAACCGAATCCCTTTTCGGTTCTGGCGAGCTTGAAAAAATCGAGCAAGTAGTGAGGAGTTTTAAAAATGGCTGTTCAACAGAACAAAAAGTCACGCGCACGTCGCGATATGCGCCGTAGTCATGACGCCCTGACGGGTCCATCGCTGTCGGTGGATAAAGAAAGCGGTGAAACCCACCGTCGTCACCACGTGACCGCTGACGGTTTCTACCGCGGCCGCAAAGTCATCTAATTTCGATTCAAAACCACAACAATAAGTGGAGCCATCGTGACCAAAACCGTCACTCTGGCGATCGACTGCATGGGGGGCGATTACGGCCCCCCAGCTACAATTCCCGCTGCGCTGACTGCGCTTGACCGCTATCCGGATTTACACCTGATTCTCGTTGGAGATGAAGCGCAAATCCAGGAACGTCTGCGCGCCAAACACGCGGAAAATCACGCACGTGTTCGCATCCGTCATACCACCCAAGTGGTCGCGATGGATGACAAGCCGTCGGTCGCATTACGTTCAAAGAAAGATTCCTCAATGCGCATCGCCCTGCAATTGGTCAGGGATGGTGATGCACAGGCCTGCGTGTCTGCTGGTAACACCGGTGCACTGATGGCCGTTGCTCGTTTTGTCATCAAAATGCTGCCTGGTGTTGATCGCCCAGCCATTTGTACGAAGCTGCCAACCGCTTCGGGTCATTGCCATATGCTCGATTTGGGCGCCAACGTCGACTGCGAAGCGGAAGCGCTGTTTCAGTTTGCGGTCATGGGCTCGGTCGTCGCTCGTGCCGTAGATGGTTTGAGCTCGCCAACGGTGGCTTTGCTGAATGTCGGTTCAGAAGAAATCAAAGGCAATGATCAGGTGAAAAAAGCCGCGGCATTGCTGAGCCAGACACCGGCGATCAATTACAAAGGTTATGTTGAAGGCGATGGCATTTATGCCGGCGAAGCTGATGTCATCGTCTGCGATGGTTTTGTTGGTAATGCGGTGCTGAAGGCCAGCGAAGGCATTGTCAAAATGGTCATGGAAATGTTGCGTGCCGAATTCAAGCGCAACATTCTGCACAAGCTGTTTGCCTTGGTGGCGATGCCGGTGCTAAAAGCCTTCAAACACCGAGTCAACCCCGACCAGTATAATGGGGCGAGTTTGGTAGGATTGGATGGCATCGTGATCAAGAGTCATGGCGGTGCCAGCGAAGCAGCGATTGTCTTCGCGATTGAAGCGGCGATAAAAGAAGTGCATTTCAATGTGCCGCAGAAGATCAAAAGCGAACTTGAGTCCATTCTCGTCAGCAGGGCGGAAGCGTGAAATATTCGAAAATCTCCGGTACCGGCAGTTACCTGCCTGAGAAAGTCGTCAGCAATTTCGATCTGGAAAAACTGGTCGAAACCAATGATGCCTGGATCGTCGAGCGTACCGGGATTCGCGAACGTCGTGCCGTCGCGGATCACGAGTCGGCGGCAACGATGGGCACTATAGCGGCTCAGCGCGCGCTCGAAGCCGCTGGCCTCGATGCCAAAGCCATTGATTTGATCATCGTGGGTACCGCAACGCCGGATTGTGTGTTTCCGAGCACGGCGACATTGATTGGTCGCAGCTTGGGACTCAATGGTGTCGCCGCTTTTGATTTGACGGCAGCATGTTCCGGTTTTATTTATGGTCTGTCGGTTGCCGACAGTTATATCCGTGCTGGCAACGCCAAGAACGTGCTGGTCATCGGCACCGAATGCCTGACTCGTCTGATCAATTGGGAAGATCGCGGCACCTGCATTCTGTTTGGTGATGGTGCAGGCGCTGTGGTAGTCAGTGCCTCCGAAGAACCCGGAATATTGTCGACCCATATCCACTCTGACGGCGCCTACGAAGAGTTGTTGTTCTGTCCGAATCCGATGCCAAATGGGCCGAACAAGGATGAACAACGCTACATTCAAATGCGCGGCAATGAAGTGTTCAAAGTGGCGGTGCGTACGTTGAGTAACATCGTTGATGAAACACTGGCCGCCAACGGCATGCAGAAGTCTGATATCGATTGGCTGATTCCGCATCAGGCCAATCTGCGCATTATTCAAGCCATCGCCAACAAGCTGGATATGTCGATGGATAACGTCGTGGTCACTATCGACAAACACGGCAATACCTCCAGTGCATCAATACCGCTGGCACTTGACGCGGCCATTCGTGACGGTCGGGTCAAGCGCGGTCAAACCATTTTGATGGAAGGCTTCGGTGGCGGTTTCACTTGGGGCTCGGTGTTGATGCGTTTCTAACACGCAAGCTTCTTCACGATCAGGGAATACCATGTCTACAGCATTCGTTTTTCCCGGCCAGGGCTCACAAAGTGTGGGCATGCTGGCCAGCTTTGCCGAGCACTCGATTATTCAAGATACCTTTGCCGAGGCGTCGGAAGCGCTTGGCTATGATCTTTGGTCGCTATGCCAGAACGGCCCTGAGTCGGATTTGGCAGTGACTTACCGGACCCAGCCGGCATTGTTGACGGCCAGCGTGGCGATTTATCGCTTGTGGCGTGAAAAGGGCGGCCTGATGCCTTCCTATATGGCGGGCCACAGCCTTGGCGAATATTCAGCGCTGGTTTGTGCGGAGTCGCTGGTATTTGCCGATGCCGTCAAACTGGTCGAAGCCCGCGGCCGTTTCATGCAGGAAGCGGTGCCGGAAGGGCAGGGCAAAATGGCCGCGATTCTCGGTCTGGATGATCAGGACATTCACGCTGCCTGCAAAGAAGCGGCGCAAGGCGAAGTCGTGTCACCGGTCAATTTCAACTCGCCTGGTCAGGTCGTTATCGCGGGTAATGCGGCGGCCGTTGAACGGGCGATGGAAGCCTGCAAAGCTAAAGGCGCTAAACGAGCTCTACCACTGAACGTTTCGGCGCCATCGCATTGTGCGCTGATGAAGCCGGCGGCCGAGCGTCTGGCGCAATTGCTGGAAACGGTGGTTGTCGTCGGTCCGAAAGTACCGGTCGTCAACAACGTTGATGTCAAACTGGAATCGGACCCGGCACGCATTCGCGATGCATTGGTGCGCCAGTTATATAACCCGGTGCGTTGGACCGAATCGGTGCAGAAACTGGTCGGTGACGGCGTAGATCGCCTGATTGAATGTGGTTCCGGCGCAGTGCTGGCAGGGCTAGCCAAGCGTATTGATAAAGCGCTGGCGGCCGTCAGCATTCAGGATGCAGCAGCGTTTGAAGCAGCGTTGAACGGTTAATTAGGGAACAAGAATATGAAACTCGAATTGAACGGAAAGTTGGCGCTTGTTACAGGCGCCAGCCGTGGTATTGGCAAAGCCATTGCCGAGCAGCTGGGTAAGCAAGGTGCAACCGTTATCGGCACTGCCACCAGCGAGCAGGGCGCCGAAGCGATCAGCGCCTATTTTCAGGCCCACGGCATCAGTGGCAAAGGTTTGGTCGTCAACGTGGCCGATCCCGCGTCGATTGAAAAATTGCTGGCCGATATCGAGGCCGGTTTTGGCAAGCAGCCAGACATTTTGGTCAACAATGCCGGTATCACCCGCGACAATCTGCTGATGCGGATGAAAGACGATGAGTGGGATGACATTATTGCCACCAATTTGTCGTCAATATTCCGTTTATCGAAAGCCTGCATGCGCAGCATGATGAAAGCGCGCTGGGGCCGGATCATCACCATTGGCTCCGTTGTCGGCACCATGGGCAATCCGGGCCAGGCCAATTACGCCGCGGCCAAAGCCGGTGTCATCGGTTTTTCCAAGTCGCTGGCTCGTGAACTCGGCTCGCGCGGCATCACCGTCAACGTTGTGGCGCCAGGGTTTATTGAAACCGACATGACCCACGCGCTGTCTGACGACCAGAAAGAAAAACTGTCGACGCAGATCCCGTTGGCTCGTCTTGGCAAAGCCGAAGATATCGCCGCTGCCGTTGGTTTCCTGGCGTCCGATGCCGGTGCTTATATCACCGGTGAAACGCTGCACGTCAATGGCGGCATGAATATGGCCTGATCCGGCCAATCATTTTAAGGCAGGTGCTTGTAATTCTGTAATGTTGTAAGGAAAATGCAGCATCTTGCCGGTAAACTATGACGATCTTACTGATTCGCCATAGTTTTTTTCTGGTCGAACCAGCAGCCGACCAGAAGGTTCAGTCTTGCAAAGCCGGGCTGAATCCATAAACTAGCTGCCTCTCTTGTTTTAGAGGATTTGGAATCCATGAGCACTATCGAAGAACGCGTCAAGAAAATCGTTGTTGAGCAACTGGGCGTGAAAGAAGAAGATGTAAACCCAGCGGCTTCTTTTGTTGACGATCTGGGCGCTGATTCGCTGGACACCGTCGAGCTGGTGATGGCCCTCGAAGAAGAATTTGACCTCGAGATTCCGGACGAAGAAGCTGAGAAAATCAGCACCGTTCAAGCCGCGATTGACTACATCAAGGCCAACAGCAACTAAGCATTGCAAGCATCATTGATTCAGCGGGCGACCCCAAAAGTCGCCCGTTTTCCTATGGAGCGGTTAAAATCTACGCTCTTAAGTCACCAAGGGAGGTAACACCACGTGGTCCAACGACGAGTCGTGGTGACGGGCCTTGGCGCGCTAACGCCATTGGGTCTTAACGTCAAAGACAGCTGGCAGGGTTTGAAAGAGGGCAAAAGCGGTGCCGCACCGGTAACGCATTTGGATGCTTCGGCGTTCAACACCCGTTTTTCGATGCCAGTCAAAGGCTTCAATGCCGAAGATTACATGTCAGCCAAAGAAGCCAGAAAGATGGACTTATTCATCCAGTACGGTATGGCCGCCGGCATTCAGGCGTTCCGCGACAGTGGCCTGGAAGTCACTGAACAAAATGCGGGGCGTATCGGAGTCATCGTCGGTGCCGGTATCGGTGGCTTGTACACCATTGAGAAAAATCACGATGCGCTGCTCGAAGGCGGGCCGCGCAAAATGTCGCCATTCTTTGTGCCCGGATCAATTGTCAACATGATTGCCGGTAACCTGTCGATTGAGTACGGTCTGCGCGGTCCAAACCTGGCTGTTGTCACGGCCTGCACGACTGGTGCTCACTGTATTGGCCACGGTGCCCGCGTTATCGCCTATGGCGACGCCGATGTCATGGTCGCAGGTGGTGCTGAAATGGCCACGACCAATTTAGGTCTGGGCGGTTTCGGTGCGGCGCGTGCTTTGTCGACGCGTAACGACGCGCCGGAAAAAGCCTCGCGCCCGTGGGACCGGGACCGTGACGGTTTTGTGCTTGGCGACGGCGCTGGCGTTATCGTGCTGGAAGAGTACGAGCACGCGAAAAAGCGCGGCGCGAAAATTTATGCCGAACTGATTGGCTTTGGCATGAGTGGCGATGCCTATCACATGACATCGCCGCCGGAAGACGGTTCAGGCGCGGCGCTGTCGATGGCCAACGCCATTCGCGATGCCGGTTTGCGTTTGGAAGACATTGATTACGTCAATGCCCACGGCACCTCGACCAAGGCTGGTGATTTGGCCGAAACGCGCGCAATCAAGAGTGTGTTCGGTGATCAGGCTTATAAGGTACCGGTCAGCTCAACCAAATCGATGACCGGTCACCTGCTTGGCGCCGCTGGTTCAGTCGAAGCGATTGTCGCGATCATGGCGATTCAGGACAATGTGCTGCCGCCGACGATCAATCTCGACAACCCGGACGAAGGTTGTGATCTGGATTACGTGCCGCATACCGCACGTGACACCAAGGTCAATATAGCGATGTCGAACTCGTTTGGTTTTGGTGGTACCAACGGTACGCTGATTTTCAAACGCGTCTGACATTCGGTAACGGGCAATTTTCAGTACAATGCAACCCGTTTGGTTTCGGCCAAACGGGTTTTTCTTTTCGTTCGATAACGTAGGTGTGATGACCACGATGCCGCGACACTGGTTCGACAGCAAGGAATCGACAACGATGCCGATCGACGATCGAGCAGCGCTGTTCGGTGACAGCTGCTTTACCACGATCGCGGTCAGCCAAGGCCTGCCGGAATTTCTCGACGCCCATTGGCGCCGTTTGCAGGAGTCGGTTGAGCGTTTGAAAATTGCTTCTGTTGATTGGTCGGCATTGCGCCATGACATCGCGCGTGCCTGTGATGGCGTTTCGCAAGCGGTACTGCGGGTGATGATTTCCCGCGGTCAGAGTGCCAGTGGTTACCGGGTGCCGGCATCGATACAAAGTCATCGTTATCTCTCTTTGCGCGATTGGCCTGAAATGGTGAACTCCTGGGCTGAGAACGGTATTGCGGTCCGTCACTGCACAGCGCGGCTTTCGCAACACGCATTGCTGGCCGGATTGAAACATGGCAACCGGCTGGAACAGATTCTGGCCAGAGCGGAATGGCATGACGATAGCTTTGCCGAAGGATTGATGTGTGATCAGGATGGTTTTCTGATTGAGGGTACCTGTGCCAATCTGTTTTTTGTTGATCAGCACGGTGTGTTATGCACGCCGAGTTTGCATATGTCAGGTGTTGCCGGTGTCATGCGCAGCATGGTGTTGGCTGATGCTGAACTGCAAGGTCTGTCGGTGCAAATCGCCGATTTCATGCCGGATATTTTGCAGACGGCGCGCGAGGTTTTCATGACCAATTGTGTCATCGGTGTCGTACCGGTGACGCGGGTTGCTGAACAGACTTTTCCGATTGGCGCATTGACCCGGCAATTGCAACAGCGGTTGATTGCACCGTTACGCCAGCAACGGAATTCGAGCCCATGATTCGAAGCCTGTTCAAGCTGTTGATCTTAGCCTCGCTGGTTTTGTTGGCGGCAGCGGTGTTTGTTTTTCTCGAATTGCGCGCGCTCAGTGAGCAACCGGTGCAGCTCGAACCGAACGGCGTCGAATATGAAGTGCCGCCAGGATTTTCCGCCAGCCAGTTACTACGCGATTGGCAGCAACGCGGCTGGATCACGGCATCACCGTATTACCGCTTTTATTTCCATCGCTACCCGGAACAGGCGGCGATCAAATCTGGGCAATATCATTTGCCGGCCGGCGAAAGCTTGCACAGTTTGTTGCAGCGGATCATCAAGGGCGATGTGCTCAGTTATCCGTTCACGATTATCGAAGGCTGGAACATTTACGATCTGCGCCGGGCCTTGCAGCGTGCTCCGCATTTGCAGCAGCAAACGGCAGCGATGGATGATGTCGCGCTGATGGATGCGTTAGGTTCTCCCGGACTGCATCCGGAAGGCCAGTTTTATCCGGAAACCTATCGCTATACGGCCAGCGAGTCGGACCTCGACATTTTGCGCCGCGCCCATAAACGTCTGCAAAAAGAACTGGATGAAGCCTGGCAACAACGCCAAGCGGATTTGCCTTATCAATGGCCTTATGAGGCATTGATCATGGCATCCATTGTCGAAAAGGAAACCGCCGTGCCGGCCGAACGCCAACAGATTGCCGGCGTATTTGTTCGTCGTTTACAGCGCGGCATGAGGCTGCAAACCGACCCGACCGTTATTTACGGAATGGGGCAGTCGTATGATGGCAACATCCGCAAGAAAGATTTACGCACCGACACCGCCTACAATACCTACACCCGTGGCGGTTTGCCGCCAACACCAATCGCGATGCCGACCCGTGCGTCAATTGACGCGGCGTTGCATCCGGACGATGGCGAGGCCTTGTATTTTGTCGCCCGTGGCGATGGCAGTCATGTATTCTCGGCGACACTGGAACAACATAATCGGGCTGTGGCCGATTATTTGAAAACCTTGCGACAAAAAAGAAGACGCTGATGTTCATCACTCTGGAAGGCACCGAGGGTGTCGGCAAAAGCAGCAATCTGGCGTTTATCCAGAACTGGCTGATCAACCGCGGCAAGCAGTTGGTGGTTACCCGTGAACCGGGCGGCACACCGTTTGCCGAAGAAATCCGGCAATTATTGCTGGCGCCGCGCCAGGAACAAGTCAGCGATGATGCCGAGTTGTTGTTGATGTTTGCTGCTCGTGCGCAACATGTCGCCCAGAAAATTCGCCCAGCCTTGCAGAATGGTTTTGTTGTTCTTTCCGATCGCTTTGTCGACGCCAGTTATGCCTATCAGGGCGGTGGCCGTGGTATTTCGATGCAACGACTCGATGCGCTCAGCCAGTGGACATTGCAAGGCTTTTTGCCAGATTTGACTTTTTTGCTCGACATGGCGCCGGCCGATGCTTTGGAACGAGCAAAAAAGCGCGGCGATCTGGATCGTTTTGAGCAAGAGCAACAGGCATTTTTTGAGCGGGTGCGAAACGTCTATTTGCAGCGCGCCAAAGCGGACCCGAAACGAATCATGGTGATCAATGCGGCGCAAACGCTGGAACAGGTGCAGCAGGATATTGCCCATGTACTCGAACAGCGAGTGCCGAAATGAGTTTACCGGTTTGGTTACAACCGACGTTTCAGCACTTGCTGCAGGCAATCAAACAGCAACGCGTCAATCATGCGCCAATGTTGCATGGTTCGATCGGTATCGGTAAGCGCTTGTTGGCCAAAGCCTATGCGCAACGTTTGCTGTGCCGGGCGCAAACTGATGAAGCCTGCGGAGTATGTGAAGAGTGCTTACTGTTTCAGGCAGGCAGTCATCCGGATTTTCACGCCGTATCGATTGTCGAGGGCAAGCAGAGCATCAGTATCGAACAGATTCGTGAGCTGTCGGTCAGCTTGCAGATCAGCGCCCATCGTTCAGGATTTCGGGTCGCGTTAATCGAGCCGGCGGAAGCGATGACCATTGGCGCCGCCAATGCCTTGTTGAAAACACTGGAAGAGCCGGGCGGCAATACCGTGATCGTGCTGGTTGTCGATGATTTGAGCAAGGTGCCAGCGACAATTCGCAGTCGCTGCCAGCGCATGCCGGTCGCTGCACCATCAAGCGAACAGGCACGCCAATTTCTGGGGGCAGATTTGCCGGATCTCGATCCAGAAACCGCCGAGAAACTGCTGCAGATCAGTGCCAGTGCGCCGTTGCTGGTGAAACTACGTTGGCAGCAAGGCGCATTACAACAGGTCGAGGCGCTGGAGCAGGGCTTGAAAGCGATCGCCCGAGGCCAGGCAAGTGCCGCCGAAGTGGCGGCTGGCCAAAGCGATATCGAACTGGCGCTGGCCAGTTTGCATCGCATCGTTATTGGAGGTTTGCAAAAAAGCCTCCAACATGAAGGCCCATTGCCGGCGAGTCTCTGGGATGGCTTTGCAGAAACGGTGCAGCAGGCAGCCCTGGCGTATCGCCGCAATCCGGCATTAAACGGTGCGCTACTCTTGACCTCGGTGCTGGTGCAATGGTTTGATTTCACCGCTTTCCTGCGCCATAGTAAGGCTTAACCTTACAGGTGTCCCTGTTGTTTGGAGATGTAGATGGATAATGCCGCCGCTCCCGGTGGTCCGCGTCACGGCATTCTGTCGCTGACGATCAAAGACAAAGCGGTGCTTTATGCCGCTTATATGCCGTTCATCAAAAACGGCGGCCTGTTCATTCCGACCAATCGCCAGTACAACATCGGCGATGAGGTGTTCATGCTGCTGACCTTGATGGAAGAAAAAGAAAAACTGCCGGTCGCTGGCAAAATCATCTGGGTAACGCCAAAAGGCGCCCAGGGCAATCGCGCGGCCGGTATCGGCGTGCAGTTCTCCAATCAGGATAACGGTCAGGTGCGCACCAAGATTGAAGCCTATCTGGCTGGTGCACTGAACTCCGACAAACCCACCCACACGATGTAAGCGAGGCTGGCGGCATGCCAGCCTCAACTCAGACTATGCAATTAATTGATTCCCACTGTCATCTCGACCGGCTGGAACTGCCCGCCGGCCAAACCCTTGATGAGTTGTTGAACGCCGCTCGCCAATTGGGTGTCCGGCATTTCCTGAATATCGGTGTCGAACGTGAAAGCTTTCCGGACGTGCTGGCCATTGCCGAGCGTTACGATGATGTTTCCTGCACGGTTGGCGTACATCCGCTTTACGAAGGCATACACCAGCAGAATATCGACTGGATGCGAGACGCCGCCAAGCACCCCAAAGTCATGGCCATTGGCGAAACCGGGCTGGATTATCACTACGCCGCCGATAGCAAGAGCGCCCAGCAGCAGAGCTTTCGGGCCCATATCCGGTTGGCGCGTGAGCTGCAGCTACCGCTGATCATCCATACCCGGGAAGCTCAAGACGATACGCTGCAGATCATGGCCGAGGAGGGCGCTGCCGAAATCGGCGGTATTCTGCATTGCTTCACCGAAAGCTGGCAGATGGCCGAAGCGGCACTGGAGCTGGGCTTCCATATTTCCCTTTCTGGCATTGTCACCTTCCGCAATGCCGAATCGCTGCGCGAAGTGGCCAGAAATGTACCCGCCGATCGCTTGCTAATCGAAACCGATTCGCCCTGGCTGGCGCCGGTGCCGCATCGGGGTAAATCAAATCAACCGGCGTTTGTGCTCAATGTCGCCGAGTGCATTGCCCGCGAACGAAAGTGCTCGGTAGCTGAGCTGGCGGCGTTGACCACCGCCAACTTCCTGCGCTTGTTCCCGAGAATTTCCCTGAACTGAGTTTTTTGTAGGCAAAAAAAGCCCGAGCTCAAGGCTCGGGTCAGGGGAAAGAGCCACGAGTGGCTCGTATTCAGCTCAAGGAAATTTACCAACACATCAACAGAGAACAACACACGGACTGCAGACTGACAACACACACCCAAAATACGGGTGCTTCACTATGCTCAAGTGTAGTCGAATTTGCGCAAAGTCAAGTCTGGTCGGATGGAGTGACCCTGGCGGCTCACGTACAATGCCAGCGTCAACATTAGCGAAACGCTACAGGAGCAAGCATGTCGGAAGCGAATAAATCGGGCAGTAACGTATTGGCCAATTGGGACGATATCCTGTACTTGGATGATCAGCTGACCGAAGAAGAACGGATGATTCGCGACAGCGCGCGCGAATACTGCCAAAGCAAGCTGATGCCACGAGTGCTGGAAGCCAATCGGCACGAACGCTTCGAGCGCGAAATCATGAATGAAATGGGCGAACTGGGCCTGCTCGGCATCACCGTCGACGGCTACGGTTGTGCTGGCGCCAGTTATGTCGCTTACGGCCTGGTCGCGCGTGAAGTCGAGCGGGTGGATTCCGGCTATCGTTCGGCCTGCTCCGTACAATCCAGCCTGGTCATGTACCCGATTTATAAATACGGCAGTGAAGCGCAAAAGCAGAAATATCTGCCGAAGCTGGCCAGTGGTGAATTTGTTGGTTGCTTTGGCCTGACCGAGCCGGATGCCGGCTCCGATCCAGCCGGCATGAAAACCCGGGCTCGGAAAGTCGATGGCGGCTATTTGCTGTCTGGCAGCAAGATGTGGATCACCAATTCACCCATCGCCGATGTGTTCGTCGTTTGGGCCAAGAATGACGAAGGCAAGATCCGCGGCTTTGTGCTGGAAAAAGGCATGAAGGGCTTGAGCGCGCCAAAAATCGAAGGCAAGTTCTCCTTACGCGCCTCGATTACCGGCGAAATCGTCATGGATGAGGTGTTTGTGCCGGAAGAGAACATGTTCCCGGAAATCGAAGGTCTGAAAGGGCCGTTCGGCTGTCTGAATATGGCCCGCTACGGCATTTCCTGGGGCGCAATGGGCGCTGCTGAATTCTGCTGGCACGCGGCGCGTCAGTACACACTGGAGCGCAAACAGTTCGGCAAGCCGCTGGCGGCGACCCAGTTGGTGCAGAAAAAGCTGGCCGATATGCAAACCGAAATCACCCTTGGCCTGCAGGCCAGCCTGCGCGTCGGTCGTTTGATCGACGAGCACCGCTTCAAGCCGGAAATGATTTCACTGGTCAAGCGCAATGCCTGTGGCAAGGCGCTGGATATTGCCCGCGTTGCTCGTGACATGCATGGCGGCAACGGCATTGCCGATGAATTCCACGTCATTCGCCATGTCATGAACCTGGAAGCGGTCAACACTTACGAAGGTACCCATGACGTGCACGCACTGATTCTCGGCCGGGCACAAACCGGGATACAGGCGTTCTATTAATCTGTTGTCGCAGTATTGGCCAGCGCGGCGGCACTCTGCCACCGCGCTGGCGATTAGACGTAAGTACTATCGCTTACCGTCCATCAGCAAAATGACGTTTTTTACTGCGATTCCCGTAACAATTCCCTACAAAACAGTCAAACGGAACATGGCAGGCACTGGCGCTTTGTGCCATGCTTGAGCAATGCTGTCTGTGCCGCCCGAAGCGGTATTGACGCGATCTAATCGGTAACGAAAGTGGGTGAGCATATGTTGGTAAAGCACAAGTCGAATTGGGGTCTGCGGTTTGGTGTGGCAGCCCTGTCTCTGGCTTTGGTGGGGGCAGCCTCAATGCCGCTACCGGCAGCGCCGGAAAAATCGACGCTTAACCCGGGCCGTACTCAAGCCCAATCAGCCACGTATATTGCTCGGCTGTTGTCCGACTACCATTACGCCCGACCGCGTATCAACGACGAATTGTCGGCCAAAATCCACGAGCAGTATTTCAAGATGCTCGATGGCAGCAAAAGTTATTTGCTGGCCAGCGATGTCTCACGTTTCGACCGCTACCGCACGACGTTTGATGACGCGCTGATCTCCGGCGATCTCAGCGTACCTTATGAGATTTATCAGATATTTCAGCAGCGCTGGGCCGAGCGTTACGACTACGCGATCGAGCTGCTGAAAACCGAAATGAAGTTTGATGTCGACGATCAGTATTATTTTGATCGCGAAAACAGCCCATGGGCCAAGGACAGCAAAGAGCTCAATGAACTCTGGCGTCAACGAGTCAAGAACGATGCCCTGAACCTGAAATTGGCGGACAAGGCCTGGCCGGAAATTCAAACTCTGCTGACCAAGCGTTACGAAGTGGCCAAGCGCCGGATGACGCAACTGAACAGCGAAGATGTGTTCAGCACGTTCATGAACGCGGTGACTTCATCGATTGATCCGCACGCCAGCTATTTCTCGCCGCCGCAGGCCGAAAATTTCAATATTGAAATGCGCTTGTCATTGGAAGGCATTGGTGCGGTGCTGCAGTCGGACGATGTCTACACGAAAGTAGTCAGCCTGGTGGAAATGGGGCCGGCCGATAAATCGAAACAAATCAAACCGGAAGACAAGATCATCGCGGTCGGTCAGGACAGTGGTGAAATGGTCGATGTCATCGGCTGGCGTTTGGATGATGTCGTCAAACTGATTCGCGGCAAGGCCGGCACGATTGTCAAACTGGAAGTGGTGCCGAACACTGCCGGTGTCGATGGCGCCAGCAAAACCATTTCGATCGTTCGGGAAAAAGTGAAGCTCGAAGACGAAGCAGCGAAATCGAAGCTGCTGACGATCAACAGTCACGGCAAAGACGTCAAGGTTGGCGTCATCACCGTGCCAAAGTTTTACATCGATTTCGATGCACGGATGCGCGGTGACAAAAACTATGTTTCCGTGTCCCGCGATGTGAAACGTCTGTTGAATGAATTCAATAACCAGAGTGTCGATGCGGTTGTGCTCGATTTGCGCAACAACGGTGGCGGCGCGCTGGATGAAGCGGCTTCAATGACCGGTTTGTTTGTCAAGGGCGGTCCGGTTGTGCAGGAGAAAAACCAGTTCGGTCAGGTATCGGTGATCACGTCGCCAGAATCGGAACCGGTTTGGACTGGCCCGTTGGCGGTACTGGTCAATGGCCAAAGTGCTTCGGCTTCGGAAATTCTTGCTGCCGCGCTGCAGGATTATGGTCGTGCCATCATTCTCGGTGAAACCACGTTTGGTAAAGGCACCGTGCAAACGATTGCCGATTTGAATCGTTATCGTGATCGCGCGTCGGAAACGATGGGTGCGCTGAAATATACCGTGCAGAAGTTTTACCGGATTAACGGCGGTAGCACCCAGCACCGTGGTGTCACGCCAGACCTGACCTTCCCAAGCTTGTTCGATCACGCTGAATACGGTGAAAGCTCGCTCGACAACGCCATGCCTTGGGATTTTACGATGGCCACCCGTTACACGGCGTCGAATGAACTGCAACGCTGGATTCCGCAGCTTGGTGCAATCTCTGACAAACGCATCAACAACAACATGGAGTTCCAGTACATCAAGAGCGACATCGCTGAATACAACGCCCGCAAGGATGACAAATCCATTTCGCTGAAACTCGAGGATCGGAAAGCTGATCGCGAGCGGGTGAAAGCGACGGCACTGGAGCGTGAAAACGCCCGCCGGGCGCTGCGCGGCGAAGCGCCGCTGAAGGCTTTGCCGGAAGAGCGTGACAACAAAAACGATCAGGATGTTTATCTGGATGAGTCAGCAAAGATTCTCGGTGACTTGATCTGGTTGAAAGCGGGTGCGCCATTGGTCGCATCCGAAGACACGCGCGCCAATACGCGTAAGAGCAATTGACGACAAAGCAAGAAACGATGCCACGGCATCGTTTCTTGCTTTCAAATCTCGTTTCACGTTCGTTATCTGATTTTTCATTCAACCATTCGATTCGACGCAGGAAGTTGGAATGATTCCGCTGATTGAACCGTCTGTCTCGTTGCAGGCTGCCACCAACCATCTCGAACAGTCTGCTGCTGTGCTCTGTAGCCTGGTCAGCCATCCTTGGCAAGATTTGACATTATCCGAACACAGTGCCGCCGATTTGCGCTTTGACGGCCTGATGCTGTGCTGGATTGAAGATGGCAATGCCGTTGTTCGAGGCCAGAACAAACGCCTGCTGGTATTGGAACCCGGCGATTTGTTTGTAGCGGGCGACTTTCTACAAGGTGGCAGCGATTTGCAATTGAGTTGGGACGGTCCTTTACGATTGCGCGTTCTCTATGACAAGGATTGGCAATTGATGTGCTCCGCCGATCCGCGTTTGCCGGCCGCTTACAATCAATGGCAACAGCGCACTCGTTTGTTTTTGCTGTCGCTGCTGGCGCAACACGTGACGCCAACGCCGTCGCCGCATACCGGCTTTCGTCGTTTTCACCAGGGCGAAACCATCATCAATGAAGGTGAGGCGGCCGAATTTGTTTATACCTTGCTCGAAGGCCGGGCAGAGGTCTTTGCCGCTGATGTCAAAGTCGGCGATATCGGCACCGATGAAATATTTGGTGCCATGGCCGCGTTGGCCGGTACGCCGCGCTCCGCTACCGTCAAAGCCGCCACGGACTGTCAGGTGATGATGGTGGCCCGCGATGAATTCTATTTACTGGTCAACTCCCATCCGCAACTGTTTATCAATCTGTTGCGCGACATGGCCCGCGTGATTGTGTCGCTGAACGAGAAAGTTGTCTCGCTTAAAGGCCGATAACCCCGATGCTTGAATCGCAACACGACATCGCCATTATCGGCGGTGGCGTAATCGGTTTGATGACGGCGCGTGAATTACAGCTGACCGGTGCTGATGTTGTGGTGCTTGAAGCGCAGCAGTGCGGACGTGAAGCATCCTGGGCCGGCGGTGGTATCGTTTCACCGTTGTATCCATGGCGGTACTCACCACCGATTACGGCGCTGGCCGATTGGTCGCAACAGCAATATCAATCGATATCTGAGTCCTTGTGGCAGCAAACAGGCATCGATCCGGAATGGCAGCAAAGTGGTTTGCTGTTGCTGTCGGTTGACGACGCCGAGCAGGCGCTGGCTTGGTCCGTTGCACACGGAAATCGGATTCAGATCGTCGATGCCCAAACGCTATCAGAGCTACAACCTGATTTGCCCGCGCAACAGCAGGCACTATGGGTACCGGCTATTGCCCAGGTGCGCAATCCGCGCTTGATGAAAGCGCTACGTCGTTACGCAGAATTGAATGCCATTGCGGTTCATGAGCATTGTGCTATCCAGTCCATGCAAAGCGATGCATCCGGTGATTGGTTTCTGCGCAGTGAGTCGCGGCTTATTCGTGCCCGCCACGTGGTTATTTGTGCCGGTGCCTGGAGTCGTCAGTTATTGCAATCGATGCCAGAGGCGCCGGCCATTGAACCAGTGCGCGGCCAGATGATCATGTTCGCGCCAACCGAGCATCGCCTGCAGCGTATCGTGCTGCAGGATGGTCGCTACCTGATTCCGCGTCGCGATGGCCGAATTCTGTGTGGTTCAACGTTGGAGTATGTTGGTTTCGACAAAAGCACGACCAGTGAAGCATTCGAGTCATTGTTGGAGTCGGCGTTTCGGATCATGCCCCCGCTACGTCAGCACCGCATTGAAAAACATTGGGCGGGATTGCGACCGGGCATTGCCGATAACGTCCCGCGTATCGGTGAAATGCAAAAAGGGCAGGGCTTGTGGATTAATGCCGGTCATTTTCGCAATGGTGTGGTGCTGGCGCCGGCTTCCAGTCGCTTGCTTGCTGATCAATTACTGGGGCGCCAGCCGATTATCGATCCGACGCCGTATCAGCCGTAAATCGGTTCTGGATTATTCGAGTCCCAATTTCTGCAATTTATAGCGCATCGCCCGGAAACTGATGCCGAGCTTGCGGGCTGCCTGGGTCTTGTTCCATCGACAAAATTCCAGGGCTTCCAGCACCGCATCGCGTTCGATTTTTTCCAGATACATGTCGAGCGGAATGTCGCCGCGTTTACCTGGCGTGATCATCGCCAGTGCCGCCGGATCAACGACCTCCATCGGGCTATCCGGTAATTGCAAATCCTCAATTTCGATTTCGTGGCCGTCAGCCAAGGTCAGCGCCCGCTCGAGAATATTTTCCAGCTCGCGGATGTTGCCAGGGAACGCATATTTTTTCAGGCCATTGATTGCCGAAGCGGTCAGTTTCGGTTCGTCGACATGATGACGCTCCGACAGCTTTTTCAGGATGTATTGCGCCAGTTCCGGAATATCCTCAATGCGATCACGCAGCGATGGCGTTGTTACCGAAATAACGTTGATTCTATAGAACAAGTCCTGACGAAACTGGCCGGCATTGACCAGCTCGGCCAGATCTTTGTGGGTAGCACTGACGATGCGCACATTGACCGCAATTTCCTTGCTGGCGCCAACCGGGCGTACCGCACGCTCCTGAATGGCCCGCAGCAATTTGACTTGCATCGTCAACGGCAGGTCGGCGACTTCATCGAGAAAAAGCGTGCCGCCATCGGCGGTTTGAAACAAGCCCGGTTTGTCGGCAATGGCGCCGGTAAAGCTGCCTTTCTTGTGGCCGAAAAACTCGCTTTCCATCAACTCGCCGGGAATGGCGCCGCAATTGACCGGTACAAATGGTCCTTCTTTGCGTGGACCCAAGGCGTGGATCAAACGCGCCACCAGCTCTTTGCCGGTACCGGATTCGCCGGTGATATGGATCGGCGCCTGCGAGCGCGACACTTTGGCGATGGTTTGGCGCAAGGCCGACATGCGGCTGCTGGAACCAATCAGACGTGGCGAACCGGTTGGAATATCACTTTCTTTAGTGGTCGGTGCCGGCGGTTGCAGATGCAGCGCGTTCTTGACCAGATCGCGCAGCGTGTTCAAATCGATGGGTTTCGACAGAAAGTCAAAAGCGCCTGCCTTCATCGCCTCAATGGCGGTCTGCATATTGCCATGTGCGGTGATCACGGCGACCGGCAGATTCGGTTTGACTTGCTGGATATGTTTGACCAATTCGATGCCATCGCCATCTGGCAGGCGCAGATCAGTCAGACACATATCGAACGGCGTGTCTTCCAGCAGTTGTCGCGCTTCTTGCAGCGTTGCCGCTTCTTTGGTGTCGACGCGCATGCGGCCTAGCGTGATGGACAGCAGTTCGAGAATATCCGGTTCGTCATCGACGATCAGCGCTAACGGGTTTTTCATAGAGCAGGAAGTATCCTTCTTATTGGCGCAAAACTGATGCGAAAACAGGTGCCGCCAGTGGGAATCGGAATGTAATTCAGTTGCGCCTGGTTGGCTTCACATAACTCACGCGCCAGATATAATCCGAGGCCAAGGCCTTTGCCGCTGGTGGTGAAAAACGGCTCGAACATTTTCTCCGCGATCTCCGGGGCAATGCCTTCACCGTAATCGATGACATCGATGAACGGGCGTTGATTGGTCGCATCCAGTCCGGCATGAATTTCCAGCAGCGGCCGATTCACTTTGCGGATGCTGTAACGTATACCATTTTCGCACAGATTGGTCAGTACCTGTATCAGTTGTCCGATGTCAAACATGGCGGTGGCATCGCGCGGATTGATGTCCAGATGTATCTCCGGCACCGGATCGCGACCGACCCGGAAATCATCGAGAAAATTATTCAGAAAGCTATGCAGTTGAATTGTTTCCATTTTCGATGGCTGACGCTGCGACAACTGCAGAATGTTCTCGATGATGTTATTCATTCGCGCCGAATGCTTGCCGATGATATCGACCAGCCGTTGATCAGCCGTACCGATTTCTTGCGACTCTTTCAGCAATTGCGCGGCATGGCTCAATGCCCCGAGCGGGTTACGGATTTCGTGGGCAATACTGGCCGTCAGTCGGCCTAGTGACGCCAGCTTCATCTGGGTTGCCTGTTGGGTCGTTTTGCTGGTGTCTTCGAGGAAGATAAGCGTCAGGTTTTGATCGGCGCCGAGCGAAGTAAACGTCGGCATCAGGTCCGGCAAGGTTGCGCCTACGCTGAACGGCACCACTTTCATTTCTGGATTGCGACGCCAGTGCCGAACCTGCTTGGCCAATGCGACGCTGACATCTTCCAGCGGCAATTGTTGCACGCCCTGAGGCAAGCCCAGCATGGTCCAGGCGGCATGGTTGATCAATTGAATCCGACCTTGTCGATCGATCACCAACACGCCGGTATTCATGTATTGAATGATGTGTTCGTTCAAGCGCTCCAGTTTCGCCAGGCTGGCCCGGCTGGCTTCGGCAACTTCTTCTGACTCGCGGATTCGTCGCGCCAGCATCAGCGCCAGCGCCGACATCGCAAAAAACGTCGCGCCGAGAATGCCGGCCTGGGTGAACGTGGTCAGGTTGCGCTCACCCTGGAAGAACGCGTAACTATGCTCGGTAACAATGGCCAGACTGGCGGCGGCAGCGAAAGCAATCGCCCAGGGGCGGGCAAGCAGCAGGCTGGTGGTCGTGATGCTGACGGCCAGCAACGCGCCCAAACCGGTGCTTAGCCCGCCACTGGCGTGCATGACAACCGTGATGGCGATGATGTCGATCACCGCCATGATCACCACTTGGGTCCGATAGCCGGGCTGTCGCCGATACAGCAGAGGAATGGTCAGCAGCGTCAGCGTGAAATAGGTGTAAGCGGCTTGCCGAAACAAATCCGGCGTATCGTGACCGAGGATTTGCGGGCCGAGTTGAAATTCAAACACCACCAACATGCCGGCCGCCACCATAAAGCGATAGAGGTTGAACATGACCAGCGCACGCCAGGTGTAATGCTCGCGTGTGCCTTTATGTTCTCGGGCGCGGATCAGGGCAGGTGGTGGTCGACGGCTCATCGCGTGGCAAAAGTGACCTGATTAACTGTGGAAACGCAGTGTCAGTATTTTCCGGTGTTTGTGCAAGTATAGCGAGCGCTCAGTGGTTGTTTGCCATGGTCGGCGAGCACGATATCTGTTGATTCAGTGCTATCCATCATCCGCCAGATCGGCGAAAATTCACGCCAATGAAGTTTCGCCGGACTTGCCGGCGTGGTGGAGTGGGAAACATGCGAATTGCCTTGGTGCAATTGAACGTCATTGTCGGCGACATGCAGCACAATACAGCCCGGATGCTGACTGCGATTGAACAGGCGAAAAGCGCCGGTGCGGAACTGATTGTCTTTTCCGAGCAGGTGGTTTGTGGCTATCCAGCCGAAGATCTGGTGCTGCGCGCCGATTTTCTGCGCGGTGTCGAACACGCGCTCAGTGACATTGCCAAGGCCAGTCACGGCGTGGCCATTGTTGTGGGTCACCCCGAGCGCTATCAGCAACAGCTTTACAACAGCGCTTCAGTATTTGCTGATGGTCAGCATTTAGTCACCTATCGCAAGCAACGTTTGCCGAATTATCTGGTATTTGATGAACACCGCTATTTCAGTGAGGGCGAGGAAACCTGTGTTTTCCATTGGCGTGGACGGCAAGTCGGTTTGTTGATTTGTGAAGATCTCTGGCACCCGGAACCGATTGCCGCTTGCAAAGCTGCTGGCGCCGAGCTGGTGCTGAGCCCGAATGGTTCGCCTTGGCACAAACATCAGAACGCCGAGCGGTTGATGACGCTCAGCAGTCGGCATCGCGAAAGCGGTTTACCGATTGTTTATGTCAATCAGGTTGGTGGCCAGGATGAATTGATTTTCGATGGCCAATCGCAAGTCTGGGAGCAGGGCCATTGCGTGGCGCGCGCCAAATTGTTTGCCGATGATTTGCTGATTCACGAGCTGTTCTCCTCCAATCCGGAACGACTGCCAGAGCGTCGCGAGACTTCATTGGATGAAATTTTTGCTGCGCTCGTGGTCAGCGTTCGCGATTACGTGCAGAAAAACGGCTTCAAAGGCGTGCTGCTCGGTTTATCCGGCGGTATCGATTCCGCGCTGACGCTGGTTATCGCCTGTGAAGCGATTGGGGCCGAGAATGTGCGTGCGGTGATGATGCCTTATCGCTACACCGCCTCAATGAGCATCGAAGATGCCAGGCAACAGGCTGCAGTCCTTGGTGCCGGGTTTGACATCATTGACATTGCGCCGATGGTGGATAGCTTCATGAAGACACTGGCGCCACATTTTGCCGGCACTGCCGTTGATGTCACCGAACAGAATCTGCAGGCGCGCTGTCGTGGCACGACACTGATGGCCTTGTCGAACAAGTTCGGCTCATTGGTGCTGACCACGGGCAACAAGAGTGAGATGGCGGTTGGCTACGCGACGCTGTACGGCGATATGGCTGGCGGTTTCGATGTGCTGAAAGATCTGCCGAAAATGCTCGTCTATCAACTGTCGGAATGGTGCAATCGTGAAACGGAACGCATTCCACGTCGGGTCATTGAGCGCGCGCCGTCAGCGGAGCTGGCGCCGGACCAGAAAGATGAAGACAATTTGCCACCATATCCGGTTCTCGATGCCATTCTGGAACGTTATATCGAGCGGGATTGGGGCCTGGAGGAAATCGTCAAGGATGGCTTTGACCGCGATGTCGTGCGCCGTGTCATGCAGCTAGTCGATCGAGCCGAATACAAGCGTCGGCAAAGCGCACCGGGACCGCGCATTTCCAAACGGGCTTTCGGCCGTGACCGGCGTTATCCGATCACCTCCGGGTTCTCCCGTCAGTCCGATGACTGGCGCTGAGCGCAATACCGTTTACACTTTCAATACGACTGCAAACCGAGACCAGCCATGAAAAAAATTGAAGCGATTATCAAACCGTTCAAACTCGACGATGTACGCGAAGCACTCGGTGAGGTCGGCATTACCGGTATGACGGTTTGCGAGGTCAAGGGCTTTGGCCGACAAAAGGGGCACACTGAGCTATATCGCGGTGCCGAATACATGGTGGACTTTCTGCCGAAAGTGAAAATCGAGCTGGTGGTGCCAAATGATCTGGCCGATCGTTGCGTTGAAGTGATTCAGGAAACGGCACGAACCGGTAAAATCGGCGATGGTAAAATTTTCCTGTACGACGTCGACAAAGTGATTCGCATTCGGACCGGCGAAGAAGACGAAGCGGCGCTGTAAGCGCCGCTTGTCATGCGATGATCAGCGGCGCCGCCGCTGTTCCATCAAGATATTCTGAATCTGCTTGATGCGAGCATTGATCCGCGCACTGGCGTAAGGGTCATCGGAGTAGGATCGAACGGCCACTTCAAATTGCGCCAGTGCACCATGCAAATCGCCAATACTCAACAAATACAGCCCCTGGCTTTCATGCACTTCATCGGGATGACCAGAGGCTTGCTGGGCCGCTGCCAATAACTGATAAACATTCGGTTCGGTATCCGGCAGGCTGACATAAGCGAGCAATTTTTCCCGAGCGGCTGCCGCCTTGTTGTTAGCCATCAAGGTCTGCGCATAGGCGACCGTCAACGCATGATGATTTGGTTGCAGCTCCAATTCTTTCGCCAACAGTTTTTCCGCCGCGTCGTGCTGGTTCAGTGCATTCATCGCTTTCGTCGCGAGCAACAGAAAACTCAAGTTCTTCGGCTCACGTTGACGCAAGGTTTCCGCCAGCGTCAGTGCTTCGATTGGTTTGTCCTGACGCATGCGTAACAGCGCTCGACTGTATAAAGTCAGCACATCATCCGGTGCACGTTTGTCCAGTGTTTCTTGTGCTCGCTCCAGTGTCGAAACTTCTTTTTCGACAAGCGCCCGCATTTTTGTCTGCATCAAATACAAACGTGTCGATGCCGGTACCAGGCCGACACGAAATTCCGCGGCTCGCAGACGGGCATCGGCCATTCGCTGCTGACTGACCGGGTGGGTCAGCAATACCGGCGGTGGCAGACGCAGGTAGCGCGTGGTTTGTTCCATTTTTTCGAAAAACGTAGCCATGCCATAAGGGTCAAGATTGACTTCGGACAAGATCTGCATGCCGATACGATCGGCTTCCGATTCATTGGCACGGGTATGGTTGATGAGCATCTGCTGGGCACCGGCCTGGGCGGCACTCATTGCCGCGATGCCGGCGTTTGGGTTGGCAGCGGCGAGAATCAGGCCGCCGAGAATTGCCGCCAAAGTAGGAAAGCTCAACTGTTGCTGGCGTTCCAGACGGCGCGCCAGATGGCGCTGGGTGACGTGGGCGATCTCGTGCGCCAGAACGCCCGCTAACTCACTTTCATTTTCAGCCATCAGAAACAGCTCTGAATGCACGCCGATGTAACCACCGGGCAGCGCAAATGCGTTCAATGATGAGTCATTCACGAGGAAAAAATAGAACTGCCGCCCTTGTGCATCGGGAGCGTTGGCGACCAGTCGAAAACCGAGATCGTTGATGTATTCAACCAGTTCCGGATCGTCAATAACCGGCAAGAACTGGCGCAACTGGCGCATGTAAGCATCGCCGACCAGTTGTTCGTACTGTTCCGAAAGGACTTTTGAGGTGGAGCTGCCCATATCCGGCAGTTCGCTGCTGTAGGCAATGATCGGCAGCATTGCACACAACGTGCCTGTCAGAATTCGCTGAAACCATGTGTGCATTGTGGTCAATAAACCTTGTCGTCCGGTACAACTGTTAAACTGTCTTAATCTACTTCACCGCGAAAGGCGTGTCATGAAGGCTCGGAAATTGTAGAGACGGGCCGAGCGCACTGCAATTGCATAGACCAGAGGAAGCGATGAATTACGCCACAATCGTACAAATAATTCCGGAGCCTTGTTTGTGACCGAACCTCAGATCAGCTTACAGGTCGACGCGGTCGGACTGCCGTGCCCTATGCCACTGTTAAAAGCCAAGCAGGCGATGCATCGTCTGCAACCGGGGCAATGCCTGGAATTGCATGCCACTGATCCTGGCAGTTGCCGGGATATTCCTGCCTGGTGTCGACTCGCCGGCCATCAGTTGCTGAGCCAGAGTGATCAGGCGCCCTTCGTATTTGTTATTGAAAAAGCGGGCTGAATACACCCGCTTTCTTGGTTGATTACAAGATTTCTGATGCGTAATCAGCCAGACGTGAACGCTCGCCGCGTTTCAGCGTGATGTGACCGCTGTGTTCCCAGTGCTTGAAGCGATCCACCACATAGGTCAAGCCGGAGCTGGTTTCTGTTAAATAGGGTGTGTCAATCTGCGCAACATTGCCGAGACAAACCAGCTTGGTGCCAGGACCGGCACGGGTGACCAGCGTTTTCATCTGTTTCGGCGTCAAGTTCTGCGCCTCATCAATGATCACGAACTTGTTCAAAAATGTGCGGCCACGCATGAAGTTCAATGAACGCACCTTGACCCAGCGCTTCAATACATCTTGCGTCGCGGAGTGACCCCATTCGCCGTGATCATCGGTGGGAGCCAGCACTTCCAGGTTGTCCATCAGTGCGCCCATCCACGGCGTCATTTTTTCTTCTTCAGTACCGGGCAGAAAACCAATGTCTTCACCAACGGGCACCGTCACCCGAGTGACCAACACTTCTTTGTAATGACCGCGCTCTATCGTTTGTTCCAAGGCTGCAGCCAGTGTAAGCAAGGTTTTGCCGGTACCGGCTGAGCCTTGCAAGGTGACGAAATCGACGTCCGGATCCATCAATAAATTCAGCGCAAAGCTTTGTTCGCGATTGCGCGCGACAATGCCCCAGACATTGTGGTTTTTGTGTCGGTAATCGCTGGCGATTTCGATAATCGCCGTTTTGCCTTCGATGCGACGAACGATCGCTTCAAAGTCATCGTCTTCTTTGTAAAGACATTGATTGGCAAACCATTCGGAACAAAGTGGTCCGGAAACACGGTAATAAGTGCGGCCTTTTTCCTGCCAGGAATCCATTTTCTTTGCATGCGATTCCCAGAAATTCGGTGGCAGTGCAAACATGCCGGTGTGCAGTTGTTCGATTTCATCGAGCACCCGGTCGTTGAAATAGTCTTCGGCGTGAATGCTAAGCGTCGTCGCCTTGATGCGCAGATTGATGTCTTTCGAAACCAGCGTTACGCGTTCGGCACGCGCTTCTTGCGACAACGCCAGCGCGACATTGAGGATCGTGTTATCGGCTTTGGTACCTGGCAAGGTTGCTGGCAGCACATGTGCCATTTCCCGGGTTTGCACATACAGCTTGCCGGCGACTTTTTCGCATAATTCCTTGCCGAGTGGAATCGTGTTCAGCGGAATGCCTTTCTCGATATCGATCGATTTATTCTGGTTCAGCAAATCGTCGAGAAAGCGGCTGACCTGGCGAACGTTGCGCGCCGTTTCCGAGGCGCCTTTCTTGCTGCCGTCGAGTTCTTCCAAAACAATCATCGGGAGAAAAACATCGTGTTCAGCGAAGCGGAACAGGGAGGAGGGATCGTGCATCAGAACGTTCGTATCCAGTACGAACAGGCGTTTACCACTGATTTTTGCTCGTGCCATCACGGAATCCTGCGTTATCGTTTGTGATCTGTCTAATCCGATGCTTCGTGCATCAGAGTTTAGGCGCCGATGGATGTGCAGTTGGGGAAATTGCGGCAGGTCTCCTTGCGATAGTGGGTGGGGTGATCAAGGCCGGCGTTTTGCACACAGGCCTTGATTCAAGACTAGCACTGTTTTTTGCAGGACGGCAGCAAATTTTTCTGCTGTTCAGGCATTCAATGCCTGCAGTTCGGCAAGCACTTCGGCGACATGGCCGGGCACTTTGACTTTTCGCCATTCCTTGCGCAATATGCCTTTCTTGTCGATCAAAAACGTACTGCGTTCGACGCCGAGTACTTTCTTGCCGTACATATTCTTTTCTTTGATGACATCATAAGCCTGACAGGCTTTCTCGTCCGGGTCGGACAGCAAATCAAACGGGAACGCTTCCCTTGCCTTGAAGTTTTCATGCGAACGCATTGAATCACGGGAAACACCCAGAATCACTGCATCTTCGGCAGCAAATTTTTGGTACAAGTCGCGAAACTGCTGACCCTGCTGAGTGCAGCCCGGTGTGCTGTCGCGCGGATAGAAGTACAGCACGACGTGCTGACCTTTGAAATCTTTCAGGCTGATGGTTTTTTCGCCAGTGGCGGCGAGCGAAAAAGCGGGTGCGGCTTTGCCGATGGTCGTGCTCATGCGAACCTTCTTTAAATCTATTCGACAACGTTTCGTTGTACGCGAATCAGGAGTGGTCCGTACCATAACATGTTAGCTCTTTATCGGCTCCATGATGCCGTCGAGATTACACTCATCGCAAAGCATCTGGAATTGATCGCGCAAGGCGTTCAAATGGGTGCTGGCTGGTATCGCGATGGCCAGATTCAGCACCGAGACGGTGCCGCCGGTCTGATGGGCTTGGTAGGTGTTGGCAAACAGCTCTTGAATGGCGACGCCTTGCTGAACAAAGAACGAGGTGACATCGGAAATCAGATTGACGTTGTCGCTGCTGAAAATTTGTACAGAGTACGGTAAAGACGCGTCCGGTAGTTGCGTGGCTTGCGTACGCCGGGTGTTGAACACCAGCTCCAGACGATTGGCCAATGTCGCCGATTGCATTTCAAATTTGGCTAAGGCATTCCAATGCCCGGTCAGCAGAATGCCGAGCACGATATCCCGTCCAAGCACCGACACCCGCATATCAATAATCGTGCACTGGCATTCCGTGGCCAGACGAGCGAATTCAGGGACGACTTCTGGAGAGTGAGGGCCGAGTGCGGAACAAACAAGCAAACTGGACATGAGCTAACCGCGGTACAGGGTTCGATTTCTTATAAAGCTTATTAGTGACCGAGCGTTCTTGCTTGTCAATAACTTTCACCGGCCTGTACCATTGCCGCCTTTCAAATTTGAGGGGTGACGCATGTTCAGAGGCAGCATCGTGGCGCTGATTACGCCGATGACGGCGAACGGCGGTATTGATACAGCCCGGCTGAAACAACTGGTCGAATGGCATATCGGTCAGGGCACCCACGGCATCGTCGCGATGGGCACCACCGGTGAATCCGCGACGCTAACCGATGACGAGTACCTGCATGTCGTCAAAACCGTGGTTGAAACCGTTGCCGCTCGGATTCCGGTGATTGCCGGTACCGGCAGTGCCGCCACGGCAAAAGCGGTTGCCTTGACACGCAAAGCCGAATCGCTTGGTGTTGACGGTACGCTTTGTGTGACGCCCTATTATTTGCGTCCGACCCAGGAAGGTCTTTACCAACACTTTATTGCCGTAGCGGATGCTGCTGCCAAACCGGTGCTTTTGTACAACGTTCCGGGACGAACTGGCTGTGATTTATTGCCGGAAACGGTGATTCGTTTGGCCAAGCACTCGCAGATCGCCGGCATCAAGGAAGCGACCGGCAAGCTCGAGCGCTTGAGTGCCATCCAGGCGGGGGCCGGCAAGGATTTTCTTATGCTGTCCGGCGATGATGCGACCGCTTGTGCCTTTATGCTGCAGGGCGGGCATGGCGTCATTTCTGTCACCAGCAATGTCGCGCCGAAAGCGATGGCCGAGATGTGCGAAGCGGCACTAGCCAATCGGGTTGGCATTGCCCGGGAACTGGACGAACGTTTGCAGGGTCTTCATAACGACCTTTTTGTGGAGCCGAATCCGACGCCAGCCAAATGGGCGGTCAGCCAGTTGCTTGGTGGTTCGGATAATTTGCGTTTACCGCTTCTGCCACTGACAGAAGCGAATAAACCCGTTGTGCGCGCCGCGATGCGTCGTGCTGGAGTCATTGAATGAATTATAAAGTGCTGCTGCTTGCCGGCCTGTCGTCCGTTACGTTATCCGGTTGCGGCTGGTTATATGGCAAAGACGGCTGGATCCGCGATACCGAACACGATTACCTCGACGCCAAGCAGCGCCCGCCACTGCAAATGCCGGAAGGCATGACCGGCTATCAACCGCAGGACCGTTACCCGATTCCGCCGCTGACGCCAGCGATGGCGCGGCAGCCGGTTGGCGAAAAACTCGATATCGAACCGCCGGCGTTGGTTTTGTCGGCAGGAGAAGGAGTGGTCGGCGTTCAGGACGCGATGGTAGCGAAAAGCCTGATTTACGTTGAACGTGAGCAACTGTGGCAGCGCTTGTTGGCGTTTTTTGAACGCAACGATATCAATCTGTTGGACGTGAACAACGAAGCCGGCGTGATCCGCACCGATTGGGTACAGACCGAGCCTATCGGCTGGTTCCGCGATTGGGTGCTTGATCGCGACATCGAAAGCTATCGGTGGCAGTACTTGTTCCAGTTAAGTCCTGGCGAAAATCCAAATGAAAACCAATTGGTTGTCACCGTCAGCAAGGCAGAAGCCTTGTCAGAAGAGCAGGGTTGGATTAGCCAAGCCGATAGCCGTCGCGACGGTGTCAACATCTTGAATCAGTTTCTCGGTTTCTACGATGAACAGTTGACCGCTGATGCCCGAGCCCGCGTGTTGGCGGCCCGCGCTGGCGTGCCGGTGGTGCTATGGACCAGTCCGGAAGGGCAGAGCGGTCTGTTGGCCAATGCCTCGCTCGAACGCGCCTGGGAGATTACTCCGGCGGTTATCGAACGGCTTGGCTTCCTGGTCGACGACAAGGACACCAGCAAGCACCTGTACTACACAACGCTGGCGCATGAGGCGTCAGGCTTCTGGAGCAGCTTGTTCGGTGGCGATTCGCGCCGTATCGATCTCAGTGAAGGTGAGTACGTTATCGAACTGAAGCCGGTTGGTGATCAGACCGCGATTCTGTTCAGCCGTGACGGTGAAGTATTGAACGCCGAAACCATGGAAAAAGTATTCCCGGTGTTGTCGGAAGTATTCCAGGAACGTCGACCGGCACAGGAATTCAATCGCCGTTAACACCGATGAGAATCGCTTGTCTCGGCAGCGGCAGCAAAGGCAATAGTTTGTTGGTTGCCGACCAGTCAACGCTGTTGATGGTCGATTGCGGTTTTCCGCTGGCGGAAACCGAACGGCGGCTGGCCAGGCTTGGTGTCGAGCCTGCTGCCATCACGGCGATTCTGGTCACCCATGAACATAGCGACCATATCAGCGGCGTCGGGCCATTGGCCCGGCGTTATAATTTGCCGGTAATGCTCAGCCAGGGTAGCTATTTGGCAGACCGCTGTGGCACAATCCGCGCCCTGCAAATCATGCGCTCCGAACAACCCGTATCCTTTGGGAGGCTACGGGCTTTTCCGTTTTCGGTGCCGCACGATGCGCGCGAGCCCTTGCAATGGGTGTTCGACAACGGTGAACAACGTTTTGCGCTGGTTACCGATCTCGGCCATCCGACGCCGTTTGTTTGCGAACAAATTGGTGCTTGTGATGTGCTAATGCTCGAATGCAATCACGACGAGCAGATGCTGCGCACCGGCCGTTATCCACCGGCGTTGAAACGTCGCGTAGGTGGTGAATACGGTCACTTGAGCAATGCGCAAAGTGCGGCCTTGCTCGATGGACTGGATAGACAACGATTGCGCATGGTGATTGCAGCGCACTTGAGTGAAGAAAACAACCAGCCGATTCTGGCGCAAGCAGCGCTGGCGGCGGTGCTGGGCTGGCAGCCCGAAGAAGTGGGCGTTGCTGGACAGCAACACGGATTTGACTGGATCACGATCGGCGGTTCCGATCGGCCATAGATGTACTGGTGAATACCATGCAAAAGTTGCAAGAGCTGTACAAGGGCAAAGCAAAATCGGTTTATAGCTGCGAGGATGCCGATCATCTGATCATGCATTACCGTAACGACACTTCGGCCTTCGATGGCCAGAAAGTCGCGCAGTTGGATCGCAAGGGAATGGTCAACAACAAGTTCAACGCGTTTATCATGACGCGTTTGCAACATGCGGGTATTCCTTGCCATTTCGTCAAGCTGTTGTCGGATACCGACAGTCTGGTGAAAAAACTGGACATGGTGCCGGTCGAGTGCGTGGTGCGTAATGTCGCCGCCGGTTCGATTACCCGTCGTTTGGGCGTCGAAGAAGGTAAGGAACTGAATCCGCCGACATTCGAATTCTTCCTGAAAAACGACGCATTGCACGACCCGATGGTCAACGAATATCACATCCGTTCATTTGGCTGGGCGACCGACGCCGAAATTTCCCGGATGAAAGAACTGACCTTCAAGGTCAATGACATTCTGAAGCAGATGTTTGATGACGCCGGCATGATTCTGGTTGACTACAAACTCGAATTTGGCCGCTTCAACGGCGAAATCATTTTGGGTGATGAATTCTCGCCAGATGGCTGCCGCCTGTGGGACAAAGCCACACGCAAAAAGCTCGACAAAGATCGTTTCCGTCAGGGCTTGGGCGATGTCGTCGAAGCCTATGAAGAAGTCGCCAAACGCCTGGGAATTTCGCTCGACTAAAGCCAATTTATTTAGCATAATACGCCGCCGTTGCGGTTGCGTATTATGCAGTCGTCGAAAGGTAAAACTGTTCGGAGAGGTGCCAGAGTGGCCGAATGGGCCGGATTCGAAATCCGGTGTACAGCTTGCTGTACCGTGGGTTCGACTCCCACCCTCTCCGCCAAATATAGAAACCACCTTCGGGTGGTTTTTTATTTGGTGCAAATGGTTACTTCGCTATCAATTCACTGCGCTGATTGCTGATCGTTTGTTTTCTTGTTCTTTGCAATACACTTAACTTCCCGCAGTTCTTGATTTGCCGCGGGCATGAGTGTCAATTCATGGCTCGGGTCTGTGTCGTTTCATTCTTTTTGGCGTGCAATCAGTTGGCAAAAGAGCTTAACTGCAGCGCCTGAATCTGCAACTCACCCTGTTCGTCACCATCTTCGAAAAACTGTAGACGTACCGGTACATATTGATGGTCTTTGGCGAACCAGGTGATGGTTCGGCGGTCGTCATCGGCATCATGCACGCGTTCCACCCGGATGGTTTTCAGTTTGCCGAGAGGGGTGTCCAAAATTTCTTCGCCTTTGACTTCAAACTCATAGGTTTTGACGCCGCCTTTCTTGCTGACCGGATAGCTCAGCGGGCGGTGATTATTCAGCAGATCGATTTGCAGATTCAGCACCTGGGTTTGCATGTCATTCAAACCTGGCTGCAAGTCAACTTGCCATTGGCGCTTTTCGTTCTTGCCGGTTTCTTTCATGGCTTGCCAGTCGAAAGTTTGTTCGGTAAAGCGATCACGTGTCGGTGTGGTGGTGCGCTTGCTGAACTTCAGTGGCTTGGCGTGTTGATCATTCCAGATGAATGTCGAGGTTTCGGTGTCGGTGAAATCGAGAAAAAAGATCGACGCTTTTGAGCTGGTGCTGAACTGCCATTGTTGTTGATCAAGCGGTTGCAGTTGAATGTTGCCGGTGCCTACTTCGCTGTCTCCGCGTAACAATAAGTATTGGGCATTGTATGGGCGCAGCGGTACTTCACTTGCCTCAGCGAGTGAAACAAACAATGCGAGCAGCAGCACTAGGCACTTGTTCAACATTGCACCGGCTCCATCAGTAATTGCTTATCGAGAAACGCCTGATTGTTCTGGCAGTGCAAGCGATCGCTGGCAAACCATTGCACGACCAAGGGATAAAGCTGGTGTTCCAGCTCGTGCACTTTCTTGGCCAGGCTTGCTTCATCATCTTCCGGCAGAATTGGGCAACGGGCCTGAGCAATCAATGGCCCACCATCCAATTCGGCAGTAACGAAATGAATTGTCACTCCGTGTTCTTTATCGCCATTTGCTAGCGCCTTCTGGTGCGTTTTTAAACCGGGATAGCGCGGCAACAGCGACGGATGAATATTCAGCATCCGACCGGAATACGCATTGACCAAGTTATCACCGAGAATACGCATAAAACCCGCCAATACAATCAAATCGGCATCGAAGGATTGCATCGTAGCGAGCAGCGCCTGATCAAAAGCTGAACGGTTTTCAAACTGGCGGTGATCAACAACGGCGGTGACAATGCCGGCGCGCGCAGCGCGTTGCAAGCCGAACGCATCCGGCACGTTACTGATCACGCCGATAATCTGACCGTCGACGCGGCCATCGGCGCAGGCATCGATCAAGGCTTGCAGGTTGGAACCGTTTCCGGAAATCAGGATCAGCAGACGACAGGGCATAAACGTTTTCTTCGGGCTAAAACAACACCGGGTGCGCATGGCACCCGGTACGATTGGCGATTACACCATTTCGACAAACGGTTCGCTGTGTTCGTTGCCAGCGCTGGCGATATGGCCGATGTGGAAGGCCGTTTCTCCCATATTGCGCAGCAGGCTCAGGGCGTTGTCGAGTGCCGATGCCGGCACCGCGATAACCATACCGATACCGCAGTTGAACGTGCGGTACATTTCGGTGCTTTGCACGTTACCGTTTTCCTGCAGCCACTGGAATACTGGCGGCAGTGTCCAGCTCTTGCTGTCGATCACGGCTTTGGTGTGGTCTGGCAATACGCGCGGTACGTTCTCGAGAATACCACCGCCAGTGATATGGGCGAGGGCGTGCACGGGAATTTGGCGAATCAGGTTCAGCATTGCTTTGACGTAAATCCGGGTTGGTTCCATCAAGGCATCGGCCAGGGTTTTTTCGCCAACGCGCTGGTTCAAATCGGCTTTACTCACTTCGATGATTTTGCGGATCAGGGAGTAACCGTTCGAGTGTGGACCGCTGGAAGCAACGCCAATCAAGGCGTCACCAACGCGCACGTCATGGCCGTCGATGATTTTGCTTTTCTCGACGACGCCGACGGTAAAGCCGGCTAGGTCATAATCTTCACCGTGGTACATGCCGGGCATTTCGGCGGTTTCGCCGCCAACCAGCGCACAGCCGGCCAGTTCGCAACCTTTACCAATACCGCTGACGACATCGGCAGCGACATCGACATTCAGTTTGCCGGTGGCGTAGTAATCCAGGAAGAACAGCGGTTCGGCGCCTTGCACGACAACATCATTGACGCACATCGCGACCAGATCGATGCCGATCGTGTCATGGCGTTTCAAATCCATGGCCAGACGCAGCTTGGTGCCAACACCGTCGGTGCCGGAAACCAGTACCGGCTCTTCGTAACCGGCTGGCAGCGCGACCAGCGAGCCAAAGCCGCCAAGACCGGCCATCACTTCCGGACGGCGGGTGCGGTTGGCCACATGCTTGATGCGCTCAACGAGGGCGTCGCCTGCTTCGATATCCACACCAGCGTCTTTGTAGGACAACGAGGGCTTGCTGTCGTTGGTCATGATGGCTCCAGGGGCTCGGAAAAAAAGGGGCGACAGTTTAGCGGTTGCCGGGCGCGCTGTCATGAGGAATGCGGGCAGGATTGACCGGCTAACAGCTTTTCGCCGAGGGCTGCGATCATTGTAGCCTGCTCAACGATGATCAGATGCTCGGTCGACTTGGTCGGCAGGTAGCAAACGCCGGGCAAGTTCTTCATCCACTTGGCGTTTTCGCTGCGCCAGTTTTCGAATTTCTGGCGTTCAGCCTCGTCTTTGGCTTGCTCAATCGTCAGGCGTTCGAAATCGGTATCGACGACCCATACCGGCAGGTTTTTCGGCCAGCTCAGCTTGGCGGCGCTCAGCACATCCTGGTCGTAGCGACCGATATCGGCCATCTGCGCGACGATACGTTCGCGATCGCTACGTCCAGCCAGAATCGCATCCAACAAGGCTTGCTGGTAGGGCAGGTTGCCGGCCAGTTTCAGGAAATGTTCGCGATCGGAGGTGACTTTGGCGGCTGCGCGTTGATCGTATTTGCCGCTGCGTACGAATTCTGGAATGGCCGGATCCTGGAACATTTTCGCTTGCTCGGCATAAAACGACGCCACGGCCGGTGTCAGTCCGTCCGGGTCTATCAGTATCGCCGATTTCAGTTTGTCGCTGCCGTGCCGGTCCAGGTAGTGGAGGAGCATCAGATTGCTGCTGGCAAAGGCGATGACGATATGCTGCTTTTCCGGGAATTGCTTGATTAGGCAAGCCAGATCATCGGCCGAGCGGGCATAGGAGCCATCACCGCCGACGGCGCTCAAGCCATGATTGAGCCGATCGATGCTGCGTGTGATGGTGCTTTTTGCCAGCAGTGGTTGCAGCGTAACAAACCAAGCTGAGTCAGCAGCCCAGCTATCGGTAGGTCCGGACAGCAGAATAATGCCGATATCATTTTGCGTCTTGCCTTGCTCGTGCACGTGCAAGGCCCGCTCACCACAGTGCATCAGCCGGCTGCCGGACGGTAATTCCGTCGCGTTAGCCTTGCCAGCAGCCAGCGCAAGGAGCAGTGCCAATCCGATTTTCATTGGAAACCTCTGTGGAATCAGTTATTTGCCGCGGAACGCACAATTGCGCGAGATTTTTTGAAGCGTAGCGGCTTTCCTATATCATTGGCAGCTAAACCGTATGGGAGTGTTAATAATGCCGGTGTTGTGGCGCGCGTTAGTGCTGTTGATGATAGTGATGCCCGTGGCGGCCGTTGAAGTGCCGGACCTGTACACCGGTGTTATTCCGGTTGTCGATCAACAGGAGCCGACTCGTCAACAGGCTGAAATGGCCGCGATGCAACAGGTATTGACCAAGGTGTCCGGTTCATCGGCACTGCTCAGTCATACGCTGGTTCAGGACAA
Organism: Permianibacter aggregans; assembly: GCF_009756665.1. Taxonomy (GTDB): domain Bacteria; phylum Pseudomonadota; class Gammaproteobacteria; order Enterobacterales; family Permianibacteraceae; genus Permianibacter; species Permianibacter aggregans. The sequence continues at coordinate 4,041,260 of NZ_CP037953.1, forward strand.
TCTGAAGAAAGCCTCCAGCTTTGTGCAGCGCTATCAATTCAAATTGCAGTCGCCGGCCAGCGATGCCCCGGCCGATACGCCAAAACAATTGGTGTTGGAAGCGAGCTTTGATCAACGAGCGATTGACCGTTTGATTCAGGCCGCCGCGGCGCCGATTTGGGGCAAGCGCCGACCGTTGACACTGATGTGGCTGGCGGTGGCCGACAGCTCTGGTCGCAAGCTGATTGGCGATGATAACGAACCATCAGTGATTCGCGATATTCAAGACGCCAGTCGCGATCTCGGTGTGCCGGTGTTGCTGCCACTGCTCGACTTGGAAGAAGCGGCAGCGATCAATATCAGCGATGTCTGGGGCCGCTTTCTCGACCCGATGACGGAATATTCCTCGCGCTATGCCGCCGATGCGACATTGGTTGGCCGGTTGGAGCAGCAAGCGAACCAATGGCAGGCGGAAGCCAGTTTGTTGCACGGTCAGTTCCGCGAAAGTTTCATGGCCTCTGGCGCCAATCGCGCCGAAGCGGTGCGTCAGCTGATGGCGCAAATCGCAAGCTTCTATGCGGACAAATACGCCGTCGTTATCGACCTCAGCAAAGACGCCCAGCAATGGGTAAAAGTGTATGGCGTCAGCGAGCTGCGTGATTACGGCAAGCTGACCAATTTCCTGCAAAGCTTGCAGTCGGTGCAGCAGGTCGATGTCGTCAAGGTGGAGCCGAATCAGATTACTTACAGTCTACGCTTGATTGCTGAGCAAGCGGCGTTCTTGCAGGCGCTGACCCTTGATGGCCGTTTGCAACTGGTGCCGGAATCGGCATTCACGACCGAGTTGGAGTTTCATTGGACCCCACGCTGAAGGACGCAGCAACGTGACCCTATTGCGCCACCTGCCGAACGCGCTGACCATCGCGCGTTGCGTGCTGACCATACCAATGACCTGGCTGTTGCTCGAACGCGAATTTGAGAAGGCGTTTCTGGTGTTTTTTGTCGCCGGCTTGTCAGACGGTCTTGACGGTTTTCTGGCCAAACAGTTTTCCTGGCAGAGCCGCTTCGGCGCCATTACCGATCCGCTGGCCGACAAGCTGATGCTGATTTGCGGTTTTGCCGCGTTGGCCTGGATTGGAGTGCTGCCGTGGTGGTTGACGGTGCTGGTGATTGGGCGCGATGTCGTCATTGTTTCCGGAGCCTTGGCGTTTCATCATTTGTTTGGTCCGTATGAAATGCAACCGAGCATTCTGTCCAAGCTCAATACCTTGACGCAGATTCTGTTTCTCTGCGGCATGCTGGTTCATCTGGCCTTGTTGCCGGTGCCGGCAACCATCATTCAACTGGCGCTCGTTGCGGTGACACTGACGACCGTGATCAGCGGTGTCCATTACGTTTGGGTGTGGGGCCGGCGCACGGCAAGCCTTATGCAAAAAAGGAAATCTTTATGAATGCCTGGCGAATCGCCGGTCTGTCGTTGACTGCCGTAATCGGCATTGCACTGCTTTGGTTGCTTGGCCCGGTACTGACGCCATTTTTGATTGCGGCCGCGCTGGCTTATTTGTTCGACCCAATGGTTGAACGGCTGAATGCCTGGAAGCTGCCGCGCACCTTGTCGGTGCTGGTCGTCATGTTGCTGATGATGCTGATGGTCACGGTGTTTTTCCTGCTGGTCATTCCGCTGATGCGCCATGAATTCGTGCTGGTGATTGAGCGTTTGCCGGCAGCGACCGAATGGTTTGATAAAACCGCACTGCCCTGGATAGTCAGTACCTTTCATATCGACAGCGACAAACTGAATCTGGCCTACATTCGCGAAACGTTCACCGATTACATTCCGGCCGCTGGCGATGTGCTGAAAACCATTGCCGGTAAAGTCGGGCAGGGCGGCATGGCGATCATTTCGCTGGCCGTCAATCTGGTCATGATTCCGGTGGTGTTTTTCTTTTTGCTGCGCGACTGGCCGCAAATCAAGGAGGGCACCAATAATCTGTTGCCGCCGCGTTGGCGCACGGTGCTGACGCCACTGGTGCACGAATGTGATCAAGCCCTGTCGGCGTTTTTGCGCGGTCAGTTGATGGTCATGCTGGCCCTGGCGGCGGTCTACACGGTCGGCCTTTGGATGGTTGGGCTCGACATTGCGTTATTGGTCGGTGTATTTGCCGGTCTCGCCAGTTTTATTCCTTACCTCGGTTTCGCACTGGGTCTGGTGTTGGCCGTTGTCGGTGCCTTGCTGCAATTCGCCGATCCGGTCATGGCCTTATGGGTCATTGGCGTGTTCGCCATTGGCCAGATTTTGGAAGGCGCCGTGTTTCAGCCGTTACTCCTTGGCGATCGCATCGGGCTGCATCCGGTTGCGGTGATTTTTGCGATTCTGGCGGGTGGTCATTTGTTTGGCTTTGTTGGTATTTTGCTGGCGTTGCCAGTCGCTGCCATTTTGCTGGTGTTGCTGCGTCACGCGCTGCGCCGTTACCAGCAATCGCCTTTCTATAACGGCGATGTAAAAACGCCGCCTGCTGCCATTGAAACGCCGGGTGACATCACCTGATGGAGCAATTGCCACTGGGCCTGCCTTGGCGCCATGACGCCAGCTTCGACAATTTCGTTGCGGCCGATGCCTCATTGATTGCCGGTTTACGAGCCGCGCTCAATTCGCCGTCGACGGTGCCTGGCGTTTATCTGCATGGTGTTGCTGGCAGCGGCCGCAGCCATTTATTGCACGCGCTGGCAAAAGAAGCTGATGCGCTCGGTCAGCATGTTGCTGTCATCGACTTGGCCCACCCGCAATTGCGGCCGGAAATGCTCGATGGTCTGGAGCAATGTCAGTGGCTTTGTCTGGATAATCTTGACGCCGTGACGGCCGAACCGGAATGGGCCAACGCCCTGTTCGCATTGTTCAATGCGGCGCGTGATCGCGGCCATCGCTTGGCGGTCAGCGCCTTGTTGCCGGCGGCGCAACTGAACTGCATGCTACCGGATTTGCGATCACGCCTGGCCAGTTTGCTGGTGGTGAAGATCCCGGCGCTGGACGATCTGGCGCGCCAGCGTCTGTTGGTGCAGTGGGGTGAGCAAAAAGGCTTGCGGGTGCCGGAGGATGTCGCGCTGTTTCTGCTCAGCCGTTATTCGCGCGAGATCGCGGCGCTGCGCTCAGCGCTGGAAATGCTCGACAAAGCATCGCTGCAGGAGCAGCGGCGCTTGACGATTCCTTTCGTCAAGCAGGTGTTGGCGCTGTAAAACCTGAGCGGTCTTACTTCGCTTTCTTCTCGTGTTCAGCGAACAAAAACTCCAGGCTCATGTAGGCGTGGCGCAAGTGCGGAATGACGATAGAGCCGCCAATCAGAGTCGCAATGCTGAATGCTTCTTCCAGTTCTTCTTTCGAGCAGCCGACTTGCACACAGGTATCGAGGTGGTAGTCGATGCAGTCATTGCAACGCAGCACCATTGAACCGACCAGGCCCATCAGCTCCTTGGTTTTGCGTGGTAGCGCGCCGTCGTCGTAGGCAACCTTGTCCAGCGACATGAAGCGCTTGATGCCAAGGTTTTTGGTGGCCAGCACCAGTTCATTGCCGGCTTCGCGGCGGGCGCGGAATTGTTCAAACGTTTCGCTCATCTCGAGTTCCTATCGCTAATGGTCATTTGCCGAAAACGGGGCGCGCTATGATACTGCGCCGGCGTCGTCCGGCAATGGTAAAGTGACAAACTTATCTTGCTGACGAATCGCGCTGATATCACGGGTTCGTCGTGGTTGTACGCAGAATTTGCCGAATCGATTCCTGCCAGACTCGTGACATCTTCTATAGTGAGATCAGATATCCACGTTCGTCAGTGAACGCGCTCTTCCAGCCAATAAAGAGAGGTTGAAACCAGCATCATGTCGTTCCCCCGTCTTGCCGTATTGAAGTTTGGCGGCACCAGCGTAGCCAGTGCAGAAACCGTCCGTCGTATTGCGGAAATCGTGCTGACACGCCGAAAACAGGGATTTGATGCGGTCGTCGTCGTGGTTTCGGCGCTGAGCAAAGTCACCGATAAACTGGTGCGCATCGCCAATGGCGAACCGGCGCAGCCGTTGATTGAGGCGATCGCCAACCAGCATCTGCAATTGGCCGAAGCGCTGGGTTTGCCGCTCAGCGATGAGTTGAGTAAGGCTTGGCAGCAACCATTGAACCAGATTCTTGACTGGGCATCTGGGTCGGCGCCATTGCCGCTACCGGTGCAAGCCAGCATTCAAAGCTGTGGCGAGCTGATGTCCAGCCGCTTATTGGCGCATTTTTTCAAAACTGAGCTCGCCAAGCACGACACGCCGTTCCAGTGGCAGGATGTGCGCGACTGGTTGCAGTCGACGCCACAAGCCAATCGTGCCGAGGTCAGTCATTATCTAAACGCCCATTGCGAGCCGGTGCGTAACGATGCGCTGCGGGAAAGTGTGGTCGCGCAAGGCGGCATGGTACTGACCCAGGGGTTTATCGCTCGTAATCAGCAAAAAGAAACGGTCATTCTTGGTCGCGGCGGTTCCGACACCTCGGCCGCGTATCTGGCGGCGCTGCTCGGCGCCGATGTGCTCGAAATCTGGACTGATGTGCCGGGCATGTTCACGGCCAATCCGCGTCAATTTCCGAATGCCCGTTTGCTGCGCAGTCTTGATTACGACGAAGCCCAGGAAATGGCCACGACCGGCGCCAAAGTGCTGCACCCGCGCTGCGTGCGGCCGGCGCGTCTGGCGCAGATCCCGGTGCGTATCGCCCATACCGGCTACCCGGATATGGAAGGCACCTGGCTGCAGCCACAGGACGAAGTGGTCTCCGGCTTGAAAGCGGTGTCGGTCAACAAGCCGATCACGCTAATCAGCATGGAAACCTTGGGCATGTGGCAGCAGGTTGGCTTCCTGGCCGATGCTTTTACCGCGTTCAAGCGTCATGGCGTATCGATTGATTTGGTTTCCACCTCGGAAACCAATATCACCGTTACGCTCGACAGCAAGGCCAATGATTTGAGCGCCAGTGCCATGCAGTCGCTGGTTGATGAGCTTTCCAGTCTGTGCCGGGTCAAGGTGTTGGAAAACTGCGCCGTCGTGACACTGGTTGGCCGTCATGTCAGCACCGTACTGCATCAGCTTGGCGATGCGCTGTCGGTATTCGCCGATTACCCGATTCATCTGATTTCGCAGGCGGCGTCCGATCTGAATTACTCATTCGTGATCGATGCCGAGCACGCCGATGATGTCAGCGCTCGTTTGCATGATTATCTACTCGCCCATGCCCGCCATCCGGCGGTGTTCGGTCCGAGTTGGCGCACCTTGTTTGCGGAACCGGGTCCGTTAACAACGCCAGACTGGTGGCAGCCGGCAGCGCAAGAGTTGATTGAACGCTCGGCGTTGTCAGCACCTTGCTATGTGTATTCGCTGCCAAGAGTGCGTGAGTCGGTTGAGCAATTGCGGCAACTGAAATCGATTGATCGCTTGCTGTATGCGATGAAGGCCAATTGCAATCCGGCTGTGCTGCAATCCCTGGAACGGCTCAATGTCGATTTTGAATGCGTCAGCATTGGCGAAATCGAGCGTGTGCGGAGGGTGATGCCGCAACTGCCGGCGAACCGGATATTGTTCACGCCAAATTTTGCGCCGCGCAGTGAATATGCGTTCGCGTTCAAACAAGACATCACCGTCACGCTCGACAACTTGCATCCTATCGAGCATTGGCCGGATTTATTCAAAGGCAAGAACGTGTTGCTGCGCCTGGATGTCGGTGCCGGCAAAGGTCATCACGCCCATGTCCGTACCGTCGGCCAGCAGGCCAAATTCGGTATTCCGCTCTCCGATCTCGATGATGTGCTGACCCGGCTCAGCAATGCCGGTGCAAAAATCACTGGTTTGCATGCCCATACCGGCAGCGGCATTTTCGATACCACGACCTGGCTCGATAACGCCCGTATGCTGGCCGAAATCGCCACTCGCCTGCCTGATGTTCAGGTCTTGAATCTCGGTGGGGGGCTCGGCATTCCTTATGAAGAAGGTCAACAGCCGCTGGATTTGGCTTTGCTTGAGAAGGGACTGGCCGACTTCAAACAACAGTACCCGCAGTTCAAGCTGTGGCTGGAGCCGGGCCGCTTTATTGTCGCCCAGGCTGGTGTGCTGTTGGCCCGGGTTACGCAGATAAAGGGCAAGGGCGAGCGCCATTACGTCGGCATCGAAACCGGCATGAACTCGCTGCTACGCCCGGCGCTGTATGGCGCCCGTCATCGCATCGTCAACCTGACCAAGCTTGATGCGCCCTTGGCCTGGCAAGCAACCATCGTCGGGCCGATTTGCGAAAGTGGCGACAAGCTCGGCGAAACGGTGCTGCCGGTGACCGAAGAAGGGGATGTGCTGCTGATTGCTGACGCCGGCGCCTATGGCGCGGTCATGAGTTCCAGCTACAACCTGCGTGCACCCGGCCAGGAATTTGTATTTGATTAAATCGCTTGCGGCGGTGACCGCTGATCGCTAACGTTCAGGCCCAGCAATCACTTCTGGGCCTTTTTCATGTTGACGCCTTCACTGTGGCAGGACTTCATCGCCGTTTACGACGACGTGCTGCCGGCCGAGTTCTGCCAGCGCTTGATGCGTGAATTTGATCGCAGTCCGCACCGGGTGCCAGGTCGTACCGGTCATGGTGTTGATGCCAGCAAAAAAGTCTCGGAAGACATATCGCTTAATTATCACGCTGATTGGAGCGATACGCTGACTGAGCTATTGCAACTCAGTTATCCACCGTTAGAGCAATACCTGTCGCGTTTGAAGTTTCCGATTATCGGTGCCGTGTCGCCAACGGTGAACGATCCGCAAACCGGCAAGCCCGCGACGCTGAGTTTGGAAAACTTCGATCGGCTGGCGACGCCGATGCTGCCCGATTTGATTGGCTACCTGTATCGCTACGGGTTGATGAATCTGCAGAAATACCAGGCAGGCAAGGGCGGTTACTTTCACTGGCATTCGGAAGTGTATCCGCAGGATGAAAAATGCGAACCGCTGCATCGCGTGCTGTTGTTCATGTTTTATCTGAATGACGTCGCTGAAGGCGGGGAAACGGAGTTCTATTACCAGAACTTGAAAATTGCCCCAAAGGCGGGTCGCATGGTGATTGCACCGGCGGGTTTCACGCACACCCATCGCGGCAACATGCCGGTGTCGAACGATAAATACATTGCCACCAGCTGGGTGATGTTTCATCGCGCCGAACAGCTGTATCAGCGCCCGCAAAATTCATAACGGCCTGATTCACGCATTCGTTACAATAGCGGCCAATTTTTCGAGAAATTCGGCCGCAACGAATTTCCACTTTGAAACTTCCTACTGAGATTTACCCGATATGTCGACGACTTACGATGTAGCTGTGTTGGGCGCCACCGGCGCGGTTGGCTCCACGGTGCTGGAAATTCTGGAACAACGCGAGTTTCCAGTCGGCAAACTGTATGCGCTGGCCAGCAAGAAATCGGCTGGCGAGACGCTGGTGTTTCGCGGTAAACCGGTGATGATCGAAGACGCTGATGAGTTCGATTGGTCGAAAGTGAAAATCGCGTTTTTCGCTGCCGGTGGTTCGGTATCGGAGGTGATGGCGCCACGTGCCACCGCCGCCGGTGTCGTTGTTATCGACAAGACCTCGCAGTTCCGTTACGAGCCGGATATTCCGTTGATCGTGCCAGAGGTCAATGGCCATCAGATCGGAGAGTACCGTCAGCGCAATATCATTGCCTGCCCGAATTGCTCAACGATTCAACTGGTTGTGGCGCTAAAACCCCTTTACGACGCTGTCGGGATCAACCGCATCAATATCGCGACCTATCAGGCGGTATCCGGTACGGGCAAGGCCGCTATTGATGAGTTGGCTGGGCAAACTGCCAACTTGCTGAATGGCCGTGGTGCTGATCCGAAAGTCTATCCGAAGCAAATTGCTTTCAACGTGATTCCGCAAATCGACAGCTTCCAGGAAAACGGCTACACCAAAGAAGAAATGAAGCTGGTCTGGGAAACCCAGAAAATCCTTGGCGATGACTCGATTCTGGTCAACCCGACCGCGGTACGGGTGCCGGTGTTCTACGGCCATTCCGAGGCCGTGCATATCGAAACCCGTCAGAAAATCAGCGTGGAGGAAGCGACCAAGCTGCTGAAAAAAGCGCCGGGTATCAAGGTCATCGACCAGCGCAAAGCCGGCGGTTACGCCACGCCGGTCAGTGATGCGGCCGGCGAGGACGAGGTCTTTGTTTCCCGCATCCGCGAGGATATTTCCCACCCGAATGGCCTCAATTTGTGGATTGTGTCAGATAACGTGCGAAAAGGTGCGGCCCTGAACTCAGTTCAAATCGCAGAACGGTTGGTCACCGAGCATTTCTAGGCTATAGTTCCACCTTGAGTTAAAGAACAATCTCAAGAGTTGGCGGTATCTGTACCCGCTGATTAGGGTTTTAGACCTGAAACCCGGATTGATGGTTGGCCGGAAACGCCTCCGTTGCGCACGGAGGTCGAAGCCCGTTCGCTGTATCCCGCAGCGGTTGGCTATCGGCAGTTTCTGCCGGCTCAGTTGTCGTCCGTCATCGGTCGGAACAGTGAAGGGAATAACTATGCTTCGAAATCTCGCTGTTGTGTTCGGCACTACCTTGCTGGCGTCGTCGATAGCGCACGCCCTCGGTATGGGCGATATCAAGATGAAATCCGCGTTAAATCAACCACTTGACGCGGAGATCGAATTAGTTGCTTTAAGAGGTACCTCGGTCGAGGAGATCCGGGCGTCGCTGGCCAAGGACGAAGAATTCCAGAAAGCCGGTATCGAACGGGTCTATGCCCTGAATGGCCTGCAGATGTCGCTGGAAGGCCGTGGCGCGGATGCCGTGATCAAGCTACGCACCGCCGACCCGGTACGCGAACCTTTCCTGAATTTTGTCGTTGAAGTGAACTGGCCAAATGGCCGTTTGCTGCGCGAATACACCGTTTTACTCGATCCGCCGACATTCGCCCAAGAGGCGCCAACGCCGGTTGTGCGTCCGAGCCAGCCGGTCAGTGGTAGCGGTACCGTTGCCACCCTGCCGAGCGAGCGCCCGGTTGCCCGCCAACCGAGTGGCAATTTGAGCGGCAACACTTACGGCCCGGTCGGTAGCACTGATACCCTTTGGAGTATCGCGACCCGCGCTCGCCCCAATGACAGCGTCACCATTCAGCAGACGCTGGCCGCCATTTTCAAAGCCAATCCGCAAGCGTTCGCCAACAATGATCCGAACATGCTGCTGAAAGGCGAAACCCTGACCATTCCCAGTGCCGAAGAAATTGCCTCAACGCCGCGTCGCGGTTCGCTGGCCGAATTGGTTGGCAGCACTCCAGTTGTGCAGACCGGCCGTCGCACTGGCGGTGGTTCCACCAGTGAAGGGGGCGGACGATTGGTGCTTGGCGCCGCACCGGATACTGCCAGTGGCAGTGCCCGCGGCGGTGCCGATCGCGAAGCCATGCAGGTGTTGAATCAGGAAAACGAGGCGCTGCGCGAGCGCCTCGCTTCGCAACAGTCGAAAATCGACCGTCTGGAAAAGTTGGTGCAGCTGAAAGATCAGCAATTGGCAACCGTTGGCGCACCAACGACTACGCCGGAAACCTTGCCACCGGAAACCGATGTGACGACGGTGCCGATCGTGACATTGCCGACCGAAACGCCGGCCGAGCAAGCGGAAACCACACCGGAATCTTTGACGCAAACGACACCAACACAAGCTGAACAGGCGCAAGTTGCTGAGCCAGAAAAGAAGAAGCCCGAAAAGAAAAAGCCGGTAAAAACACCGAAGAAAGAAGAAGAACCTTCGTTCTTCGATGATCTGATGTCCGGCGATGGTTTGCTGTACCTGGCCGGTGGCGGTGGTTTGCTGTTGCTGATCATCGGTTTCATGGTCTGGCAGCGTCGTCGCGTTGCTCAGGAAAACTTCCACGAATCATTGTTGCCGGAAGAATCTTACGAACAGTTTGATTCACCGAGCCAGATGGACACCGCGTTCGATCTGCCAGAAGTCGGCGAAGAACTGCTGCCACAGGAAGAGAAAGCCGAGACTTCGGCACCGTCCGATCTGGTCGCTGACCCGCTCGGTGAAGCGGACATTTATATCGCCTATGGCAAATACGAACAGGCCGAGCAATTGTTGCTGCGCGCGCTGCAGGAAGATCCGGATCGCACCGAATTGCGTGTCAAGCTGCTTGAGGCGTATGCCGAAATGCACGATGCTGACAAGTTCCGCGAACAGGTCGCCGAGATGCAGGACGCCATCGATCTCGATCCATCGCTGGCGCAACAGGTCGAACGCTTGCAGAACAAAGCTTGGCCTGACGATGCCATGAGCGAAAGCTATCGCCCGGCGCCAGAAGCACCGAGTGCGGACGATATTTTCGGTTCGATGGACGTTGGCCGCGACAGTGACAAGACGGTCGAGATTCCGCGCCAAAGCGCTCCGAAGGCGTCGGCAGAACCAGCATCGGATTTTGCTAGTGAAGAGTTCAATCTGGATCTCGATGCCGATCTCGGTGGCGGGCCGGAAACCACGGTCAGCAAGGCCGGAAAAGCCAGCGAAGAAGAATTCAGTTTCGATCTGAGCGACAGCGAATTCAGCATCGATGAAGAACCGGAAAGCAAGCGTTCTTCAGCCGATGAAGAACTGAAGCTCGATGATTTCGATGATGAGTTCTCTGAGCCGGACGATCTTGGCATGAATGAGATTGATGAAATCGCAACCAAGCTCGATCTGGCCCGCGCTTACATCGAAATGCACGAGACTGATGGCGCCAAGGAAATTCTTCAGGAAGTCGTGAAGGACGGTAATGACGCTCAGCGCAAAGAAGCCGAATCCTTGCTGGCGAAAATCTGAAGCTGAGTTGAACATAGCACGGCCAAAATCACCGCTCGGGAAAACCGGCGGTGATTTTTGTTTCATGGGGCTGTTGGCGAATTTTATGAGAATGGCTGTTAGCGTGTTAGGTCTGTTTTTATCTTTAAGCAGTTTGGCATGCAGCTTAAGTCCGCATACGCCGGTAACATCCCAACGCGCTTTCACAGAGCAAATTGTCTCCGCTGAATTAATTTTTCTGGGTGAGTTTGTGAGTAGTGGCGATGATGGCAATTCCAGTCAAGAAAAGCGCCTCGTTAAGGTTTTGGAGGTTTGGAAAGGTCCAGTACCCAGATACATGTTTTTTCTAAGCGAAAGTAGCTGTGATTGGGCTTTTGCTGCTGACGACCGACGGAGTTCTGCTGGAGTCGTGTTTTTTGGAAGAAAGGTTGGAGAATCGTCTTTTGCTTCTTCACGTTCTTCCGGCACCTTCTTTGTGATTGATGAGGCAGGGCGGCTCAAAGAGTTAGGTTCTTCGACAGTCAAATATGAATCAAGTGAACGTCAGTTCTAGCAATTGCTCCGAATGTCGGTTTAGATGATTACTCATGCCACGTTACGCCGCCATCATTGAATACCACGGTGCTCGCTATGCTGGCTGGCAGCGTCAATCGCATACATTGGCGGTGCAGTCGGTCGTCGAACAGGTATTCAGCAAGATTGCTGACGCACCGATTGAAACGTTTTGCGCCGGCCGCACTGACGCGGGTGTTCATGCTACTCATCAAATTGTCCATTTCGACAGTCCGGTCACGCGTCCAGATCGCGCTTGGCTACTGGGTGGCAATAGCCAGTTGCCGGCAGATATCGCGGTGCGCTGGGCCGGTCGCGTCAGTGAAGAATTTCACGCCCGTTTTTCGGCGAGAGCGCGTACCTATCGCTATGTGATTCGCAACAGTCCTGGCCGCTCTGCAATAGCCGCTGCTGGTGTGACATGCATCGCCGATCCGCTTGACCTGGCGCTGATGCAACAGGCGGCGCAATACTTTCTCGGCGAGCAGGATTTTTCCTCGGTGCGTGCGGCCGGCTGCGGTTCGCTGACGGCGTGGCGCAACATCCACCACCTGCAATTACATCGCTGCGGCGATTACATCGTCCTTGAAATCACCGCCAATGCGTTCTTGCACCACATGGTTCGCAATATCGTTGCCGTGCTTTGCGCGGTTGGTCGCGGTGAGCAGACGGTGCAGTGGGTGGGGGAATTGCTTCATGCCCGCGACAGGCAACTGGCGCCGGGTACCGCCGCGCCGGATGGTCTGCATCTGGTCGCTGTGAAATACCCCGCGCGTTTTCAAATACCGGTGCTATCACCGGGTCCGTTGTGGTTGCCGGATCGGTTGTCGCAATGAAACAAATCAAACGGGTTTTGTTACTTGCTGCCGGCGGCTTGGCATTAGGGCTCGCCGTGCTAGGCATTGTGCTGCCGATTTTGCCGACTACGCCCTGGGTGCTAGTAGCGGCCTATTGTTTTGCCAAGGCCGAGCCGCGCTGGGAGCGGCGGATGTTGGAACATAAAACCTTTGGTCCGCTGATCATCGCCTGGCGTGATCGTCAAGCTATTCCGATGGTCGGGAAAATCGCTGCGCTGCTGATGCTGACCATCAGCTCGGTCATTGGCTGGCTGCGTCTGGAATGGCATTACGCCTGGATTCCCACCCTGGTGGCGCTGATCGTCGGGCCATGGATCTGGACCCGTCCGAGCCGCTGAGCAGCTTGCATTTCAAATAATTTCCGTATTAATTTCAGGGTTTCTCCAATTCACAGCGCTGAACCAATGGACAACCCACCCAAATCATCATCGGAAACCTCCACACCCTTCAGGCTGGATAGCATTCAGGTGCGCTCCGTGCCGGCGCTCTCGGCACTACAGTGGTTGCAAAAGGGCGCTGATGATCTGCGCCGTTGTCCGTTACCGAGCCTGAGCTATGGCCTGATATTTTTCCTGATGGGGCAGGCGCTGTTGCAGGTGTTTCGGCATGCGACCGAATACAGCACGACACTGGCCGTGATTTTTCTGTTACTCGGCCCGTTTCTGGCGACGGGTTTGTACAACATCAGCCGGCAGCTGCAGCAAGACAAAAAGGTGTCGTTTCGCAAGACGACGATGTCCTGGCAGTACAACCTACCGGCCATTGCGGTTTATGTGCTGGTGCTGGCCGTTATTGTGTTGATTTTCATGCGCGCTTCACTGATTACCTTCGCGCTGTTTTATTCCGGTGGTATGCCGACCGTTGGTCGATTCGTCGAGCAGTTGTTGCAGTTTCAGCAAATGGAATTCCTGATCGCGTACACCTTGGTCACACTGTTTTTCTCGACGATTATTTTTCTGATCAGTGTGGTCAGCATTCCACTGATGATGGATAAGCGTACCGATGCCATCATTGCCTGCATCACCAGCCTGCGTGTCGTCGCGGCCAATCCGGCAGCCATGCTGATATGGGCTATACTGATTCTGTTGCTCATTGGCCTGAGCATGGCGAGTCAATACTGGTTGCTGATGGTTGTCGGCCCGGTGCTGGGACATGCCACCTGGCATGCCTATCGGGCCACCGTCGCGTAGCGGTTGTTGTTTTCAACAGCTTGAACAAGAAAGCGAAGAACTATTTTTTTCGTCCTCGCTTTCATCCTCTTGCAGCCTCTATTGGTTCATTCATACTATCGCGGCGTTTTCTCGCACCGCTGTCTTGACGCGTTCGCGATCAGCATCAATCCATTCGATTCAACGAGGTTTCCGGCATGTCGTTAGCAGAACACCTGGGTCAGCGCCGTTTTACGGCGTTCAGCAAAGCCACCAAAGACATCGAAACGCCTTGCGTCGTCATCGATTTGGCGATTGTGCGCAGCCAGTTTCGCCTGCTGGCCGAGGCATTCCCGGGCGCCGGCATTTTCTATGCGGTCAAAGCCAATCCTTCAGTACCGATTCTGGAAACGCTGGTGGAAATGGGTTCGCAATGGGACATCGCTTCGCGCTTTGAACTCGACAAAGTGATCAAGCACGGCGCCAAAGTCAAAGACATCAGTTTTGGCAACACGATCAAAAAGCCACGCGACATCAAATATTTCTATGATAAGGGCGTGCGTCTGTACGCCACCGATTGCGAATCCGATTTGAAAGCGATTGCCGAGAATGCGCCAGGTTCCGACGTTTATGTGCGAGTGCTGACGGTAGAAAGTCCCGGTTCGGCGTGGCCGCTATCACGCAAATTTGGTTGCGATGTCAACATGTGCAAAACATTGGTGCGTCAGGCTCGTGATCTGGGCTTGAATCCACGAGGCGTGTCTTTCCACGTTGGTTCCCAGCAAAGCGATTTGCAGTCCTGGGCACAGGCACTGGATTCGGTCAAATCGATTTTTGATGATGCCAGTGATGCTGGTATTGAACTCGATCTGGTTAACCTTGGCGGCGGTTTTCCCGGCCGTTACCTGCACGAAGCGCCGCAATTGAAAGAATACGCTGACGCCATTTACGGCGCACTGAAAGCGCGTTTTGGTGAGCGCAAGCTGAAAATCATTCTTGAGCCTGGCCGCTACATGGTCGGCGATGCCGGCGTCCTGGTCAGCGAAGTGGTTATGGTGTCGCGCAAATCCGAAGACACGCCACGCTGGGTCTATCTCGATATCGGTAAATTCGGCGGTTTGGTCGAGTCCTGGGGCGAGTCGATCAAGTATCCGATTTACACCACCAAAGATGAAGACAAGAATCGTGAAGGCGTGATCCTGGCTGGCCCTACCTGCGACAGCGCCGATATCCTCTACGAGAAATTCCGTTATCAACTGCCATTGAGTCTGAAAACCGGGGACTTGGCCTATCTGGTTGGCACTGGTGCTTACACCACGACTTACAGCGCCATCGAGTTCAACGGCTTTCCGCCGTTGGCCGCGAAGTTTTATGACAGTGAAAAGCAGTAGTTAAAGAAACGCCCGGCATGCCGGGCGATGTCAGCTTCAGTCAGTGAAGCGACTCTGTCATTCCCGCGCAGGCGGGAATCCAGTTGTCTATCTGCAAACTTTCTGGACTCCCGCCTGCGCGGGAGTGACAAAGATAATCTCAGCCGTTCTGTAGCTTTCGAGACTCCGGGAGTTTTCGCCCTTACTTCTTCGGATACTTGACCGTCATTTCCTTGATCAAATGCTCGGCGCCATCGAGCTCCTGCATGACCCACAGCATGTAGCGGATATCGACATGAATGGCTCGGGTGATCTCCGGGTCGAAATACCAGTCCTTGGTGATCGATTCATAAGTCGAATCGAAATTCAGACCAATCAATTCACCGCGTTTGTTTATGACGGCTGAACCGGAATTGCCGCCGGTGGTGTCAGCCGATGACAGAAAATTGACCGGAACCGTTTTCAGAATCGGATCGCGATAAACACCAAACTGCTTGGCCGCAATGGCGCGTAATTGCGCATCCGGTGCATCGAACGGACCTTTGCCGGTGTGTTTCTCGGCGATGCCTTCGACGGTGGTGAATGGTCCTTTCGTCAGACCATCAGCTGGCGAGTAGGGTGCGACGGTGCCGTAGGTCACCCGCAATGTCGAATTGGCATCCGGGTAAACGGGTTTGCCCTGTGATTTTTTCCAGGCGATGACCGCTTGCATGTATTGGGGAATCAGGTAATCAAAATCACCGTCAAGATGCTCGCGCTGTTCACGCAAAGTGTCCTGAATGTCATAAAGCATCACGGCCAAACGCACGAGGTGATCATTGCTGGCGGTAAATGCGGCTGCGGGTTCTTCAAGCAAGCTCAAACGAAACGTCGTGTCCTGAACCTGGGTATGCTGATACAGCTCGGTCAGCCATTTGTTCAGATCCTTGCGCGGCAACAGCATGATCTTGTTGACGGCCATCAGTTGCTGCTGCGGATTCAGTTGCTGATAACGATTCAGCGCAGACTGCCAGCGGCGGCGATCCACTTCCGGCACCAGCGATTGCTCCATCCGCTGCAAGCGGGCTTTGATGAACGGAATGTCGCGCTGCTGATAACCGCTGTCACGCTCGGCATCCGGTTTCTCTTTTTCTTTGGCGAGACGATACGCCGTCGAGGCGGCACTCAGCATATCGCTGGAGGTGGCGAGCGACAGCACGAACTCCTGTTGCGTCAGGGTTTGGTCTTTGGCAACCAGTTCATCAAGCTGACTTAACATCGCGCGGTAGCGCTCGGCATCACCCTGCTTGTCAATCCAGTCCAGAAATTCCTGATGCTGTCGCTGCTTGATCGCGACCACATCCTTGCGGCCAAAACCATCGAGCAAACCCTGCAGTTTTTTCATCCGGTTATTGATCGATTTGACGGTTGCGGCATAGCGCACGGACCATTCGCTATTGTCTGTGCTGGCATCGGCAATTGCCTGTAAATCGCGCTGATAATCGGTTACTCGCATCGGGTAATCGGTGTCGCGGGCAAAGCGAATTTCTTCCGGCAACTTGTAGCGACTGGTGCGGCCAGGGTAACCGGCCAGCAAAATCGGATCGCCGGCTTTCAAGCCTTCGGCCGAAACGGTCAGATAATCTTTCGAGGCGTAGGGCACGTTATCCGGTGATGGATCCGCAGGCTTGCCGTCTTTACCGATGTAAGCGCGATAAAAGGCAAAATCTCCGGTGTGGCGTGGAAACTCGAAATTGTCGATATCACCACCGTAAGCGCCAATGGCTTCAGATGGTGCATAAACCAAGCGGATATCGCGCAACATCAATTGCCGAATCAAGTAAAACTCCAGACCGCGGTGAAAGCTTGGCACGGCGCAGCGATAGTCCGGTGAGGATTCGCACTGGGCAATCAAGGCTTTGATATTGCGCTCAATCTGATCGTGGCGGGCTTTACCGCGCAACGTGGCATCAATGCCTTTCAAAACTTCAGCGGTGACATCGGTAACTTGGTCGGTAACGTAGACGCGCTGGTTCGGTCCAGCCGGCAGTTCATCGGCCATTGTTTTTGCGACAAAACCATCGGCGATGTAATTTTTCTCGGCTGTGGAGTTGCGCTGAATGGCGCCGTAAGCGCAGTGATGGTTGGTGACAATCAAACCTTTCGGCGACACAAACGAAGCCGAACAACCACCCAATGAAACAATCGCGTTCATCGGCGCTTTCGTTAAGTCAGCCAGTTTTTCTGCCGGGATTTGAATGCCGATGCGCTTCAGCTCGGATTTCAGTTCCAGCAACTGATGCGGTTGCCATTGTCCTTCATCGGCTTGTGCAGCCGGGGTAAGCGCAAGAGATAAACACAAAACACTCAGGCAGGTTTTCATTTTCATTGACGGTGCTCTTTTATTGAATAGTGTTGTCAGTGGGGGAAAGTGGCATGTCTGGATCCGGCGCTAATACGCGCGCCGGCATTTTTTGTTCAAAGGCGTAAGCAATGGCGAGCAGCGGGCTTTCGCTCCAGGCAGTGCCAATAAAAGATAGTCCAATTGGCAAATCACGCACGCTACCAAGCGGCACCGTGATATGCGGATAACCCGCCACGGCTGGCAAGGTACTGGCGCCGCCGGTGTAATGATCGCCGTTGACCGTGTCGGTCATCCACGATGGGCCGTTGGTAATCGCGACCAGTGCATCGAGATGATGTTCACGAAGCAGTTTGTCGATACCTTCCGGACCCGCTTTTTTCTGTGCTTGTACGCGAGCCTGTTGGTATTCCTTGCTGTCGATTGCGGGGGCATCGACAGCTTGCTTGAATAAGTCCTGATGAAAATACTGCAGCTCGGCCGGCGTTGCTTCGTTGAATGCAATCAGATCGCTGAGGCTGCGGGTGCTGACCTGGGTTGGATCGGTGTCGGCCAGATAACGATTGATGCCGTCATGAAACTCGCTGAGCAATACCTGAAATTCATCGTGATATATCTGATCGAGGCCGTCGACGCTCTCTATATCAATCAGCTTGGCGCCGTTTTCTTGCAGGGTCGTTAACGCTTTTTCAAACTGCGCCTTGACTTCCGGATGACTTGGCAAGGCAAACCGCAGCACGCCAATACGGGTGTTGTTCAGGGCGTCGACACGCAGTGAAGAACGATACTGAGCTTTGAATACATCGGCCTGTTTGGTGGCTGGATCACGTCCATCGCTACCGGCAATAACGCTCATGATCAGAATGGCATCTTCGACCGTGCGGGTCATCGGTCCTGCCGTATCCTGGCTTTCGGCAATCGGGATAATTCCCGCGCGGGAAACGAGACCCACGGTGGGTTTGACGCCAACCAATGACTGCATTCCCGAAGGACATACGATGGAGCCATCGGTTTCAGTGCCGATAGCAGCGGCAGCGAAACTCATCGCCACGACAACGGCACTGCCGGAACTGGAGCCACAAGTATTGCGCAGCGGATCGAATGGGTAACGAGTAAACCCTTCAATGGCACTCCAACCACTGGTTGACAAACTGGAACGGAAATTCGCCCATTCGCTCAAGTTGGCTTTACCGAGAATGATGGCGCCCGCTTCGCGTAGCTTTTTCGCGACCGTACTGTCGTTTTGCGCAAAATGATTTTTTAGCGCCAGCGAGCCGGCTGTCGTCGGCATCTTGTCGGCGGTGTCGATATTGTCTTTCAGCATGATCGGAATGCCATGCAGCGGACTGCGAATGCCGCTATTTTTTCGTTCGGCATCGAGCTGCGCGGCGATGGTTTTGGCGTCAGGATTCAGACTGATCACCGCACGAAATGTCGGGCCCTGATCATCCATCTGTTCAATGCGTTTGGCATAGGCTTCAACCAATTCGACGGCGGTGACCTTGCCAGCGTCGAGATCGCTCCGCAGCTCGCTGATGGATTTGTTCAATACCGAATAGGCGGGAGTAGGCGGTGGTGTTGCCTGTTTCGGTTTTTGTTCACAGCCAACGGTGACGGTCAACACAAGACAAAGTAATACCGCATTAAGCCAATGCACGGCAATCCCTCCGTTCAGTTTTTAAAAGGCTGAAAACCGAGCGGGTTTAGTCGTTCGGCTTGTCTTCGGCAATATTCTTGATATGGATTTCGTCGGCGCCATAGAACTTGACGCCGCGCTTGATCCGGTCACGGCCGCGTGACATGCGCCAGCGATTGGTGTCGCGCAAGCTGTAAACGCAGCCGCAATATTCCTGCTGATAAAACTGCTCGCGCTTGGCGATTTCAATCATCCGCGCGGCGCCACCTTGTTTGCGCCAGTTGTAGGTCCAGTAATCCACTTCCGGATAGCGGGCAGCTGCGCGCACACCGCAGTCGTTTATCTGTTCCATGTTTTTCCAGCGGCTGATGCCAAGCGTGCTGGAGATCAGTGTGTAACCGTGTTCGTGCGCGTACAAGGCCGTGCGTTCGAAACGCATGTCAAAACAGGTGGTGCAACGGGCTCCGCGCTCCGGCTCGTTTTCCTGGCCTTTGACGCGTTCAAACCAGTTGTCGGTGTCGTAATCCGCGTCAATAAACGGAATACCGAGTTTGTCGCAGAAACGCTTGTTTTCGTTTTTGCGGATCTCGTATTCCTCACGTGGATGAATATTCGGATTGTAGAAAAAAATCGTTTGCTGAATGCCGCTGGCGTGTATCGCTTCCATGATGTCACCGGCACAGGGTGCGCAGCAGGAGTGCAGCAAAATGCTGTCACTGCCGTTTGGCGTTTCCAGTTTCGGTCGTTCGACGTCGTTCAGCGAAAAATTATTCATTGGCGATACGATTCACGGGTATCAGTGCGCTTGAGTGCCGGTATTTTACACGCTTGCGTTGCTGATGTGGCGTGCTGGTGGTTGCCAACGTCCCGACAAACGTTTGAAACGCCAGTTCAACAACGCCGCGGCGGTGCTCAAACCGGCAATCATGCCAGCCCAGTAACCGGTCGGGCCAAGGCTGGTATAATTTGCCAGCAACCAGGCGGTGGGAAAACCAATAATCCAGTAGGAAAACAGGCTAATCAGCATCGGCATCCGGGTATCTTTCAAACCACGCAAGGCGCCGGCGGCGGTGACTTGCATCGCGTCCGATAGCTGGAATATTGCTGCCATCGACAAGAAGCCGACGGCCAAGGTCTGCACCGCCAGATCCGGTGTATACACGGCGGTGATTTGCCAGGGCAGCAGCCACATCGACAAGGTCGACAAGGTGGCGATGGAGCCGGCAAAGGCAATGCCGACCCAGCCAGCGCGGCGCACGGCAACCGGATTGCGCTCGCCAACGGCATAACCGACGCGGGCGGTAATCGCATTGGAAATGCCAAGCGGGATCATGAAGGTCAGTGAGGCGTAATTCAGCGCGATTTGGTGGGCACCGACGGTGGCGGCGTCATAGGTCGCCATCATCAGGCCGATCATCGCGAACATCAGCACTTCCAGCGAGAACGATAAACCCATCGGGCCGCCGGTATTGGCGATGTCCTTGATGCGTGTCCAATCCGGTTTTTTCCATTGCAGAAACGCTCGCAAATGGGCATGACGTTTCGCCGTCGCGGTATAAACCAGCATGCTGACAAACATCAGGAACCAGACCAGATTGGTCGCCCAGGCCAAACCGACAGCGCCAAGCACCGGCATGCCGAATTTGCCGTAAATGAATATCCAGTTGAACAACACGTTTAGCGGCACTGCGCTGATCGTGATGACCATAACGGCGCGGGTCGCGAACAATCCCTCATTGCAAAAACGCAGCGCCAGAAACAACCACAAAAACGGTGTGCCCCAGGACAGCGCGTCAACGTATTCAGCAGCCAGTGGTCGAATACTTGGTTCCACGGCCAGCCAATCCATGACGATGTCGATTTCTCGCCACAAGAAGAACACCGGCACGCTGATCAGCAGCGCGAACCACAAGCCGCTTTGTATCGTGCCGGCCATCGCGTCGTTGTCGCGGGCGCCGTTGTGCTGGGAAATGATCGGATTCAGCGCCAGGAACACGCCAAGAATAAACAACAACAAGGTCGCGAACAGGTTGACACCCGTGGCCACTGCGGCCAGCGCTTCGGCACTCAGCTGGCCGGCCATGATCGTGTCAACGGTATTCAACGCCGTTTGCGCCAGCTGGGCAATGACCAGCGGCGCCGCCAAATGCGAAAGCTGTTTTAATTCGGTTTTGGTGGCGTTGCCGGACATGGTGAGAAAGGCTCCAACTCGGGGCGAGTATGGTAGCCAGTTCAACCAGTGTCGGCTATCGGGATTTTTCCACTTTTAATTCAACCAGCCAGTTGTCGCGAGCGGTGGAATAGCTCTTGCCGCGATGGTCGCTGTCTGATTGGGCGCCGCCGATCAACAGCCATTGGCCGAGTGCGCCGCGTACATCGGTTTGCAGCACAGCAGTTTGATAGCGGCCATCGCCACGCGGCAAAACCTGCTCCGGATTGATCACAGCGGTGACTTGATCGCCGATAAGCCGTGGCAACACATAAAAGCCGGTGCCGGTATTTTTGAACTCGGTGCCGACGGTAACGCCGCCATAGCGGTTGGCATGAAAGGTCAGGTAGGGAATTTCTTCGCCGACCTGGATGAACGCCGGCTGCCCGGCCAATGCGCGTACTTGTTGTTGTTTCAAATCGCGTGATTGATTACTGCTGTAGTGGCCCTGTAAGTCGGCGTCAACGCCGCGCTCCGAATCGGCTGCGACCCGCCATTGCAATCGACGTTGTTGCGCTGCCTGACCGCGAAAAATCCGCACATAAACCATCAGGCTCTCCGGTGCCTGATCCAGCTTTTCAATAATGGGTTTGATGCGCTGCCATTCGTCTTCGCTGATATTCAGCAGCAGTTTGTTGTCGACGGCGCTGGCGCCAGCACTGGCCGGCAAGTGCGGACGAATCACTTCCAACACCGGCGCGGCAAGGCTGGATTTCAATTCGATAACGCGCAAACTGCGCTCGGCAGCGAGCACGCTGCCAATCAGCAAGCAGAGCAGGAAAACGATTCTCATATATACAGCCGCCGCCATTCGGAAACCGGTTCGCTTTGCTGCCAGATATCATCAAACTGTTTGTTTTTTTCTTTGACCGGCAACGGCGCATTGAAGTTGACTTCACCCTCGTATTCGGCGGCGTTGCTGCGGTATAACAAGCCGCGTTGATCAACGGTCATGAACGTGAATGGCAGTTGCGTGTAATCCGGATGCACTTTGCGGGTTTCAATTTTGCTCGACAGCCGCTGAAATAAATCAAGCAGGCGATGACCGCTTCGTAGCGGGCTTTCCGGGTCAACGATCAGCACCTGAATTTTGCTTTGCCTTGAGTAACGCGCCAGCTGTGAAAACGCTTCGACAATATCCGGATAATCCAGCACGCGACTGTCCAAATCGCGTGTGAATAATTTCAGCTCCAGCTTGGCTGCTTTCAGCAATTGCACACAGGCTTGGTGATTCTCGGCGCTGCTACGCACGGCGAAGCGGGCATCGGTGCCGAGTGTGGCTTCGGTCAATTCGCTGTCCACGTGAATTTCCTGGTGTGGTGTACTTGAGTGCAGTGTAACACTTGCCGCCGAACGCGATTTTGACTCAGTAGACGATATTCAGACGGTTGATGAGCGGTGTGGTGGGGAGTTGCAAGCGCATCGTGACAAACGGCTCTCCGGCATCCATGTAAACTGCGCCGGCGGCGTGAAAATCGTGTTCTTCGTAAAAGGCTTTGGCGTCGAGCGGGGCGTGTAGTTTGACGTGGGGCAGTTGTTTGTCGCGGGCGATGGCAATCAGTTCTTCCAGCAGTGCAGAACCCACACCGAGCTGTCGCCACGGCATCAGCACCGCGATATGGCCGATGACGCCGGATTTATCCATGCGGCCGGTGCCAATCGCTTCGCCATTCTCGGCTACCGCCAGCACATGAAAACAAGCCGGGTCCTGACCATCAAGCTCCAGATCAGGAGAGTTTCGCATTTCGTAGACAAACACCTTTTCGCGAACGAGTGCCAGTACGGCGCCCATATCCTGCCAATCGACCCGCAGTACGCGAAAACGACCGTTCATCCCACTTGCCAATCCCTCATTTTACTCAACACTTTTTGCAGACGCATCAAGCTGCGAGCTGAAACGCCCCTGCATTAAACAATGTAGTCAGCAGATCCGGAAATGACAAATCGTCGGCAAAGCGTTCGACGGCTTCGGCATTTACTTCTGTGGTATTAGACAAAAACTGTGCGGATTCGGCACTGATGCCTGACACGGGAATCTCAAGTCCATTGGCAAACAAGTGCACGGCCTTGTCCTGGCCAATAAACCAGGCGAAGCGGGCGTTGTCATCCCGTACCAGAGTTTTGTTTTTGCGCAGCGCCGCAATCAGTTTGTCTTTGCTCCAGTTTTTCGCTACAGGGGTCAGTGAGAAACGGGTTTGCGTGACCAGCGCCGCGTAACTTTTTTCCAAGGCTGTTGTGTCATTCATGAGTGCGCTCATCAGCGTTTTGACTTTTTGCATTTGCGCTGCGCTGATCTGTGCTGAATCCATGGCGGCTTGCAATTCCGGGTCGGCATAGCGAACGCCATCCATTTCCTGCTCGGTTAAATAATCCGCGAGGCGGGCGGCAATATCGGCCTGCGCCGGTGCCCGAAAACCAATCGAATAAGTCAGGCAAGGCTCCAGCGCCGTGCCGCAATGTGGCGCATTCGGCGGCACATAAAGCATGTCGCCCGGCTCGGCGATTACATCAAGGCTCGGTGTAAACGGTTCGATCTGCCGCAGCAGTTTCACTTTGTCATTGGGTACCGATGGATAATCGGGGTTGGCCACAAGCCAACGACGACGGCCCAGCCCTTGAATCAAGAACACATCGTATTGGTCTAGGTGCGGACCGACACCGCCGCCTTTGACCGCGTAGCTGACCATGACATCATCGAAACGCCATTGCGGAAACATGTTCAGAGACTGCTTCAATGCCGCCACTTCGGAAATAAAATAATCCACGGCCTGCACCAGCAAGGTGTAATTCTCGCGCGGCAGTTTGCGCAAGGCGGCTTTGGTGAAAGGGCCGTAATCAACATGCCAGCTGTCTTTTTCTGGGTCATGCTGCACCAGCCGGGCATCGACTTCTTCTTCCATGGCCAGCGCCGCCAGTTCTTCCGGCGTGGTCGCGGCCAAGTCGGTTGGGAAAGCGTTTTTGATCAGCAGCGGCTTTTTCTGCCAGTAGTCACGAAAGAAGGTTTCAACGCTGATTTCACCGAACGGGGACTTCACAGTCAGGGTTTCCAAATAACAGGGGCGGGCGAGGCCGGGTAACAAGGCCGCGTAGTATGGCAAAACGCCGATCGGCATGTCATGGGCTTGACAGGGATCACCGGCGCTTTATCGTAGCGCTCTTGTACCTTGGTTTCACAGGAAGCGCCGTTATGGATTACGTCATCACCGCTCGCGCCATCAAGAAAAATGCCTTTATCGCCGAACCGGGTCCGGTTCGTTACTTGCGGGTGCCGCCCGATCAACCGATTCCGCTGCCGGCGCATGCGGCAAGCAATCGGCTCGATCGCGAGCGCTGGATCAAGGAAGTGCGAACACTGGCTGACAACAACCCGAACACCCGCTCGATCAGCCCGCAAGGCGACGTACTGGTGTTCATCCATGGCTATAACAATGATCTGAACGTGATCATGAAACGCCAGCGGCAACTGGCCAAAGACCTACGGGCCGAGGGCTGGAATGGCCTGGTCATTGGTTTCGATTGGCCGAGCAATGACTCGACACTCAACTATCTGGAAGACCGGCGCGATGCCTCAAAGGTTGCCATCGAGCTGGTGCGCGGCGGCATCAAGCTGATCGCCAATGGCCAGGAAGGCGGCTGCGGCACCAACATACATTTGCTCGGCCATTCCACCGGCGCCTTCGTGATCATGGAAGCGCTGGTTCAAGCCGAAAAGGATGGTGAGCTATTTAAGTCCGACTGGCGCATCGGTCAGGTGGCGTTTATTGGTGGCGATGTCGCGGCCAGTTCCTTGTCGAGAGAATCGCAGTGGAGCAATCCGATGTTCAGTCGCATCATGCGGCTCACTAATTACGCCAACCCGTTTGATTCGGTACTCGGCATTTCCAACGCCAAACGCTTGGGCGTAGCACCACGCGCCGGCCGGGTAGGCTTGCCACTCGACGCCCACCCCAAATCGGTCAACGTGCATTGCGGTGACTATTTCAATACCATCAACCCGAAAAACGCCGTGTTCTTCGGCACCTTCAATCATTCCTGGCATATCGGCGACCGGGTATTCGCCCGCGATTTGGCCATGACCTTGGAAGGCGCCATCGACCGCCTGGCGATTCCAACCCGCTTGTGGGGCAATGGCCTGTTGAGTCTCAGGGACGCCAACCGCCCGGCCTTTATCGACGACTGGCAAATGGAAAGCGGCATTGTCTGAAGCGCTGGACATCATCTATCAGGATGAATATATCGTTGCCGTCCACAAACCGGCGGGCTTGTTGGTGCATCGCTCCGATATCGACCGCCACGAAACCCGCTTCGCCGTGCAACAGTTGCGCGACCAGATTGGCAAGCCGGTTTTCCCGGCGCATCGGCTGGATAAAGCCACATCAGGGCTAATGCTGTTCGCACTCGACAGCGAAAGCTGCCAGCGTCTGATGACTCAGTTTGCCGAATTGCAGGTCGATAAAACCTACTGGGCCATCGTTCGCGGCTGGCCGGCGGAGCAGGGGGTTATCGACCACCCGCTGACGCGCATCAAAGACCCTTACGACAAACCAAGACAGAAGTTTGAAGCGCAGGACGCGTTGACCGGATTCAAGCGCTTGCAAACGTTCAGCTCGCCGATTGCCATCGATCGCTACCCGGAAGCCCGTTACGCCCTGGTCGAAGCCAAACCGAAAACTGGCCGGCGACACCAAATTCGCCGCCATCTGAAGCACATCAGCCATCCAATCATCGGCGATGTGCGCTACGGCAAAGGCAATCACAACCGGCTGTTCCGTGAGCAACTGGGCATAGAAAGAATGTTGCTGGCTTGCACGGCGATGGCATTCAATCACCCCTCGACCGGTGCGCGTGTGGCGCTGGAATGCCCGGTCGAAGCCAGCTTTCAGACCGCGATAGAAAAGTTGGGTTTAAGGTAGGGGCGAATTCATTCGCACAAGCAATTCATGACGGTTACCGCACCTGTCCCATACACTGACCGACATCGGGCGAGAGATGGTGGCTGCGGAATTGTCCGCACAACGTCCTTGCATGGGAAAGCTTGCATGCTTGGTTGTCGGAATGAATTCCGACCTACAAAGTGCAGCGGGACGGTAGGTTTACATGCATGCAAACAAACTAGCTCAAACAATCGTCCCACCTCTAACGGGGCAATTGCTCAAAAATTAATCCTCGCTTTTTCCAACGATAGCCCTTATAGTGCGCGCCCCTGTTGCAATGCGGCAGGGTTATGCCTCACCAATCCTCTTTCCTGTTCAATGGCTTAAGGTCATTTTTCACATCAACACCCGTGTTGATGATGCTCAAACAGGCTATCGGCTTGGCGGCGTTCCGGACTCAATGCGCAAGCATCCGTTTCCGAAAGGCGTGTTAGCCAAGAATCGGTAGACACAAAACACACTCGCGGTATTTCCGCCCAGAATTGAATCGTTGCGAACATCAGCGATGCGCGTGCGCATGGCTTCGGTTTGCGTAAGCCGCTCTTCACCTCCTTCCCTTCTCCCCTTGTGGGAGAGGGGCCAGGGGAGAGGGGGCTGTCGAGATTCAAAACGGCAGACACCGCACCAGGCCAAAACGGCCACTTAAAACTTAGGAACCACATGTCATTTGCCAGCTTGAATCTTGACGAGCGCATCATGCGCGCGCTTGAAGAACTGAACTTTTCCGAAGCCACCCCAATCCAGTCGCAAGCCATTCCGTTGGTGCTTGAAGGCCGCGATCTGATGGCCTCGGCGCAAACCGGCACCGGCAAAACTGCCGCGTTCGTACTGCCGGCCCTGCACAAAATGCTGACCACCGAAGCCGCTCGCGGTCGTGGCCCACGCTTGTTGATTCTGTCGCCAACCCGTGAACTGGCCGAACAGATCAACGAAGCCATTCAATCCTTTTCCAAATTCTGCCGCGTCAAAACCGCTGTTATCGTCGGTGGCGTGTCCTACTTCCATCAGGAACGCGCCTTGAAAGGCACGCTCGACGTCATCGTCGCCACCCCAGGCCGACTGATGGATCACATGAGCAAAGATCGCATCGACTTTTCCCGCATGGAAATGCTGGTGCTCGACGAAGCCGACCGCATGCTTGACATGGGCTTTATCGAAGACATCGAAACCATTGCTGCCGCACTGCCGGAAAATCGTCAGACGCTGCTGTTCTCGGCAACGCTGGAAGGTGAAGTGTTGCGCGTTGCGCGTGACATTCTGAACAACCCAGAGCGCATTCAAATTGCCGGCGTCAAATCCGAGCATGCGCAAATCGAACAGCTCGTTTATGCCGCCGATGACGACAGCCATAAGCAAGCCTTGCTGCGTCATTTGATTAACCGTGATGAGGTTTATCAAGCCGTCGTGTTCGTCGCCACCAAAACCGGTGCAGACGATCTCGCTGACGATTTGAAAGCCGCCAACATCAAAGCCATGTCGCTGCACGGTGACATGAAACAACAACACCGTCGCCGCGTCATCGAGCGTATGCACGATGGTCGCGTAAAAGTATTGGTGGCCACTGACGTTGCCGCTCGTGGTTTGGATGTACGTGGCATCACTCACGTGTTCAACTACGAACTGCCGATGGTGCCGGAAGATTACGTCCACCGTATCGGTCGTACCGGTCGTGGTGGCGCCAGCGGTGAAGCCGTGTCATTGATTAGCCCGATGGACTGGCGCAAATGGTTCCGCATCGAGAAACTGCTGGGTCGCAAATTCGAAGAAATCGAAGTCGATGGCCTTGAGCCCAAGCGTGGCCGTCCTGCTCGTGAAGCACGTGGTGGTGGTCGCGGTGATGGTCGTGGCGAATTCCGTGGTGGCCGCAACAGCGGTCGCAGCAATGGCGGTGGTCGTCGTTTCGAAGGTCGTGGTCGCGACCGCGAAGACGGTGTATTCGTGCCGGATGGCGAGCGCGGCGACAAACGTTTTTCCCGCGATCGCACCGATCGTTTCTTTGCTCCGCGCAATCGCAATGATGCCCCGCGTGGTCGCGACGAAAGCCGCAACGACGAATTTCGTCCGCGCCGCGAGCGTTCGCGTTTTGCCGGCAACGATGCCGTAGCCAGCAACGAGCAACCGCGTTTCCGCGTCAACCGTGATACACCACGCGAGTTCAACCGTGAAGAAGGCAGCGGTCGTCGCGAACGCTCCAATGAAGAGCGCGGCCCACGTCGTGAATTCAACAGCGACCGTCCTCGCCGCGAGTTCAGCAACGATCGTTCGCGTCGTGAGTTCAATAGCGAGCGCCCGCGTCGCGAATTCGACAGCGAGCGCCCAAAGCGTGAATTCGGTGATCGCCCGGTCAGCCGCCGTCGCCCAGAAGC
Source organism: Permianibacter aggregans (assembly GCF_009756665.1). Classification (GTDB taxonomy): domain Bacteria; phylum Pseudomonadota; class Gammaproteobacteria; order Enterobacterales; family Permianibacteraceae; genus Permianibacter; species Permianibacter aggregans. The sequence continues at coordinate 4,069,497 of NZ_CP037953.1, forward strand.
AGAATTCGCCAGCGATGCGCCACGTCAGCCAAACCGCCGCGAACGCCGCGCTGCTCAGTTCGGTCACTCGTTCGATGCCCATCCAGAAGCCAACGCCGGCCACCACGCCCCACGTCGTCCACATGGCGAACGAGGCGAGCCGGAGTTCCGTGTCGCCAACGCAGGTCGTCGCGACGAGTTTTAATCCTCATTAGCGGTGTCACTCGCTGCAATAAAAAACGCCCTTTCGGGCGTTTTTTATTTCCTGTTTTTCTCCCTTTCTTTTAAGTGATAGGCAAGGTGAAAGATTAACCCCAACGCTCAACTAACCCGTAGGTCGGCGCTGAGCAAAGCGAAGCCCGACAAGCTCCCGCGAAAAATAAGCCATTCTTCCGGAGCCAATGTAAAGCAGAAAAGCAGAACTACAGGGATGCTCGCGTCTGCACATATAGATGTATGGCTCCCTCTCCCTTTTCAAAAGGGAGAGGCGAGGTGAGGGATTAACCCAGAATCCCAAGCAATCGTAGGTCGGTGCTGAGCAAAGCGAAGCCCGACAAGCTCCCGCGAAAAATAGCTATTCTTCCGAAGCCAATGTAGAGCAGAAAAGCAGAACTACCGGGATGCTCGCGTCTGCACATGCATGGACCCCTTTCCTTTTTCAAAAGGGAGAGGCTAGGTGAGGGATAGAACGCGGGTGTAAAGCCCTAGCCCGGACAAGGCTACAGATCCCGAAGCGAAAGGTAAGGTTTCACCTCTATAAAAATGTGATGCACGACGCAAAATCGCAACGATGTATCGTTTTGTATCTGTATGCACCAAAAAGCTACAAATTTTTGTTTGACCTGGAATCACAGATAAGCAGAATACGCGGAAATTACCGAGCACCGCCTACCAGCTACGCCAATAAGCTCGGACATTTATCTTGTGGGAAGGGAAGCAATGATGACCAGGGATTGGCAGTCGTGTACTCATCGTGCTTTAGCGGCATTCAGATCGCTTCGCTCTCCTATCAAACTCCTTTCCAAATCGTCATTGCGATTTGTAGCGACAGGTGTCGCATTATTTTTCAGCGCATGGCTTCAAGCCGGTGCCAGTGAGGGCTTGGTTAAAAATCCGCTGGTTAATGAAGCAAATGTATTCATGTTTTCCGCAGGTACCCACCAAAACGCTCCGGCTTGCGCAACACAGACCCTAGCCACATGGGCAATTTCTTTAAATAACCCTGCCGGTCAGAACATGATGTCCCTGGTGCTCACTGCCCATGCTCAAGGCAAACGACTTCACGTCCAAGGTACAAACTATTGCAACTCCTGGGGCGATCGCGAGCAACCGTTATATGCCTTTATTGTGGACTAATCCAATGGCCTTTCTCTGCAATCTCAAACACCCAGCCGTCATTCCCACGAAAGCGGGAATCCAGGCGGTTCTCAATCAGGGCAAAACGTCTGTAATTGCGCCATTGTTCGCGCTTCTGTTTGGCGCCCTGCATATGCCTTCAGCCTACGCCGGTCACGCCGACGGCCAAATAGCCGCTGTTCGTTCTCGTGCCAGTGACGGCCTGGTCTGGATAAACCTCACCGGTCCACGGGTAAACAAACCTGCTTGCGCACTCTACGACTACATGATGATCAAAGACGAAAATTCCGAAACCGGCAAAAAACAATTTGCGATGCTGCTGCAGGCTCATGCAACGGGCAAACCCGTGTTTGTGCGAGGCACTGGCGATTGCTCGCGCTGGGGTGATGGTGAGTCAATTGAAATGGTGGAAATACTGCAATGATTACTCGTGCTATCCGCATCCTGCTGCTTCCCCTCTTGGCGCTTTATGCCATCGCGAGTAGCGCCAATCCCGAAACCGTGTGGGTGCGTGACGTCAAAGTCGTCCAGTTTGGTACTTACCAACACAATACCATTCACTTTGTCTGGCTTTCCTCCGGCACCGTACCGGCCTGCCAGCAACAGTCGCCAGGCAACCCAACCATTCACTTTGATGAGGCGAGTCCCGGTGGTAAGTCGCTGGTATCGGTGCTGACGGCTGCAGTGATTTCGAAAGTCAATGTCGATGTTCAGGTAACCGGGTGTCAGATTATGGAGGTGTATCTGAAATGACTAGCGCAGTTTCCCTATTCTCAAAAGTTTCGTTTACGTTCGCATTGTTTACAGCTACAGCAAATGTAGTGGCAAGTGGCGACAGCATGGGAGGGAAAGTCGTGCATATAGCATCTGTTAATGACGCCATCCTCTTAAAGATAAGTGGAAATACCGAAAGTAGTCGTCCCGCATGTGCTACGTCTGGCCGGTTTGCCGTTCACAAAGATAGCGCGCACGCATCCGTTGTGCTTACGGCATTCGCCACTGGGAAGAACTTATATAACGTAAAGGGGATGGGGACCTGCAATTTGTGGATGAACGCAGAAGACCTTCGATGGATTGAGGTTTGCCCTATTACTGGTTGCTAAGTCGGTCCACGTAGCACACCTGGCTTTCTCTCGGCTGCAATAAGATTTGAATGGTTCAATTGGCGAAAAACGAGATGTTAGTGAAAAAACTGGTTTTATTTGCGCTTTTGTTTGTGGTGGCGCGCGTAAACGCTGCGCCTCAGTGGTGTGTAGGCACGCTGGATTTAGTATGGATAGACATACACGGCAACGTGTTTACTCGGCCGTCTTGGCGTAACGACCATATTCGCATTTGTAATCTGAAGGGTTCAGATGGCGTCACCGATACGGTTACGTGCTCAAGTTGGTATTCTCAAGTCGCTCAGGCTGTTAAAGATAATCGGCAAACGACCATTCAGTACTCCGACATTCCTTCCTGCGCCACCATTCCGACCTATGGCAATGCGCCTGTGCCATATTACGTGATGATTCACCGGTAAACGATTAAACGCTAAGGGGCAAATCATGACGATAGCAAAATGTTTTCTGGTGGTTCTGGTTTGGTCTGTTTCGATGGTTGTACACGCAAACTGGATATACAGTGACGCAGCGAAAGTGACTCATGTCATGCAATGGGAAGGCGAAGGCAATCCCATATTTTTCACGCTTTCATCTGGAAAAACCTGTTACCTGCCAAGTGCTGACGCCAAAAATTACGCACTGGTCATGACGCTATATACGACCGGCAGAACTGCCAATGTTCATTGCTATCCAGAGGTTTATACATTTTCTGGTGCAACGGCACATAAGCTCCATCGAATCGTGGCGATGTAATCAAATGAGATTCCATAAGAGACAAATGTCAATGAAAAAATCCGTGCTGTCGCTGGTCGCGTCGATGCTGTTAGCGAATGCGTCATTTTCAGCTCCCGCCACCCCGGTCATCACCAATGCTACCGGCATGACCAAATTTTCTTGGGTGCTAATCCATGCGCCGGTATCGTTTTTGGTGCCGTCTCGCACCACTTCCGCAGATGGCACGGCATCGTTCCAATGGAACGCAGTATCCGGCGCGACGTATTACCAAGTACGTCTCTTTGTTAACGGTGTCTGGTCTGAGTGGCAATCAGTCGGCAGCAATACCTATTTCAACGCCATCAATGCCGACGGCAACATCGGCTTTGAAGTGCGCGCCTGTGATTCCTCGGGCTGTTCGGCTGGTGCTGGCACCACCGTCATTACCTCTGCCTGGAAAAACCTAGGTGTATGCGATCCGCGCACTAACCAACAAACCCAGATCTGTGTGAACAGCAATTACTGCACGCTGAACAGTCAACGCACCGTTTCAGGTAATTGCGGCCAATCGGTGGACTGCGGCTAAAAGTGAACGAATAAGTAACCCTCGCCCCATGTGGGGGAGGGTGGCGCGAAGCGCCGGGAGAGGGGTAAACCCTCTGAAAACAACAGTTAAACGGATTATCAGCGCTTCTCATACAAGCGCTTCTTTGTGGAGAAAAACATGCATAAGACCAAACTGAGTCTTGCTTTGGCGAAAATCACCCCACAAAAAGCCATTGGTTTTACCTTGGCTGGCTTACTGGCTGCCGCCATGGCCAACGCCACAACGCTGGATTCCAAACTGGCATCGGGCGTCCACAAACTGCTGGTCGGCGATTACGACGGCGACCAGAAAGCTGATGTGCTCTGGCAGGGCCGCAAAGAAGATGAACACGAATTGGTGCGCAGTGCCGGCGCCCATGTCCAGCGCTGGAAAGATGGCTTCTTGGGATTGGATTGGAACCGTCAAGACGTCAACCTGATTGTTGGCGACTTCAACGGCGATGCCGCCGCCGATGTGCTGCTGCAAAGTAAATTCAGCGGGCTAATGTCGCAAATCATGCATGCCGAGTTCGACGGCCTGTTCGGTAAACCCGTACAAACCATTGGCGATTACCATCAAGGCTTCCGCTGGGATGAAGCGCATCACAATCTTGTAGTCGGCGACTTCAACGGCGACATGCGCGATGACGTGTTTCTGCAAGGTCATAAAAACAACTTCCGTCACGGGGTATCACTAGCAAGCGAGCAAGGCACCTTCGACACCATCGTCTTTGACTTTGATAACCAGCATTTAGGCCTCGATTGGGCCAGCAGCAACTACAACGTTTTTGCCGGCGACTTTGACGGCAATGGCCAAAGCGAGCTGTTGTTGCAACCGAAAACCATGGGCTATGTCAGTCATATCAACAGCAAGAACAGCTTGCTTGATACTCTGCAACAATCATTGCCAAACGACCATTTGGGTTTGTCCTGGTTGCCGAAAGACCACCGTCTGTTGGTCGGTGACTTCAATGGCGACGGCAAAGATGACATCTTCCTTTTGACCACCGACAACAAGCAAAGGTCGGCGCTAGTGCCTTCAGATGGCAAAGGCTTTTCGGCGATCACCAACGAGATTAATTTTATTCCAAAGTTGAATGATATCAAAGATGTACTAGTCGGCGATTTCGATGCTGATGGCATGGATGACATTGTTCTAATTTACAAGGACGGAAATGCCACTGTTTTGATGGCTAATGAAACAAGAAGAGATGCCATCGAGTCACGATTGCGGGCACTCGGATTGTTAAAATCTACGGTGCAACTCGAATCAGTTCTTTCGAGCTCATTGCAAAATCAGTCTGTGAATTCTGTTAGCTCAGCTACGCTAAGTGGAGTAGCCAGTACTTCTGCTCCTAAAATTAATGCCGCCTCCTCAAGCTCCCTATTGGCGAATGTCTCAACCTTTAAAGCTGGTCCGGAGTTGGCACAGAGTGTAGGCACGACGTCTGGAGATGGCGGTGTATCAGGTGGTGCAGCAAGCTACCAAATACCAATCGCCGTTCCCCCAGGGAGGGCTGGAAAGCAACCTGAAATATCGCTGTCATATTCTTCCCGGAGTGGAAACGGTGTTGTAGGGATGGGGTGGTCCCTCAATGCAGGACAATCCAGTATTCACCGATGCGCAAGCTCTGTTGCCCAAGTTGGCTACACACGTAGTGTCATGCTGGATGACGGTGACCGGCTTTGCCTCGATGGCTCTCTACTGATCCTGGAAAGTGGCACATATGGTCAGTCAGGTGCGACGTATCGAACAGAATTAGAAAGCTTAGTGCGGGTAAAGCAGTTTGGCGGAATGTCCAGCGCCTCAGCACGGTTCGAAGTCCACTTTCAGAATGGCGATGTCAGAGAGTACGGTCAATCGTTTTCGTATGCCTCACATAATTATCCAATGTCATGGCATATAACGCGCTGGCGCGATCTTGCCGGCGTAAACACGGTTGATTGGAATTACACCAGCTCAGCGGGTGAGTTGGTGGTTGCCAGTATTGCATACACTGGAAGTGGCGGTGTCCAGGGTGATCGCTTAGTGGAGTTTAACTATGTCACTCGCACCGACAAGTCTAAACACTTCCACCTTGGCGGATATACTGTCTCTACAAAACGACTCGAGTCAATTGTCACGAAAGTTGGGAATGCCTTGGTTCGAGAGTACAGTGTTTTTTACGTGAACTCTGCTTCATCAAATAACTCAATCGCCACAGGGGTCCAGGAATGCGCGTACCCAGTTGACGGTACAGCAAAGCAGTGTCTACCTGCCATTTCGTTCACTTGGGACAATCAAGCCGTTAGTGCCTCAACAGTAGCTGTTCCGGCTGCATTGCAGAATGACGCCATCCAACAGTTCAATCAGTATTACGATATCAATGGCGATGGCCGACGTGAGCTTACCGGCGCGGAAATTCAAGATGCCAATGTCAGTCTTTCAAATGCCAAATTTTACGCGTTCTTCCTGAATGAGAATGACCAGGTACAGTCAATTGTAAATATGACCGACGCTAAGGCTTATGTCGGCGTCGGCCAGGCGGGAAGTATTCAGGATTTAAATGGTGATGGACGCCCCGACTTACAGGATTTGAATCTTGATGGTCGTATGGACTCGCTGCGCAAGAATTCATCAGGAGGATGGGAGCTGATCCAGTTCCAGTTTGAAAATGGTGTGCGGCAGGATACCGTCATTCCGGTAAGTATGCCTGCAAGTGTCGTCAATCCTATGTTTGGTCACGTCGTACCAGACATGAATGGCGATGGGTTTGCGGATTATCTTTATCGTGACAACTGTGGCTCCAGCAAGTGTCTAAAGCTTTTTGTCCACAACAAAAGTACGACAAGTCCTGGTTTCACTTATTGGCGAGACTTGGCGACGCTAAAATATGACGCACCTAGCTACTCCTTGGAGTCGTATCAGATCAAGGACTTTAATGGTGATGGCATACCGGATGTGGAGCTGACGCATTCCCGACTGAGCGGTCAGGTGCAAGTTACCGATTTGCGTTTTGTTTTCTCCTCGATCAATAACGGTGTGGTGACATTCGATAACGTAGTCAATTCGTGGGATTTGGGTTTGCCCACGGATATGTCGAAAAATCAGTATTTGTTCATTGATATCAATGGTGATGGGTTACAGGATTATATTGCTCCCGAGTTTGTCAATGGCAGCTCTGGTACCGCATATTGGTATGTGCGATTTAACGACGGTAAGCGCTTTGGTTCTCGTGTCAGCACTGGCAGCGATACGGGCATTCAACTCTCTGGAACAAAGCTACAGGGGCTCTGGGGATCTCTGTCATCCATTGATATCAATGGCGATGGCAAAGAAGAACTGTTCCTGCCGACTGGCCGACTAGTCGCCGCCTGTGCTGAGGTGATGCTGAACGGAAAAGAAAAAACCTATTGCGGCGACCAGCTTCATCAACCCTATATTACGCAGCCAGCAATTCATGATCTGAAAGAGGCTGACATTGGCTTGTATGCCTGGAAAGTTATTCAGTTCAATTTTGATGGTGAGACGATTTCCAGCACTTTATACGACCCGGGCATTGCAGCCAGCTTGCAAAAAACCTACATCATGGGGCCGCGTGCACCACAAGTGATCGATCTAGATGGCGACGGTCAATCTGAAATCATCTGGTCAGTGCGTTCAGGTGCTGGCGGATACTACGACGACGTCAATTCCTGGGTGGCCTATTTTCAAGGCAGCTCGCCATTGCCAGATGGCTGGCATATCAAGCGCTTCAAGCATGGCACTGAATTGTTGACCGCCGTTACCGACGGTATGGGCAAACAGGTCCAGTGGACCCATCATCCCATTTCCCACAGCGCTGGAAGAAATGCAAACCAAATTCCGCTCTACTCAATACCCGCAAATGATTCACAGCGGTTGGCGGTAAAAGATGGTCACCACTTCTATTTCACTTCCAGCATGTACGTAGTCAGTAGCATGCATGTAAGTGGCCCCGCAGTCCCTGCACAAAGCACTCACTATGGTTATCGAGAGAACATGTATCACAACGCCGGTCGCGGCGTACAAGGTTTTCGCCAAATTATCACCGAGCAAGCCAGAGGTGATGACGGCACAACCATTCAGACCATTACCACTTTCAGCCAAAAATTTCCGTTGGCAGGGCAGGTCATTGATGTAGAAGTTCGACGCGGGCCAGGTAACCTTGTGCTGGGTAATACCGTGCTGTCAAAAACCACCAGCAACTGGCGTTGGCAAGGCCCGGAGACTGGCCCAGCCACGCCTCGCGACAACGGTGTACTGTCACTTCGCTCCGGAACTGCCTTGCAAGATAACAAGACCTATTTGCCGTGGCTGGAAACCCAAACTAGTGAATCGTTTGAGTTCAACGGTGTCTCCATGGGGCGCACCGTTACAACACAAAGCGCGCCTTCGGGTTTCGGCAACGTCGAGTCTGCCACCACCACGGTGACGGATGGCTATCAAACTCATGTCACCTCAATCACTCGCCAATTCCTGCCAAACTGGACCGATTGGTGGCTGAATAAGTTGTCGACCGAAACCACCACAAAAACCGCGACTCCAGTTGGCGGGACAGCCAACAGCAAAACCCAGCTGACAACAATCAATACGTGGCACACAAACTGCCGGAAACCGGAAAAAACTACGTCCGGGCACCAGTCGAACAATACGCTGCAGTTGGTCACCGAAATGACTTACGACAGCTACTGTAACGTTGACTCCACCAAAACCTATGCGGCCAGCGACACTGGCAAGTTTCGTCGTTCAGCGGCCTATTGGGGAACTGACGGCTACTTTGTCGAGCATGCAGACGATGCCTTGGGCCAACGTACCGCCTTTGTTACCGATGCCACCCATGGACAAGTAACCAGAGCTACAGATCCATTCAAGAATCAGCTCGTCACTCGCTATGATGCATTCGGTCGCGCTATCAGCGCTCAGCAGGAAGGCCGTGTCAGCACCGGTAACGCGGCAACCACGGAATACCAATGGGCAACGAGTACGGAGAAAGCACAGCTGCCAGCGGCCGTTTATAAAACGATAAATACCCATCCCAATGTCAAACCGACGCAAACCACCTGGTACGACGCCTTTAATCGTGTGCTGCGTGTTCAAAGCGAAGACCCGCTTACGGCCGCTCGCTTCATCAACGTCGATACCGAGTACGATGCCAAAGGGCGAGTCAAGCGGCAAAGCGTGCCGTATTTCCATGGTAACGCCATCAGCGGTTGGACGACTTTTCATAACTTTGATGCCTTGGATCGTCCTGGCATTAAGTCCATGCCCAATGATGGTAGCGGCTTGAACGTTACATATAACTACCGAGGTCTGGTCACGGATGTTCAGATCGGAACCAATAGTCACTATCAGGTACAGCGCATCAAGAACGCACTGGGCCAATGGTGGCAAACCACTGATCAAGGTAGCGAAGGCACTCACGGTGCGCCATTGACCACCACTTTCCGCTACGACGGTAACGGCAATCCCATCAGCATCAGCCGCACCACCAGCGGTGGCGTCGTCGTCAATAACACTGCCGCCTATAACGATATCGGCCAAAAAACCTCAATGACCGATCCCGAGCGCGGTACCTGGAGTTTCAACTACAACATTTGGGGTGAGTTGACCAAGCAAACTGATGCCAAAGGTCAACGCACCTGGTTTGACTACGATGATGGCGGGCGGATACTCAAGCGCTCTGAAGCGCTCACCGACAGCAAGCCCGTGACGCCAGTCGCCTCATGGAACTACAGTCGTAACCGGGTCGACAGCAACGTCGGCATCACGGCGTTACCATTGGAATCAACCAGCAAAACCGACAGCACCGGCACTATCAGCAAAACCTTCACTCTGAATGCGGAAGGTTTGGTCAGGCTTTCGGAGTTCACGTTGAGTCCAAGCGGGGAAGCCTCGCGTAACTTCAGTTTCACTCAGGGCTACAATGGTAACGATTTACCCGAGACCTCTAACCTCGCTAACAATCGCGGCACGGTCACCACCAGTTACAACAGCAAAGGTTTTCCGTCCACAACGGTCAATGCCAATGGCCAGGATATTAACCCCTATGCCGCGCTTGATCTGGATGCCTTTGGCAATGTCGTATCGGCTCGTTACGGCAATGGCCTGCACGGCACCCAGAATTTCAGCGCTCAGACCGGTCGCATTACCTCCACCTGTGTCAATACCACCGCCAACTGTAATGTCAACAGCGCCGGCAATAAGCAGGCCATCAACTATGCCGGCACGGCGCCTAATGGCACCTCGCTTGGTTACGACGACTACGGAAACCTGCGCGGTCAATACAACGTCATTCAAAACGTCACTGAAAGTTTTGGTTACGACCGACGGATGCGTCTGGTAATCAGTCACAGGGCAGCGGTGCTTGGCGGCGGCCTTCCGGACCTAACGCAGACGCACCGCTACCAATATGACCAACTGGGTAATCTGATCGAGAAAACCGACTTTGCCAAAGTCATCGACTACACGCTCACCGGCAATCCGCACCAGGCCCACAAAGCCTGGGCCGATGCCGCCAAATCACAATTGGTTGCCGAATACGTTTACGATGCCAATGGCAACTTAACCAGCTCTAGCGGTCTGGCGGCGCACACTCGAACCAGTGTTTACAATCATCAGATGGTACCAACCAGCATTACTCGCGGAAGTGCCAGCTCTGCGTTTGCTTACGATGAGGGCAATGAGCGCTGGTTTGAAAAGCACATCAGCAGTGGCAAAACCGAGAAAATCTACAAACTCGGAAAAGGTTTTGAGCTGAAGTTCACCACGGAAAATGGCGTGACCACTGAAGAGGAGCAGCATTATCTCGGTAGCAACGCTCAGTTGATGTACAAAAAAGCGCAGAACGGCAAGCCGCAGTGTTTCCAATGGCGCTACCTGCACTTGGACCGTATGGGCTCGGTGGAAACCATCACCAATGCTGGTGGCGCGGTGGTAGAACGGCGAGGTTTCGATCCGTTTGGGAAGCCGCGTGCTGGTAACTGGATGCTGGACAGTACCCGGGATGGTACGACCAATACCGAGAAAGGCTTGTTCAGCCGCGTCACCAGCCGAGGTTATACTGGTCATGATCATATTGATTCGGTCGGTGTCATTCACATGAACGGGCGCACTTACGATCCGGAGTTGGGTCGGTTTATGGGTGTGGACCCGTTTATGCAGGCGCCGCTGAATTCGCAGTCGTTGAATCCGTATTCGTACGTGATGAATAATCCGTTGGCGGGGACGGATCCGACGGGGTATACCAGTGAGTGTATTTCGGTTGATGCTTCGTGTAACAATAAGAAATTCTCGTTCCTGGGCTTTTTGGAAAGCAAAGGCCTCGGATGGGTGATGGGAGGTAATGGTAAGAAGGGCGGGGATGCGGTTCGGGCGCAGATGTCTGACGACATGGCGGGAATTAGCGGCTTGAGACAGCGGCAACGCGATGAATTGTACGCCTTCTTTGGTATTAAGCTTACGCCTACCGTTACTGTGCGGGAGGTTAAGGTTGATGAGAATAATAATGCGAAGGGGGGGACGGAAAGGAAGGAGGCCGGTGATCGAGGAAGTTCGATTCCGTGGTATGCCACTCTTGGTGATACACGCGGAGAACGACAAGTTGCGCGCAATATTGCAGAACGTGATTACGGTGTTATCTCTCAAGAAGAATTCGATAAAAATAATCAGGCAATGGCAACAGGTGCGGCAATTGGAGGAGGCTTGGCCGCAGGTGTAACAGGGATTGTTTTGTTAGCAAGGTTAGCGCCAGTTGCATTTGCTCTTGAAATGACAGAGGTTAGTACTGCACTGCAGGCCGAAGCGCCGATTCGTATGCGAACTTCAAGCGTTACTAATAAAGGTGCTGAGCGAGCTGCTGCCTATGGTGAAGGTTGGGCTTCGGCGAGTCTTTCAGATGCTGTTGAGCAGTTCGCAGGTAAAAATCCAGTCATTTCAATGACTGACAAAGGGAAGCGTATCTATGCGAACTCTGAAACAGGGATACAAGTCGTTGAGGACGTTAACGGTAAGTACTTTCGAATTTTTGATCCATCCATTCAAGGTAAGCGAGCCTACTTAGATCTTTCTGGCAATATCCCGAACAACAAAATTCTTGAAAATGGCAAGCAAATGGGGCGAACCCAAGCTGAGTACAATCAAGTTACACACTTCAATGTTCTGGAGTAAAAGCAATGAAGCTATTGACCGTGCCCGTATCGAAAGACGCTATAGAAAGGTTAGATCTTGATGCGTGTTTTGATGGTGATTTGATTGAAGTCGCACTCTCGGAAGAAGAGTTTAATGAGCTATGGGGACTGGAATATTCAATGTATTAAACGATCAATTAAGTGTGATGATAGATGATTTTGAGGATGAGTCTATCTCGAATGATAAGCTTAGTGATGCATGGGTGTTGGTTAAAGCTAAGCTTGAAGGTATGCCAGATTGTGCACCCCTAAAACGGCTGCTATCTCAAATTGAAAATGCACAACGCTTTAATACGGAAATATATTTTTATTTTTAAGGGTGAAATAACAATCGAGTAGAGACAATGGGGTACACCCAAGCACCTCTTGTGTCAATGCTGATACGTTGAATAGTTTTAAGTAGTAGAGAAAGCCTCACCCACCCCGGCCATCGAGTCGGGGTTTTTGCTTTTTTAGCTGCCCGGAACGAGGAAGGCTGGAATTATCCAGTCTTCTTCTTGGCGGCATCCTGCCGGCTGAGCGCCTGCTTGGCTTGGTACTTCAAAATCAATCCTTCCAACACGGCTTGGGCAACCAGCCGATCTTCGTCGTCGAATTGGCTGATCGCTTCGAACTGCAAACGTAAGTCCTGAGCAGGGCCTCGTTCGCCTTCATCGAACACCAACTCATCAAGCGTGATACGCAAAGCCACGGCGATCTTCTTGAGAGCATCAAGCGATGGCTGGGCGTGGCCTGTCTCATAGCGGCGGATCTGGTTGACGTGCAGGCCGACCATATCGGCCATCTCGTGCTGGGTCAGCTTGTGTTGCTGGCGCAGGGCGATCATGCGGTCACGGATGCTCATGCGGAAAACATAAATGGGATTGGATAGACCCATGATGGTATCCCCGGGTAACCTGACTAGATTGCAAAGATACCTCAATAGATCGCATAATAAAACCCATATAGGGTATTGACATGTTTTTGAGGGGAAACGGCCATGGCTCGAATACCGGAAGACCAGATCGAACGCTTGAAAACCGAGGTATCGCTGGTCCGGCTGGTCGAGGCCAAAGGCGTCGAGCTGAAAAAACACGGCAAAGATTACTTAGGCCGCTGCCCGTTCCATGACGACAAAACCCCGTCTTTAGTCGTGACCCCGGAATCGAACCTCTGGCATTGCCTGGGCGCCTGCAACGTTGGCGGCAGCGTCATTGATTGGGTGATGAAGACGGAATCGGTCAGCTTCCGGCATGCGGTGGAATTGCTGCGGGAACGTTCCGGAATGGTGGAGGCTGCTGGTCCGGTTATCGAATCACGCAGCAAAGCCACCCAGAAAAAACTGACTTCGCCTTTAGTCGCTTCCGATGCTGATGACCAAACGCTGCTGCGCCGAGTCGTAGGGTTCTATCACGAAACACTCAAACAAAGTCCTGAAGCCTTGGCCTATCTGGAAAAGCGCGGCCTGCATTCGCCAGAACTGATAGACCGCTTCCAATTGGGTTATGCCAATCGAACGCTGGCGTATCGCTTGCCGGACAAGAAACTCAAAGGCGGCGAAATCCGCACCCGCTTGCAGCAACTCGGCATCTTTAGCGACAAAGGCCATGAGTTTTTAAACGGTTCATTCGTTGTGCCGCTTATGGATGAAAACGGCAGAGTGGTCCAGATGTATGGCCGCAAGTTGCTGGATAACTTGCGTGTTGGCACACCAAAACATCTGTATCTACCCGGTGCCCATGCCGGGATTTTTAATGCTGAAGCACTGAAAGCCACTGACGAGATAATCGTCTGTGAAGCGTTAATCGATGCCATGACCTTCTGGGTACATGGCTTTAGGAACGTCACCACGGCTTACGGCATCAATGGTTTTACTGATGAACTGCTGCAGGCGTTCGTGACGCATCAGATCAAACGGGTATTGATTGCGTTCGACCGTGACGAAGCCGGCGACAAAGCCGCTGCCGAACTGGCCGAAAAACTGATTAAAAACGGCATCGAGTGTTACCGCGTCAACTTCCCGAAAGGCATGGATGCCAATGAGTACGCCTTGCAAGTGAAACCTGCTGCTAAATCCTTGGGGCTAGTGCTCAGAAAAGCCGAATGGATGGGAAAGAGTTCTCCGGTCACCGCCCGAAACAACATGGATAGCGGCGATGAATTTACTTCTTTAGCCGCCGAAGTTTTACCCGAATCCGCTTCTCCGATACCGGAATCAAAACCGTTAAACGTTGATGCTGACGTGAAAGAATCCGAAGCCGTCTTTAACTTCGGTGAACGCCGTTACCGCGTGCGCGGCTTGGCGAAAAACAGTAGCGTCGAGCTGCTGAAAATCAATCTGCTCGTCTCGCAAGGCGAGGCGTTCCACGTCGATACGCTGGACCTGTACAGTGCCAAAGCCCGGCAGGCGTTTATCAAACAAGCCGGATTAGAAATCGGTTGTGGCGAAGACACACTGAAATCTGACCTCGGCAAAATCCTGTTGAAACTGGAAGAACTGCAAGAACAGCAACTGAAGAAAGTGCTGGAACCAAAAGCCGCCGAAATCGTTATCGACGACGAAGACAAAGCCGCCGCCCTTGAGTTGCTGAAATCGCCCAATCTGCTGGACCGAGTATTAACTGACCTCAAAACCTGCGGAGTTATCGGTGAGGACGTCAACAAGCTCACCGCTTACTTGGCCTGCACCTCACGCAAATTGCCAAAGCCGTTAGCGATATTGATCCAATCGAGTTCCGCAGCCGGTAAATCGTCCTTACTCGATGCCGTGTTGTCGTTAATGCCGGATGAGGAACGAGTCCAATACTCAGCGATGACCGGGCAATCGTTGTTCTACATGGGCGAGACAAATCTGAAGCATAAAATCCTCGCCATTGCCGAAGAAGCCGGCGCAGAACGCGCCAGTTACGCGCTAAAGCTGCTGCAATCGGATGGCGCCTTAACGATGGCTTCAACCGGTAAAGATCCAGTTAGTGGCAATCTGGTGACGCAGGAATACCGGGTCGAAGGTCCGGTGATGATTGCGATGACCACGACCGCGATTGATAACGATCCGGAACTGCTCAATCGTTGCATCGTGCTGACCGTCAATGAGTCGCGCGAACAAACCCGCGCCATCCATGCCCAGCAGCGCGCCCGGCGCACGCTGGCAGGACTGCAAGCGCAAGCCGAGCGGGAACACGTATTGCGGCTGCATCGCAACGCGCAGCGTCTCTTAAGGCCATTGGCGGTGATGAATCCCTACGCCGAGCAACTGACGTTTATCGATAACCAAACCCGTACCCGTCGCGATCACGAGAAATACCTGAGCTTGATCGACACGATGGCACTGCTGCACCAGCATCAGCGGCCGATCAAAACCACGACCCACAAAGGCAAGCCGCTGGAATATCTCGAAGTCCGGCTGTCCGATATTGCCCTGGCGAATCGTCTGGCGCATGAAGTGCTGGGCCGGTCGCTGGATGAGCTACCGCCGCAGACGCGCAATCTGTTGCAGGCGATCCATCGGATGGTCGAGGAACGCAGCGCGGCGCTGGAAATGAAACGCGGCGATTATCGATTTAGCCGCCGAGAGGTGCGCGATTACACGCAGTGGGGCAACACGCAATTGAAGCTGCACATACAGCGACTGGAAGACATGGAATACCTGATCGTGCATCGCGGCGGCCGGGGTTCGACGCTGGTGTATGAGCTTGCCTACAACGGCGAAGGCGATCAGGGCGAACGCTTCCTGCCAGGACTGATCGACGTGGCGGCACTCGGCTATGACGAAAAGAAGTCGGGGCCAATTGATGAGAAGTCGGCTCCAAGTCGGGGTCAAGTCGGCCCCAAGTCGGTGGGTGGTCGGGATGGTGAACTTGCAGAAAACCTCGGTGATTTAGCTGCCGAATCGAGTTCGGACGATGAAGATGCTGAAAGCGCACATCCTGCGTGCAAAAACGGTGTGTCGTACCGTAACGAAACTACCATTGCCGCGAAGCCGAATTGATGGCGCGCAAAGGCTACAAGTTGAATAACCGACCTGGCATGCGCTTCGTCGGTAACTTGAGTGACCCGCAAGGCTTCGAACTCTTGCTGCAACGCTGGCTGGAATGGCTCGGCGTGCAGAACTACTCGGATAAAAGCGCGCAGAATTATGACGTTTACACCCGTTACTTTATGCGTTGGTGTGATGAGCGCGGCATCACCCAGCCGCGCGAAGTGACAAGGCCAGTGCTGGAACGCTACCAGCGTTACCTTTACCACTACCGCAAAGAAACCGGTGAGCCGCTTAGCTTCCGTGGACAACGCGCAAGACTGGCCGCACTGCGGCAGTTCTTTAAATGGCTGACCAAGCAAAACTATGTCCTGTATAACCCTGCCGCTGATATTGAATTGCCACGCGTTGAGAAACGTCTCCCTCGCCATGTGCTGACCGTCAGTGAAGTCGAAAAGATTATGCTGCTGCCGGATTTAAGTGACGGCTTAGGCATCCGTGATAGAGCGATGCTGGAAGTGTTGTACTCGACCGGTATCCGACGGATGGAAGTCGTCAATCTACAACTCTACGACGTGGACAAGGAGCGCGGCACGCTGATGGTTCGACTCGGCAAAGGCAAGAAAGATCGGATGGTGCCGATTGGTGAGCGAGCGTTAGCCTGGGTCGAAAAGTATCTCGTCGAAGTGCGGCCACTGCTGGCGATTAATCCGCATGAACCGCAGTTGTTCCTGACCAATCTAGGCGAACCGTTTACGCCAGCACGACTGACGCAGATTGTGCGACGTTATGTGCTGCGCGCCGAGATTGGCAAGACCGGCTCGTGTCACTTGTTCCGCCACACGATGGCGACGCTGATGCTGGAGAACGGTTGTGATATCCGTTTTATCCAGGCGATCTTAGGACACGTTGAGTTATCGACGACGCAGGTATACACGCAAGTCGGGATACGGAAGCTGAAAGAGATCCACACGCTGACGCATCCGGCGCGATTGGAACGCACGACGCGACAGGATGAGGCGACGGATACGCCGACGCGCGAAATCACCGCAGACGACTTGCTGGACGCCTTGGACGCGGAAAGCGAGGACGAGCAAGACGAACTGCTTGATGCGGACGACGAGTGACGATCGCGGACCCGACCCGCGACACGACTGCCGACCAACTGTGATCCGCGTTGCCGTGTTGGAATGAGGATGCTCCGGCCGCAGAGTGTGCCGTCACGGCGCTTGCACTCTCCACCGGCACAGCGCGCGCCGGCATCCATGCCGACAGTCACGCGCTGTGCATGTTCCGGGCAAGCGCCGCGCCGTCACACCCTGCGGCCTACGCGCATGTTTACCAAGTCACCCCAGCGCTACGCTCCGCTGCGCGCAGCCCCTCAAGGGCCACGGGCACGTAACATAATGCGGGGATTATGCGCCATTGTGGCGGCTAACAACGCCGCCCCAATGGTTCGCTCCGCCGCACAATCCGCACTATGTTAAATGCCCGTGTAAGGTCGCCTTACGGTGGTTTGCACACTGCAAACAACGCAGAGTGCAAACCACCTCCAGGCGAAAAGGCTTTTTACCTCGCAATGCTCGGCGTCCTGCCTCGCAAAGCTCAAAAGCTCGCCGTCCCTGGCTCGCCAAAAACAAAAAAGCAACGCAACAAACACCGTTGCGCAAGGCGCTGTTTATATCGCGTGCGCTCACCGCCGCTGCGCGCGGCACAAAAGGCGTGCCGTGCTCGTTCGTCGGTGTTCGCCCGCTCACAAAGAACCCGCCCACGCAGTCAGTTAAAACGCGCTGCGGCCGCTACGCGTCCTCCGTTCCGCGTTTTAGCTGCCAGCACCCACCCTGAAAACCAAAAACAAAAGACGTAAGCAAAAGGAAAAAGCAAAACAACAACACATCGACGGCCGGAGCGATAAGCCCTTCACCTGGTAGCCAACAGGGTGGCACACGTGCTCGGTGTGGCAAGGGCTGACGTGAATGGCGCTTAAACAACGCGCCACCCTTGCCACCCCTGCGCGCGCGTGCCGTCGAGTTGGCAACCAGATGAAGGGCATCTGGCGTTAATGGAGTAACTGACATGAACACCAACGACATCATTCGGGTCATTGAACAACACAGCATCCTGCAAATTGCTGGTTACACGATGGAGGCCCGGCACCGCCAGCTCTACAACCGGATGCAGCAGTTAACCGGCATGCTGGAGGTGCTGCAGCGGTTGAACGGCATGGACTGCACGCTGATTGAGTTCGTCCGTAGTCATCGAGACAAGATCGTTGAAGAACTACAGGCCCTGTGAGGGCCTGTAGTTTTTTTAGCGGCTAAAGAAAGAAAAATCGCATCGTGTGTTTGGGCGTCGTCGGTGTGTATGTTCGAGAAATACTATGCATATAGCATTACCAAAACATGCATACCCCTTCTTCCCGCCCCATCATCCCCAGTCCCACGCGCGCGTGCGCGCGTAGACAAAAGCGCGTCTAGGGGCCAAAATCGGAGCCCTGACTCGCCTCTAGGGGCGAGAGCTCTTTAAGTGATTGAGGCGTCTAGGGAAATCGGCTTGCGGTACGATTACTCGTGTCGGGAGCACCCCAACCGGTGATCGAGATACTGGCCCAAGTTATTGGCGGCGTGTTGGTGTAACTGGCCGCGGAATAATGACAGGTATGTTTACGAGTGTCCTTGGTGCATTCAGTATGACACCTGAAATTGGTGCTGATCAGTTCAGTGAGTTTGGGTCAGGGTTATATGACGATCCAACTCTCGCAGATGATTTCCAAAGCGGACACAACTTTGGCTATGTTCTAGGTTTTGTCGGAATGATAACCGGAGCAAAATCTAGTCCAAGAGCGAGCCCAGTTTCAGAGGGGGTAGCTGCAGAGCCTATAACAGTTGCTGTTAGTCGTTCGAAATATCCAGAGTCTGCCCAACACATCGATGACGCTATTGCCGGTGGCCAACCGCAAACCCTTACCATAAACCGTAGTGGTGCGGCCGAACGGAGAGCTGAAGCAATGAGAGGCGTGCCAAGGCAAACGGGTAAAGACCGGGATGAATATCCTCCAGCCATGTTTGAAGAGGGAGGAGCAGGCGCCAGCGTTCGACATATTAAGCCCTCAGATAATCGAGGAGCGGGGGCTTGTATCGGCGCGCAATGTCGTGGGCTGCCAGATCAGTCTAAAGTCAAAATAATTGTTACGGATTAGGGTAATGGTAGATATTTCAATAGATAAATTAATTTCTATTAGCTCAAGAGCATTTTCGGATATTCCTCCGATGCTCTCGCCCGAGCTGAAGGCATTAGCTGGGCGTAGGGCGACTGAGCTTTTATGTCTTCTACAAAAAAAGAATGGATTTTTTGCGTTTGAGTCTTCGCTGCGTGTTTTTTCATCAGTTAAGTCATCACAGTCATACTCGCTTGCTGATTGGAATTCCGAGTTATTGTGGAGAAGAGAATATGGTGACTGTGTAGAAGATGCTCTATTTTTTGCAGAAGATGTATTTGGAGGGCAATTCTGTATAAGGAATGATGAAATATATTGTTTTGATCCCGAAACTGGGGAGTTCTCTTATTTAGCGAATACGGTAGATGATTGGGCGAGGTCTGTACTATCGGAGTATCAACTACTAACGGGGCAGCCATTAGCTCATGACTGGCAGAAAATGCATGGTTCAATCCCCGTGCTTAGTCGGCTTGTTCCCAAACTCCCATTTGTATGTGGTGGCGAGTTTAGTGTGGAGAATTTGATTGCGCTTGACTCGGTAAAAGGTATGCGTGCGAGAGGGAATTTGGCTATGCAAATAAAAGACTTACCAGACGGCGCGCAAATCACATTCAATATCACTGACAATTAAAGGGGCGTAGCCCGCGTAGCCTCGATTAGCGAAGCGTAATCGAGGGAATGTAAGTGTTTTAAGTAGTAGCGAAAACCTCACCCACCCCGACTATCGAGTCGGGGTTTTGCTTTTTGTTTGTTCAGTTTATGGGTGCGGCTTCAGCAGCGGCTTGGACCGTAGCCTGCTGCATCGCTTCAACTCTGCTGTGAATGTCGGCAACCAATTTGAGATTGGCATCGTCCCGATCAGCGCCGGAAATCATGGCGCGGAGTTCACGCAAAATGCTTTGCTCTAACTCATCCAGCAGATAGTGGGCGGCGTCTTCACCGTGTTTTTGAATGTACGCTGTGTGGTGAGGGAGAGCGGTTGTGATCAGGTTAATTAAATGACTTTGATCAAGTAATTTTGGCTTGTTTAGACCATTTTTAATCATGGTCATCTTTACGCTGGTGAAAGTCATAATCGACAAATAAGCCGAGAAATAAGCCCAAGCAAGCCCGCGTAGCCTCGATTAGCGAAGCGTAATCGAGGGAATGTAAGTGTTTTAAGTAGTAGAGAAAGTCTCGCCCACCCCGACCATCGAGTCGGGGTTTTTTATTGAAGTTGATATGGTGTGGTTTACTGGCTGCGCGGAATATCGTCCGCGTCCAGATGCTGGCGCTGATGGATTAACGCCAATACCTGAATGTCGTTATCGCGGATTTGGCAAATCAGTCGGTACGAGTACACCAATCGTTCCCGCACGGTCTCATCACCGAGTTCTGGCACCACCCGACCGCTGGCCGGAAACTCCTCCAACAACACGCTGCGGTCAATCAGGCTGTTGACGATATGACGGGCGTAAAACACCGAGTCCTTGGCAATGTAAGCGTAAAGCTGAGTGAGCTGGTGTTCGGCGTGTGCCGTCCACTTCACCGATAAACGATAAAAAGGACACCCATCTAGAGATTGACAGGTCGAGGTATCGAGATTAGTCTTAGGTTAACGTAAGGTTGACGACTGTCAGGAAGACTACAAATGACCAGAGCACGGAGCAGCTTGGTGTCGGTATCGGATACCCCGTATTACCATGTTGTCGGGCGCTGCGTTCGCCGCGCCTTTCTTTGTGGCTTTGATAAGCTCACGAATCAGGATTATTCCCATCGTAAAATCTGGGTGCTGGAGCGCCTGCGACAGTTGTCGAGCGTGTTTTGCATCGAGCTGTGCGCTTATGCGGTGATGTCGAATCACTATCATTTGGTGGTGCATGTCAATGCCAACGCGGCAGAAGCCTTGGCGGACATCGAGGTCATGAACCGTTGGCAGCGGCTGTTTTCTCTGCCGGTGCTGGCTAGCCGTTATGCGCAGTTTTTGGAGCATCATTTGGAGCATCAAAAGGACACCCATCTAGAGATTGACAGGTCGGGGTATCGAGATTAGCCTTAGGTTAACATAAGGTTAACTGCTGTCAGGAAGACTACAAATGACCAGAGCACGGAGCAGCTTGGTGTCGTTATCGGATACCCCGTATTACCATGTTGTTGGGCGCTGCGTTCGCCGCGCCTTTCTTTGTGGCTTTGATAAGCTCACGAATCAGGATTATTCCCATCGTAAAATCTGGGTGCTGGAGCGCCTGCGACAGTTGTCGAGTGTGTTTTGCATCGAGCTGTGCGCTTATGCGGTGATGTCGAATCACTATCATTTGGTGGTGCATGTCAATGCCAAGGCGGCAGAAGCCTTGGCGGACATCGAGGTCATGAACCGTTGGCAGCGGCTGTTTTCTCTGCCGGTGCTGGCTAGCCGTTATGCGCAGTTTTTGGAACAGCGTATTGAAATGTCCGAGTACGAAATTGTCGTCGCCAAGGAGTTGGTGGCGACCTGGCGTTCACGGTTGATGGATTTGTCGTGGTATATGCGCTGTTTGAACGAGCATATTGCCCGCCAAGCCAACGAAGAAGACGGTTGCAAGGGCAGGTTCTGGGAAGGCCGCTTCAAGTCGCAAGCAATTCTTGATGAAGCAGGATTGCTAGCCTGCATGGTTTATGTCGATTTGAATCCAATTCGTGCCGGTATTGTATCGATACCAGAGCTATCGGATGCTACCAGCATTCAGCAGCGCATTGGTGAATGGAAACGTTCGTCGGATTCAATGATTGAGCGTCACCAAGCGCCCATCAATTCATTGGGTTCGGAGAGCATTACAGGTGACAATCACTCGGTGCCGCTGTTGCCGTTAACTGGCGCGATAACGGCTGAGCGAATATCGGGTGTGCCTTATCCATTCAAAGAATATCTGGAACTGGTCGATTGGACTGGTCGCTGCATTCGTATCGATAAGCGGGGGCATATTGCCTCAACCGTACCACCAATATTGCGACGATTGAACTTGGATGCAGAGCGTTTTGTGCGTGACATAAAATCGAGGCGACCGGGCTATGGGCGCTCAATTGGTTTGCGAGTACGACTAAGGCAGTTCTCCGAAACGATAATGCTTCGACATTTTCGCGGTTGGGGGCTTTATGAGGCTGTGGCAGTGAAGTAAACTCGCTTGCCATTTCAGGGATGACTCTTACCGAGCAAAAATACAATACGTAAGTAAGCTTTTTAGGGATTACAAGCATGCAGAAATCGTTCATTTTTCTGGCGGGCATTTTCGCCTCTCTACCTTCTATCGTCCATTCGGCGGGAAATACCGACCCTCTCCATGTGATTTCTTTTGAAACTCGCGACGATGGCTACCATGCAGTGTATTTGGATGGCCCTATTCTTAACGAGGGCTGTACCTTGAATGATCGAGCCATTATTGTGGAGTCGAGCTCAAAACTTGGTAGTAAAACGCTGGTCAGCACCGTGCTTTCATCGGCTGTCGCAAAAAATCGAGTTGTTCTTCGAGTTTCTGGCTGTGTTGCCATTTCTCTCTCGCAGACGTCTACCACGGCGCCTCTTGTGACCAAGGTTCAGGCTCAGTACTGAGATCAATCGCTCAGTTCCATTCTTAGAATACATACCTTTTGGAGCAGTAATGAGTTCCTCATTGTTAATTCGTTTTTTAACAGTCGCACTGATTGTACTTTCATCTAAAGCGGGTGCTGGCTACAACGCGAATTTTCAGGGGAAGATCACTCACGTTTTAACCTATACAAACAGTGCTCAGATTCTGATCAAGGTTGATGGGCAACCTACATCGCATCCAACCTGTAGCACCCTAGATTATTTGGCTATCGATGCGGATACCCCTGACTCAATAAGACACCAGATGCTAGCGCGTATCCTTGCGGCTCATGCATCGGGAGAGGTGGTAACCATCGGGTATGACAAGGATGGAGACTGCGTCGGAACTCGCATTCGTGTTTATCGAGTTGGGTGACGGTAAAAGTCGAAGCCAATTTTTATTATTCGAAATAAGGCGCGATTATGAAACGAGCTTTCTTTTGGGCTGTTGTGATTTTATTTTCGGCCATCGGCCAAGCGTCACAGGTTAGTGAAGCAAAGATAAAACGGCTGATGATGGATGACTCGCTACCGTCAAAAGTGTATATCGAGTTAAGTGCCATGCAAAGTGACCGTATCTCATGTCATGAGAATGAAAGCTGGAACTACGTTCTTGATTTGCAATCAACGAGTGCCCGAGAGTTTTACTCGATGTTATTAACCATGCACGCCTCTGGCCGAGCTGGCTTGTTTAAAGGCACGGGTACATGCTCGAAACATCCGGATATCGAGACGCTAAAAAGAGTTGAGTTCTTCTAGGACGTGGTATGAGCAAAGTTTTCATCTTTTTACTTCTAGTAGCAATGTCATTATCAGCAATTTCTGCGGAACAGGCAGGTCCATTTAAAGTGGCAAACTTTCGAGTTGGCTCGGACGGTATACAGGTGGCATTTGAGCCTGCTCCCGTGGCTTGCGCGGGAGGGACTCACTTTCGTATGCATGCACGCGTCTTACGAACCAATCATGCGAATTACGAGGCAATGGTAAGTGCGGTGTATTCGGCATATGTGACTGGGGCTACGTTCGACTGGATTTGGGTAAACAGCTTGCCGTCCGGTGTCACTGCTTGCAGTAATAACAACAACGCCATTCTCGATTTAACGATGCTTGAGTTATCAAAGAAGCCATAGTTTTAAGGATGCATAGATGAGACTTTACTTGGTGTTATTGAGTTTCGTTTGCTGCGCAGCGCAAGCAGCGGGTTTCACGGGTGAGAATACGATTTCAAGTATTCATCAACGAGAGTGCGCTGGTGATAAGGGGTTGGAGATCATGTTGGCGGCGCCACACAAGAATCCGGACGGATGCAATGACCCTATAGTAATTGATGTCGCGTGCGCTGCTGCGAACTATCAATCAATACTCACCCTGAGTCTTTCTGCTCTTGCAGCCGATAAAAAGGTGGACTATTGGGTAAGCGGTTGTGATGTCCATGGTCAAGCAAAAGTTATTACTGCCATGATTAAAAAATAAGCAGTTATTTTTTAAGGAGTAAATGTGAACATTCTAATGCGATTTGGGTTGGTTTTCTTTCTGGGGTTTTCTTCAATTGCCAATGCCTATGTGTGGTGTAAAGATGCGCCAGTTCCCGAGATTGGTGGTGCGCTGACGTCGTCTTTTCATGGCCTGAATAATGGTGGTGCGACGGGATCGGTGATTTTTATCAGTATGTCGCGCTCTCATTGTGGAGCGACGAATGGGGAGGATATCTCAAAGGGTATCTACTTGGTTATTGATGATATTGGGAATACGACATCCCCGACCTATGAGCTGAAAAGGACCTGGATTTCAATGATTTTGGCGGCGAAAGCTAGCAATAAAACAATTGATTTACATGGTAATACGAGTGGTGCGAGTAACGCTGGCTACGCCGTTGTCAAGCCGTACTTTCTCAGTGCAGATTGATGAGCTAAGTCGTGTGCAAGGAGAGTGCTTAGATAGCCGCATTCTCGGGGAAAAGCATTTCCATCTATTGGCTGGCATATTGGAATTACGTTGACTCCAGATTTTTGCGGTTTGGAGGTCATTATGAGGTGAACGATGCCTAAAAAAGCAAAATTCATGATGTATTTTTCTGTCTTTGCCATGTTGTTTGCTGGTTTTTCGGTGTATGCCGGTGTCAGTAGCGGCGAGCGTACGATCTATGCCGTTGGCTGTCATCGGCATGATGCGACTTGCTATGTTGAAATTACCGGTGAACCTGTAGGGCCGGCAGCATGTAGGGCAACGTCTGTTCGTTGGCGGAGAACGGAAGCCAATGGTGAGGCCGCATTTACTCACCTAACCGCGGCGTTCATTGCCAACAAGAAAGTAATTCTTCAGGTCTCGGATACTTGCTACCCCTATCAGCCCACTTTTCCAACATTGGATTACTGGCAGATTAGGTAGTCCGGAAATTTACTTCTGGCGGCGTTTTTCGGCGAGCGGATTCGCCCTTTTTGTTCATCGTGCGGGTGGATGTTTTTGATAAACCCGAGCGTAGTCAATAAGAAACGATTGCGGGAAAACCGTGTCGTCAACGCCGCCCTGATTGACGTTGCCCGCCCAGTTGCCGCCGACGGCGAGGTTGAGCAATAAATGAAAGCGCTGATCGAATGGTGCGCTGCCAGCGCCGGTGATTAACGTGCCGTTTTGATCGGGGTATTGGGTGTACCAGGTGCTGCTGGTTTGTGTGGCGTATTTGATGCCGTCGACATACCAATGCATGACGCCGTCGTGCCATTCCAGGGCATAGACATGAAAATCATCGGCTGGATTTTGACCGTTCGGGAGTTCATAAGGGAATCCTTTGTAAACATTGCCCGGCCAGGCTTTGCCGTAGTGCAGAGTGCCATGGACTCGCGCTTCGCGTTTGCCGGTCGGTGTGCCAGCGGCATCGGTCTGGGTTTTTAAGTTCACCGCTTCCATGATGTCGATTTCACCGGATGCGGCCCAGTTGCCGTAGATGTTGTCGGTCGGCAGCATCCAGATCGCTGGCCAAGTGCCTTGACCAAATGGCAGTTTGGCGCGGATTTCGAAACGGCCAAATTTCCAGTCGCCCTTATGCTTGGTGCGTAACCGAGCCGAGGTGTAGGGCAGGGTGCGCAGCGGTGATGACAGGTAATCAGGCGAATCTTCGTTTTCGCTGGGGCCGGTGTAGGATTCTTTGCGGGCAACGATATGCAAAAGCCCGTCTCGCAAAAAGGCGTTACTGGCCCGGTCGGTGTAACACTGCTGCTCGTTGTTGCCGCCGCCCCAGCAATTGATCTCCAGCGACCATTTTCGGGTGTCGATGGCGTTGCCGTCGAACTCATCGCTCCACACCAGTTGCCAGTTTTCTGTGCCGCCATTTATCGGTGACGGCGAGGTTTCTGTGCTGGTGCTACTGGTGCCGCAGGCAAGCAATCCGAACAAGGGAATCACAAGCATTAAGCTGCGTAGCACATGTATCGAATAGCCTGTCCCGCGAGATTTCATATCAATACCGTTTTTACTCTGCGCAACGGATGGTAGCGGTTTTGGCTTTACCGGGTTCGATTTTTACATCGGCAATGCTGAACACCGTGGCGCTACCGGTTTGCAAACTGAACGGAACAAAGGTTTGTCCGAAGTTCATGCCTTGTTCACGCAGGCACTGCAAGTCGACGGAAATTTGTGACCAGGTATCAACAGGCAGCGCTTGCATGGTGTCGTGCAGGTCAATGCTGGCCAGACATTTTTCTCCGCAAGCCGTGATGAGGTGCAATGGCTTGTCACCCAGCTTGGTTGGGTTGACGCTGAAAACCAACGCGCTGTGTTGATCGAGGTAACCGCGCCAATCAACCGGGAAGTCAGCGCGCAGTGCAAACATGCCGATGGACTCGCCGGAGAACTGCAACAGGCGGGCATCTTCCTGCAACGTTTTGTCGATGGTGCGTATCGACACCGGGCCAGCGGATTGCACGTTACTGGTGTTGGTGATGAGTTGATCAGGGCTGCCGATGTCAATGCGCCATGGCGCTTTGACGCTTTGCGCCAGCAAGGTTACCGGTGGCAGTTGATCGCTAGCGGTTTCGCTCTCGATTGGCAGCTTAGCGCTCAATAGCTCATCGGCGCCGTATTTAAGCCCCGCGCCGTAAGCGAGAAGCGTGGTTTCTGGTTTGCCGGTGGCAGGGGCTGGTGTCGCCGGCCAGGAAAATGGCAAGCGTCCGGTGAAATCAAACGCGATGTCGCCATTCGTGTTGCGCAGGATGACATCGGCAATACCGGCGCCTTCACTGCCCGGCAACCAAGCCGCGACAAAGGCATCGGAAGCGTTCAATTCGGCATTGATCCACATCGGTCGGCCACTCAGGAAGATGGAGACGACCGGAATCCCTTGCGCTTGCAGTTTTTGCAGCAGCGCCAAATCGGTTTTGTTGCCGCGCTGGTACTCCAGATTATCCAAATCGCCATTGCCTTCGGCGTAAGGCTCTTCACCGAAGACGACGATGGCGACGTCAGGTTTTTGCGTAAAATTTCCGGCAACATTCAGTTCGATTTGACCACCGGCTTTGTCGATAGCGTTTTTCAGTCCTTGGTAAATCGAGGTGGCGCCAGGGAAGTCGGAGTTTTGATTGCCGGTGCCTTGCCAGGTGATGGTCCAGCCGCCGGCTTGTTTGCCGATGTTGTCGGCGCCATCGCCAGCGACCAGGAAACGTTTGCTGGGATCAAGCGGCAATAGTTGATTGCGGTTTTTCAGTAGCACCAGCGATTCACGCACCGCTTGCCGCGCTATGGCGCGATGCTCACTATCCCCGATTTTTTCTTTTTTACCGGCCAGTGCGCGCTGCGCTGGAGAAGGTTTATCGAATAAACCAGCGCGGATTTTCACGCGCAGAATTCGGCTCACGGCATCATCGAGCCGCTCCATACTGATGACGCCGTTTTTGACGTCAGCAAGGGTGTTGTCGTAGAGCGCGCGCCAACTGTCACCGGGCACCATGAAAATATCGACGCCGGCGTTGAATGCTTGCGGGCAATGCTCATTGCTGCAGCCAGGGATTTGGCCGTGACCGTTCCAATCGCCAACCACGAGACCATCAAAGCCAAGCCGGTTTTTCAGCACTTCGGTTAAAAGATATTGATGGCCATGCAGTTTTTCTCCCTGCCAACTGTTGAACGAGGCCATGATGGTTTGCGCACCGGCTTCGATGCCGGTGATGTAGCCTTGTGCGTGCAAGGCAAACAGTTGTTGTTCATCGACGCGGACGTCGCCTTGGTCATCACCACCAACGGTGCCGCCATCACCGATGAAATGTTTCAATGTGCTGATCACGTGTTGTTGATCAAACAGCGTTTCGCCCTGACCTTGCATGCCATGGACAAAGGCTTTCGCATAGTGAGCAACCAGTTCCGGATTTTCGCTGTAACTTTCGTAAGCACGACCCCAGCGCACATCGCGGGCGACGGCAACGGTTGGAGCGAACACCCAATCGATGCCGGTCACCGCCACTTCGGTCGCGGTGATCTCCGCAATACGTTTGATCAGCTCAGGATTGTGGGTGGCGCCTAGCGCGACGTTATGCGGAAATAGCGTGGCACCGATAACGTTATTGTGACCATGCACGGCATCAGTACCCCACATGGTCGGAATGCGACTGCCATCGAGCGAGTCATCAATCGAGGCTTGATACATCTGCTCAGCAAGCAGCACCCAATCGTCGATGCTGGTGTGCTTGTTGTTGTTCGGATAAGCACCACCGCCATTCAGGTAAGAGCCGAAACCATAACGGCGCATATCTTCAACGGTAATGTCACGTATTTCTGGCTGGATAATTTGCGCCACTTTTTGTTCGGTGGTCATCGTTGCCATCAGGGCTTGAATACGGGCTTCCAACGCCGTGTTCACTGGCGCCTGGCGTTTGGGCCAGTAATCAGGCACGTTCAGTTGACTGGATGTCTCCGAAACCGCTTGGCGTTTTTCACTCTGTTCACCAGACCGATCGCAAGCCGTCAACGCCAACAACAGGCAAGGCAGGGTTGCCGATATCAGTTTTTTTTTCACGTCAGTGTTCCTTTATCAGGCTTATTGTTCAGCGTGCAGACTGCGATAGGCGGCGATACCAAAGAAAGCGATGTAGAGGTAGCACATCAACGGTACGAGAAAAGATAGCGGCAGACCAATCAAGTCAGCCAATATGCCTTGCAGCAAAGGGATCAACGCGCCGCCGACAATGGCGAGGCAAAGCATACCTGAACCGCGGCTGGTTTCCGCACCAAGACCGCGAATGGCGAGGCTGAATATGGTCGGGAACATGATTGAGTTGCACAGACCAACCAGTAAAATCGACCACATCGAGACGCTGCCGGTTGTCATCAGCGACAGCGCGATCAATGCGACTGAGCCGATGCTGTTGACGGTCAGAATACGCGCTGCGGAAATGCGCTGCATCAACAGGGCGCCGATAAAGCGACCAACCATGGCACCGCCCCAGTAATACGCAATATAGGGCGCAGCCAAGCGCTCGCTGTAGCCCATGACCTGCGGCAAGCCGATGTAGTTAACCAGCAGACTGCCGATGGCCACTTCGGCGCCGACATAGACAAAAATAGCGATAACACCGAGCGCTAAGCGATGATGGCGAAATACCGATAGCGTCGGCGCCTCGGTGGCAACTTCCTGCGCGACGTCGCGTTCCAGGTGTTTTGGCAAACGTAACTTCAGAAACAATACCGCCATCAACACCAACGTCAGCGCAATAGCAACGTACGGCACGATGACCGAATTCACGTCCGCGTTTTCTTCGTGGCCGCCAAAAATCAACCAGGCACCAAACAATGGCGCGACGGTGGTGCCAAGTGAGTTGAAGGCTTGCGTCATGTTCAAGCGGCTAGATGCGGTTTCTGGACTACCCAGCAAAGTGACCAGCGGATTGGCGGCGACTTGCAGCAAGGTGATACCACTGGCCAGGATGAATAATGCCGTCAGAAATATCCAGTAAGTGGAAAGTGTGGCGGCCGGTAGAAACAACAAGCTACCGATAGCCGCCGTGGCCAAACCGATGCTGACACCGCGTTTGAATCCGAATCGCTCGACCACCTGGCCAGCTGGAACGGAAATCAAAAAATACGCACCAAAAAAACAAAACTGAATCAGCATTGCCTGGGTGTAATTCAGTGAAAACACACCTTTCAGATGTGGGATCAAAATGTCATTCAGTGAAGTGATGAAACCCCACATGAAAAATAGCGAGGTCACTGAGACCAGGGTTGAAAGCGGGCTCTTTGCCACAGGTTGACTGAGCGGGGTACTGACTTGACTGCTGATCATCGTTGTTGTCCTTTGGCGAGAGTTCGACGCGTTGCCACCGTTTCAACGCATATGCTGCTACGCATCATTTAGCGAGCGCCGAAAACAGCTTGTTTTGCCGCTGGCGACAAATGCTGTTGACCGTCACGACTGGGTTCGCTAGCATGAATGTAAGCGCTTTCATTTTATATCACCGCTTCGGGTGCGTACGCAACCAGCCCGGTCACAAACCGCGGGCAAACGGGGCTTCAGAGCAACCACTTGATTAACGACGGCTGACGCATCGCGTCGAGCGCGGAGGGCAGAGAATTGAGTCATCGCGGCATTACCTTACCGGCGGATTCGCGTCTGACCCGCAACGACTTCGTGTTTGGCGTCGCGACCTCATCGTTTCAGATCGAGGGTGCCGCCGAGCAGCGCTTGCCTTGCATCTGGGACTCGTTTTGCCGCCAGCCCGGCGCCATCAAGGATGGCTCCGACGGTCTGGTCGCCTGCGACCACGTCAACCGTTGGCGCGAGGATTTGGAGCTGATTGATTCGCTGGGCGTCGATGCCTACCGTTTCTCGGTGTCCTGGCCGCGCGTCATCAATGAAGACGGCTCGATTCGCCAGCAGGGAATGGATTTTTATCAGCGCTTGGTCGATGCCTTGCTGGAAAAAGGTCTGCAGCCTTTCGTCACGCTCTATCACTGGGATTTACCGCAGTATCTGGCGGACAAGGGCGGCTGGCTCAATCGCGACACCGCGTACCGTTTTCAGGATTACGCTGATATGTTCAGCCGCACTCTCGGCGAGCGCGTGCATTCCTATGCGACGTTGAACGAGCCGTATTGCAGCGCTTATCTAGGCTACGAACTTGGCATTCATGCGCCCGGCATGAAAAAGCGCGCGTTCGCTTTGCAAGCCGCGCATCATCTTTTGTTGGCGCATGGTTTGGGCATGCAGGTTTTGCAACAAAACGCGCCGAAGGCGCTGAACGGCATTGTCATCAATCTGAGCCCTTGTCACAGCGCCACGGACCGCGCCGAAGATGTGCAGGCAGCGAAAGATGCCGACCAGTATTTCAATCGCTGGTATCTCGACCCGGTGCTATCCGGCCGCTATCCGGAGCTAATGCAACGCCTGCCGGCAGAAGACTTGCCAACGATGCAAGACGGCGACCTGAAACAAATCGCACAGCCGCTCGATTTTCTTGGCGTGAACTATTACACCCGCGGCGTGTATTATCGCGGCGACAGTGATTATTTCTCCGCCGTCGAGCCGCGCTATGTGCCGTTGACCGATATGGGCTGGGAGATCTATCCAGAAGGATTGACGGAAATTTTGCTCGATATACATCAGCGCTACCGTTTGCCACCGGTCTACATTACCGAGAATGGTGCCGCGCTGCCAGAACAAATCGATAACCAAAAAGTGCTCGACAGCAGCCGCATTGATTACTTCGATCGGCACTTGCATGCGCTGCACGAGGCGATAGAGAAGGGCGTCGATGTGCGCGGGTATTTTGCCTGGAGCCTGATGGATAATTTTGAATGGGCAGAAGGCTATGAACGCCGTTTCGGTATTGTTCATGTCGATTTTGAAACGCAAGCCCGAACCCTGAAATCCAGTGCGCTGGCCTGGCGTCATATGTTGCAGCGGCGGCGCGCCGCCAATCGGCGCTGAGCACGGAGAGAGCAGAATATGTTGAGCGTGCGTGAGAAAATTGCCTATGGCCTTGGTGACACTGCCAGCAACATCGTGTTCCAGTCGGTCATGTTGTTTCTATCGTTTTTTTACACCGATATTTTTGGTATTTCACCTGCCGTTGTCGGTACTTTGTTTTTGGCGGTGCGCTTGCTCGATGCAGTGACCGACCCGTTGATGGGCGCACTGACCGATCGCACCAATACCCGCTACGGCAAATTCCGTCCGTATTTGCTGTGGATGGCGATTCCGTTTGGTGTGATCAGCGTACTGGCATTTACTACGCCAGATTTTTCCGAGCAGGGCAAAGTCATTTATGCGCTGCTGACCTATGGTTTGCTGATGCTGGCTTACACCGCGATCAATATTCCCTATTCAGCGCTAGGCGGTGTGCTGACGGCAGACCCGAAAGAGCGGGTGTCGGTGCAGTCGTATCGCTTTGTGTTTGGCATGCTCGGCGGTTTGCTGGTGACGGCACTGACCTTGCCGCTGGTGGAGTTTTTCGGCCAGGGCGATAAAGCCAAAGGTTATCAACTGACCATCGCCGCGTTGAGTGCGCTCGGCGTGCTGATGTTTTTTGTTTGCTTTGCCGGAACGAAAGAGCGGGTGTTTCCGCCTGCATCGCAGCAAAGCAGTTTCGGCAATGATCTGCGTTCTTTGTGGCAGAACGATCAATGGCGAGTGCTGAGCCTGGCGGCGCTGTTTGTTTTGGTCGGCATTGTCATGCGCAACACACTGGCGATTTACTACGTCAAGGATTATCTCGGCCGCGAAGATTTGATTACCTGGTTCGTCACGCTTGGCATGATCGGTAATATTCTCGGCTGTGCCGTCGCGCAGCCACTGGTCCGTTACGTCTGCAAAGTCAAAGCCTATATTTTTCTGCAACTGGCCTCGGCAAGCCTTTGTGTGCTGAGCTTTTTCATTCCGGCCGATCAATTGGTGCTGGCCTTCGCGATTTATATTCTCTGGGGATTTCTGTTGCAGATGGCGACGCCGCTGCTGTGGTCAAAAATGGCCGATGTCGTCGATTATGGCCAGTGGAAATCCGGTGTGCGCATTACCGGCATGACGTTTTCGTCGGTGGTGTTCTGTATCAAGATGGGCTTGGCGCTTGGTGGCGCCATTGCCGGTTGGTTACTCGCTGCTTACGGTTATCAGGCCGGTATTGCCCAAACTGCCGCAACGCAGCAGGGCATATTGTTGTCGTTTACCCTGTTTCCGGCGCTGGCGTTTGTGTTGGTGGCGCTGATCATGAAGCGTTATCGGCTCAATGATGCCCGCTTGGCCGAGATTCAGCAGAGCTTGAAACCGGCGGTCGCGCCCGGCTGAGAATATCCTCGCACCTGATGCAATCGGGCTTTCCTGAACGGCTGTGCGTTCGGTATCCTGTCGGCTGGTTTTCGTTACGCGATTATTCATGGCAACGATCTACGAAGTTTCTGAACGCGCCGGTGTGTCTTTGGCTACCGTTTCACGGGTGATCAACGGCACCGCCAAAGTCAGCGAAAAAACCCGGCAGCGCGTCATGGCGGCGATGAAGGCCCTGAACTACCGGCCGAACTCCGCCGCGCAATCACTGGCCTCAAACTGCTACAACAGCGTCGGCATGCTGGTGTCGGAAGTGCACGGCCCGTTTTTCGGCGAAATGATGAGCGGCGTCGAAACGGTGCTACGCGCTGCCCACAAGCACGTGATCATCGCGGCTGGCCACAGTGATGAGCAAAGCGAAAAAGAGGCGATCGAGTTTTTGCGCGGCCGCAGTTGTGATGCGCTGATACTGCATGCTGATGCCGTCTCCGACCAGTACCTGATTGATTTAGCGAAAGAAGATGATGCGTTCGTCGTCATGAACCGTCATATCGATGCCATCGCTGATCAATGTATCAGTCTCGATAATCGCCACGGTGGCTACCTGGCCACAAAAGCATTGTTGGAGCAGGGGCATCGCAAGATTGCCTATATCGCCGGCCCGTTGAAGAAAACGGATGCCAAGGAGCGCTTGCAAGGGCACAAGAAAGCGCTGCGTGAATTTGACGTGGCCTTTGACGCAGCGCTGATGCGCGAAGGTGACTTCGAAAGCGCCAGTGGTGCGCAAGCGATGAGTGAATTGCTGAAAGCCGGCAAGAAATTTACTGCGGTGGTTTGCGGCAACGATGAAATGGCCTGCGGCGCGATGAACACGGCGCGCGATGCTGGTTTGCAGTTGCCGGAAGACTTGTCGATTATCGGCTTCGATAACGTCATCATGTCACGTTACACGTTTCCGCATTTGAGTACGATTGATTATCCGATCGGTGAGATGGGCCGTATGGCAGCCAAATGGGTGCTGAAGAATATTTATCAGCAGGATGACATCGACATCATCCATCACTTTGAGCCAAGCCTGATTCTGCGCGACTCGGTGAAAGCAAAATAATCAGCTTACACGCAAAAAAAGGCCTGGTTTTCGCCAGGCCTTTTTTACTCGTGCAATCAAGGCGTACCGTTGTAAATGTACTCGGTCCAACTGGTGTCGTAAGCTCCGCCCGACGGATTACCTATCGTAAAGAAATACTGTATCCGCGTGCCGGCACTCAAACCGGTTACTGGGTAAAGGTGGTTGCTACCATTCGGTGTCATGCGTAGGTTCAGTTGCGCACCGTTATTGATGCGGTAATGTACATCCGCCCATGGCGCATTGTTAACGTGGAACTGTACGCCGTTGCTGATTGGCATGATCCCGTATGGTGTCGGTGGAGGATTCGGATCCGGGTCGGGTACGTCACCGGTAACGGTTACTGTTTGCCATGGTGTATCGGTGGCTCCGCCCTCAGGATTGCCAATGGTGAAGAAGAATTTGACGACCGCACCGGCGGCAAGTTGATTGACAATCAGCTGATGATCATCGCCATTTACCTGCATGCGTAAGTTTTGTTGTGCGCCATTGTTAACGATGTAATGAACATCAGCCCACGGCGCATCGTTGACATAAAAGCGCAAACCATTGCCGATTTGTTCGGCTCCATATGGTGTGCTCGGCGGTGGTGGAGGAGGTGGCGGAGGTGGCGGAGGCGGTGGTGTACTGCCATCACAGCGACCATCGCTGGCAAATTGCTTGGCCGGCACATTCAAGGTTTTGCCGTCACTGAACTGCACGGCTTTTGTGCTGGTTCCGGCGTTGTAGGCAACATGATTGACTTGGCCATTGCCGCATTGAAACACCGCGTACAGCGTCGTGTTGGCGGTGATATCAAACCGTGGCCGGCCGAGTTCTGCTAGTGCCGCCAGCCAATGGTAAGTGCCGCTGCGGGTTTCACCTCGTTCCGGCACAATACTGGCGCTCCATTGTGACAGCGCGCTTGGCGCATCCGCCAATGCCAGATACTTCAAATAGATATCTCGCCAAATCGTGCGCGGTGCGTTCGGATTTGGATGCGCATCATATTCCTGGTAGGCCCGATCATAGTTTTGCTGGACGTAATCCGGGCGGGTACCGAGATATAGCGATGAACCGGTGATAGGCAGCCAGTTGATGCCATGCACTTGCAGCGGATCATCGGTCCACCATGTGCTGTGCACGTATTTACCGCCCCAGACCATGCTGGTTTCCAGTGCCGGATACTGTGGGTCAAAAACCAGATCATATAAGTCAAACCAGTAATGATTGATGGCCTGAATTTCAGTCGTGTATAGGTAAATACCGGTATCGCGCATCGCCTGATTGCCGGTCAGCTCGCCCCAGAGAATCATTGAGGCCCAGGCGTTGATCGATTCCGACGATGACTCCTGATTGTTGCCATCAACGAAAGGCACGGTGCCGGAAGCCCAGCTATGGCCTTCATAGGCATCAAAGTTTCTTAGAAACGGAAAACGCGAATCGTTGCGATCAAAGTTGGCGAAATCCTTGATCAACAACTCCACCATGCCACCCCATTGATCGGCGAGGGCGAAATTGCTGTCGCGAAGCGCCAACTGCGCGGCAGCGTAGACCCAGTAACCATAGTGGAAATGGTGGTCATTGAGTTCACCGCTCGAACCAAACTCGTCCTGCCCATTCTGGAAACCAATCAGCGTGCCGTAAGGAGCGTGATAATAAAAATACTCGACTCCTCCGTATGGATTGGCGCCATCGTTGGAGCGCAACCAACTGGAAAAAACGCCACGCAAGGCATTGTCGAATGTGTTGGCCGCATTGGCACGATCATGATGAGTGGCAAGCGTCATCAACTGCGATATTTTGCCGATATCCTTGCCTTGCCAGTAAGTGCCGCCGCCACCAAACTGCTGATCAATCGCCGCCAGATCGGCGTCGATCATCGATTGCAATTGGCCGTGGTGGGCCGTGTTCTGTAGCGGCGGCAATGTTGGTAATAGACCTGTGAATCGGTATCTGGTCTGGAACTGACTGCCGGCTTTCAATTTCAGCTCACCGCGCACCGTGGCAAAACTGAATGGCAGCGTGGTGCCGAGTATCGGGTTGTCGTGCCACTGATGCGGATAGAGGCCGAATATCGTGCCGGCGCCATTGCCTTGCATTGCTTCGGTGTCGGCGGTGAACGTTGTCGTCACTTCACTTTGCTGCGGATCATATGCCCAATCGACTTTGGTATCCGTGACAAAGTGAAAGGCATGCTCGGCTAAGGTTTCGATCGCGGCGTTGCTTTGCTCCGGCAACGCGGCAATGGTGAAAAAGCGTGAATTGGCCGGCAGCGAAACGTGTAACACCGCGCTCGGATAACCGCTGACTTGACTGCCATTTGGTAAGAACAAGACATACGGTCTTGCGTTGACAGTAAACGCCAGAGTCATACCGTCATTACTTTGTTGGAAGTGCTGATGCGTTCCGATTAGGTGAAGTTCAACATTTCCGCCGCCATTGACACGGTAAAAACTGTAGGGACTGCCTTTGACGATGGTTGCTGCCATCGATTGATTGCCATTTCCGAGAACCAGATCCATCGACCAGTCACCGACTTTCGCGACCCGGGCATCATGTATCGCGAAACCAAGCGGTTTGACGCGAATGGCGGCCTGATGCTGGTAAACAATGTCGCGATCGCCATCTGGCTGTGGCACGACGACTTTATTCGGTAAGCCGAGTTCCAGTCCTTCGGCACTGGCGCGATAGACTAGCGGGTGGGCATGCAGCGGTTCTGACCATTGCCGAAAAAATGCCGAGGAATTCCAATCATTGGTGGGTATGGGACCGGAAAAATTGCTGGTGGTGTATACCGTTTGTGGCGGTAACGGTTCGTTGCCAGCTTTCAGGGTATTGCTGTAACTGCCCAGGCCTACCGCAATATCGGCTGCTGATGCACTCAGACTAAGCCAAGCGGCTGCGAGCGCGCCGTAAAGCAGTTTTCGCCGCGACGATGCGGCTGCTAAAAACGATGGCATATCAATCCTCCGTAATAATGTTTTCGTGCGCGTAGCGATCACGAGCGCCAACACGCATCCCAATCTCTTGGCGCTAACAGCAACATCCCTGCATCAAGCGGCCGGAACGACTCCGATAAAGGCATGAAAAAGGCGGCCATCACGTTTGCCGTGGCATTCAAGCGAATTCGCCACGACAAGGCGTATGGCCTAACGGGAGCACGATAATGATTCGGATGCGCAGACGGGACGGAGCAGATCGCTCCACTCCGTCCACCACACAACACGCATTCTTTCCCCCCGAAAAAAACGCGACCGCTGCGGTTGTCTGGCAAAACAGCGCGTGCTTCACGTCACGAACAACAAAGCACGCCAATTCACTCGGGATGTGGGAGCTTGCAAGATCCATTTCCCACTGGAGGCACGATAGAAATTATCAATGTAAGCGCTTTCAGTCAATGGCTCGTAAACGGTTTTTCTGGAGTTTTTGTGATGCAGTGCGAAAGATTCTCTGCAGCATCTTTTTGATGCTCTAAAGGGCAAAGAATGAGGGCGTATTTGCGGTGCTTATAGATGCTTTGTGAGCGCGACAACGCTATGGAGCATTGTGTGAAAGAAACCGTAATAGCGCTGCTTGCTCGCCCAGATGCCAAGTACCTATCTGAAGGTTTTCATCATGCCGCGACCTTGCTTGATCGCGGTGCCTTTTCTTCTCGCGCCAACGGGCGCGTGCTTAAGTGACTATCGGTTGCCGGGGCAGTACTGATTCAAGTATTCCTGATGCGAGGGCAGACGCTCGACGGTTTTATCAATCGATGACCTGATATGCTCCAGGAATGCCTTCAGTTCACCGTCTGGCATCGTGTTGACGATTGGGTGATATTGCTCTGGCATCACACCTTGGCCAATCATCACTTGCTGCCAGGAATCATCAAACAATTCATTGCCATCACGGAAAACCCGGCCAGTTTCCTTGAACAGCTGAATTCGGTGGGCCAATGAATCCGGCACCTTCATCTGCCGGCAGTAATTCCAGAATGGGCTGTCATCGCGTTCCGTGGCGTGGTAGTGCAGGATGATAAAGTCACGGATATGTTCAACATCAAAATCCGTTTGCTTGTTGTATTCATCTATATCCACCTGGCGCACACCATGATGCGGGAACATGCGCAGCAAGCGGACAATCCCTTGTTGAATCAAGTGAATGCTGGTGGATTCCAATGGTTCAAGAAAACCACTGGCCAGCCCTAGCGCTACGCAGTTTTTATTCCATTGCTTCAACCGACGGCCGGTTTTGAACTTGATCACCCGCGGCTCGGTCAGCACTTTGCCCTCAATGTTTCTTGCCAACAGTGCTTTCGCTTGCTCGTCACCAAGATACTTGCTGCAGAACACCAGCCCGTTGCCAACGCGATGTTGCAGCGGAATGCGCCACTGCCAACCCGCATCATGGGCAATGGAGCGAGTAAAGGGCAGAGGAGGAGCAACCGATTCGGTTTGCACCGCCACGGCGCTATCACATGGCAGCCAGTGCGACCAATCCTCGTAACCGGTGTGCAGCGCTTGCTCAATCAATAAGCCTCGAAAGCCGGTGCAGTCGATAAAAAAGTCGCCCTCTATTGTTCGATCATCATTCAAGCTCAGAGAACGAATAAAACCGCTTTCGTTATCGGTATTGACGCGCTGGATCTTTCCTTCAATGCGTTCCACACCAAGCGGTAACGAAAGCTGTTTCAAAAATTGGGCGTATTGGGTGGCATCCATATGGAACGCATAGTTCAGACCGTTTTTGGGCAGGTGAGCAAATCGATGTGCTTCGGCAGCGCGGCGTTCCAGGCAGTAGTCACCAAAGTCAGCGCTGAAGCCTTTTTCCAAGCCTTTCAACCAGAAATGCTGAAAGCCGGCTGCCCAGCAATCCTTGCCTGTGACGCCAAAGGCATGGATATAACGATGGTCCAGTTTGCGCCAGTTTTCGAACTGAATACCGAGTTTGAAGGTGCCTTGCGTGGCCGACATGAATGCCTGCTCATTAATGCCAAGCAGTTGATGAAAAAACACCAGCGAGGGAATGGTCGCCTCACCAACACCGACGGTGCCAATTTCATCGGACTCAATCAAGGTTACCGACAGGGTTTTCCCCAACAGCTTCACGAGTGCGGCGGCGGCCATCCAGCCTGCGGTGCCACCACCGGCAATGACAATTTTCTTGATTGGTGTGGTTGTGGTCATGATTGGTGTTATCTCGGTTAGCGATTCAGTCGGTTCAGTAGTTGGCTGCGTAATTGTCGTGCGCTGTTGTCATCCAGCGCTTGCAGAACACCGCGAGCCGACTCAGGAATATGCTGATGCTGAGCACTTTGGTCAGCAAAAACATAATGTTCGAATTGCGCTCTCCATGCATCGCGCTGTGCTGCCGGCAACTCGCGTATCGCGAGCATGGCATGCAGCAGTGCATTGATCGGTGGCCCCATCCAGGCAGGCGTATTTCGCCACCAATAATTGACCAGCACATTGAACGCATCCAAGCCTTCGACGTGATGCCACCACATGCTGGGAATAAATAGCGCATCGCCGGGTGCCAAGGTCGCGGTCATCGCCTGTTCAAGCGCGTACTTGAACTTTGGAAATCGTTCTTCATCCGGATGGTGAAAATCCACAAGGCTGATGGCTTGACCTGCTGGTGTTAGATCCAGTGGACCAATGTAAAGATTGGCAATCTGTTCCGGCGGGAATAGCGTGAAGCGACGCGTGCCGGCGACGACGCATGCCAGATTATCCGGCACATCATAGTGGGCGGCGATTCGGCTTTGGTTGCCGAGCCAGATGCTGGCCAGCGCTTCCGGCTGGCCAAAGTCCAACGGGTTGTGGGCAAGAAAGCCAGGCAGACAGCGTTCAATCGTCGTTGAACCGACATAAATCCCTGGAGCGTCGGTATTGCTTGCCTGTTGCAGTTCATCAAGCAGCGAATCCAGTCGCTCTCTGGATTGCGCATAGTTGAAGCCGCTCAAATTCTCGTTATAAAAATAACGACCTTTCTGACTGGCATCCGCGCGAAATACCGTGACCGTTGAGTCTTGATAGAACTGACGCAAATACGCGCAAGCTTCCGTAACCGATGCACTACGCTGTACCGCGGGCCAGTGTTTGATCAAGCCTCGCATTACCAATGGCGTGTTGTGTTGTCGCAATAGCTCCGGGATGTGCTCCGGCGATGACGGCCTCAGCTCCGGAACGGTTCGCGATATGGCAATCATGTTGCTATTGCTGTTGTTTACGCCGAACCAGCGCATTGAGTCGCCCCAGCGATAGCTGGCAACAGTAAATCCACGCCAGGAATCCCTTCCGATGTAGCGCTACTATCGCTTGGTCATTCAAGTTGGCCAGCGCTTTTTCATTGATGGTGTGAAAGCCCGACAAGCGATGATGCCGGTTCTTACCGAGCTCGATATCGAGCACTATCGGCTCCAGTAAATCATGCTGCTTCAGCGCATCGGTAAAGGCTTTACTGTCCGGCTGGCTGAAATGGATGGCTTTCAGCACCGAGGCAATTTGCTCAATAAATTCGCTGTTACCGCCGTGGGGGAGGAAAATGGCTTGGCCTTCCGTTTCACTGACGCGGGGGCTATCAAGGTCGATGTGAATGACCAATTGTGATTCACCATCTTTTGTCGATGATTGCTGACCGATCAGAAACGGATCACGCTGCATCAGTAGCGGAATATAACTGGCTTGCCATTGCTCATTGGCCAAGAACAAATTCTCGTTCTGCTCCAGACCAAACAGTGCCACCGGATGAACCTCAGCGGTTTCTGCATTGCGATGAAAGACGATTGGGTATTCTTCCTGTAGCGCCTGAAACTCAACCGGATAAACCACACAGCACATGACATTGTCGCCGAATGCCGCCGAGCGGCTTGTGTTAATGCGTAATGCCTTGTGGTCAATATTATTTAGTAATACGTGACGACTCATGTGATGCCTTGTAAACGTTGGGGGTCGGTTGCGTGATGATGGATATGTGCCAACAGTTCACGGTTGCTGGGCAGATACTGCAGTTGCTTTTGGCCAAGTTCAAGGGTTTGTTTCAAGTATTGCTCGGCCAGTGAGCGTTGCATCGTTTGGTTTGGCACCGGCGTATTGGCGTGAACGCCCATGCCATACAAAATGTACTGGTAACTTGCTGCGGGGAACACTTCCTCTGCATGAGGAAAGTCGAAACGGGAAGGGGTGTTGTGTTGCCAAAGCAGCAGGTTTTCGCGTAAAGCTTCTGGAATTGAATCTGGCATCTGGTGTGCCAGCCAGTAGTCATGGTCGCGGCGTTGGCTGGCCACATAATGCAGCTTTAAAAATTCAGTAATTCGCTGCCATCGATATTGGAATACTTCATTGAAACGTTTGGCAACGATGTTCATCTGTTCGCGAGTGCGTGGCAGTTGTTGGCTCAGGTAGCTTGCCGACAATTCAATCAGTACCAGCGCCGATGCTTCCAAGGGTTCGATAAAGCCTGCTGAGGTGCCGATGGCAATACAGTTTCTATGCCAGAACTTTGTGCGGTAACCGGGGTTAAAACTGATCTTGCGCGGGGTAATGGATTCAGGGTCGCTGCCAGCGAAATGTTTACGGATATAGTCTTGCAGGCCTGCAGCCGCTTGTTCGTCGCTCAAGTGTTCACTGGCATATACGTAGCCCAAGCCACGACGTGTCGGTAACGCGATATCCCAGATCCAGCCAGCAGCTTGAGCAGTGGAAATGGTTGCCGATGCCAGCGACGAATTTTCCGTGTCATGAGTTTGCTGCCAAACCATCGCGGAATCGTTGAACAGTACATGGCGCAAATCGTGAAATGGAATGTGATAGTGCTGATGAATCAGCTGCGCCTGAAATCCGGAGCAATCAATGAACAAGTCGCCAATTATCGGCTCGCCAAGGGTTTGCAGCGCGGTGATATGCTCCTGTTCATCAACGGTGACACCCGTGACATGGGCGTAGTGGTGATGCACGCCGAGCTTTTCCGTGCAATGCCGCCGCAGGAAATCCGCGAACTTCACTGCATCGAGGTGATAACCGTAATTGACGACGCCGGCGAACTCAGGCGTTTGGGGTTGCTTGGGTGCTCGAAATTGCTGGCACAGCAAGGGTTGGGTGCTGACCGCTTCGGCAAACGATAGCTTGTCCGCGAGCATCGGCCAGTAGCGCGTCGGGAGCCCGTCGAAATGCCCTTGCGGTAAAGAAAAGGGATGAAAATAGCAATCCTTGTCGTCGCCGTTTACCCAGGATTGAAACTGTGTTCCCTGTTTGAAAGAGGCGTCGCACTCGCGGATAAAAGCCGTTTCTGACACGCCCATTTTTCGCAGCGTATCGCGCATCGTCGGCCACGTGCCTTCACCAACGCCGAGAATCTTGACGTCTGGCGACTCAACAAGCGTGATTCGAATAGCTGGATTGAGTTGGTGCTGCGCGGCCAGAATGCCTGCCGTCAACCAACCGGCCGCGCCGCCACCGAGGATGATGATCTGTTGGATTTCGCCTTGCATATCGGCTCCAGTTGCTCTTGGCGCACTATGACATAGAAGTGCTGAAATATACGACTGCCAATGAATGCTGCAAGCCTGTTTGTGAATCGGAGCAAAGATTAGAAGCCATCTCAAAAATGTCTGGAGCTCGACGATCTGCGCGAATGCGGTGCTCGGCATCCTCATTTACTACCTGTAAACTGCGGTTCCTGTGCTCCTATTCACGCACCTCGCCATCGCCCAGACTATTTTTGAGATGGCTTCTAAAAAACACCGACGTATCAAAAACGATGCGTCGGTGTCTGCCAGCGCCCTCAGAAGTTGTAGCGTAAACCAATGTTGTAACGTGGAGCCTGCTCAATAATGGCGACCACCATGTTTTCGTGACGGCCGTGCAAGCGTCGATACTCATTGGTGACGTTGATGCCTTCGACGAAGAACGTCAGATTATCGGTATAGGCGTAGCTGGCGTTGATGTCCCATTGACCATAAGCCTCTACGTATACCGGGTTGCGTTCGCCGTTGCCGTCAAAGGTGGCGGTCAGGAATTCATCACGCCAGTTGTAAGCAACACGTACTTGAAGGCCATCTTGATCATAGAAACCAACAATATTGAAGGTGTCGCTGAGTCCAAAGAGCGCGAACTGGTTTTCGGCGTCAGGGCCTTTGTTGGTGTTGTAGTCATCGTAGCCAATGTCGCCATCAACAATGGTGTAGTTGACGATGGTGCCGAAACCGCTATCACCGAAAATATGTTGAACGGCAAACTCAAAGCCATCCACTTCCGCATTCTTTTCGTTGACCGGTTGAATAATCGTGAACACCGCTGCAGCATCTTCGCCGGCGATACCAACGATGTTGCCGTTACTGTCCACCCAACCTTGGTCGACGAAGTATTGGCGAACGGCGGCGTTATCCGTACCAACTGCGGCAACCGCTTGTTGGTAGCGCGGCCCTTGTGCAGGGTGGGGCAGGTTGAATGTTGTTTCCTGGAACGAATCGGAGCCAATGAAGTTGTCCACTTTCTTCAGGAAGTAGCCCGCTGCAACATAGCTTCCTTCACCGTAATACCATTCGGCAGAGAAATCGTAGTTACGTGACTCAAATGGCAACAAGTTGGGATTGCCGCTGTTACCGGTGCCGCCAGTGATACGCAGCAACGGGTTAATGGTTTGCCCGCCCTGAATATCGGAATAACTTGGACGGGTGATGGTTTCACTGTACGAAGTGCGCAGAATAACATCGTCTACCACTTCGATATTGAAATCGAGGCTGGGTAGAACGTGATCATATTCGCCTTTCAGATTGGTGAATCCTTCGCCGGAACTTTGTGCGACGAATTCATTGTCACCGGCCCAGACAATATGATCATAAATGGGCACAAGCGCCGAGGAGTCGACCTCTGTTTCCTCGTAACGAACACCAAGTGACAAATTCCAGCGCATGTCACCCCAGTATTCGGTCAGGTTGGCTTGCAGATAGATGGCATTCTGCGTTTCGGTGGTATTGCGATCGGTGCTGTAACGCGGATCCGGGCACAAGAACGTATCGCAAGGTCCAAGATCATCGCCATTGGCTGCAGCAATCGCCGAAATCGCATCCATCAAATCCTGCATGCTGACAACGGCGTAATAGGGCTCCATGTTGGCGCTGCCGCTACCAGGCAAGTCGAAGTCCACGGCACGTAACGAGAAAATGCTGTCAGCGTAATCGGCTGGTGTGCCGTAACCTCCCCAGGTGTCACGTTGAGCATTGGAGAATGCAGAGCGGTTTTTGACGTCAATAGTGGTCAAACCGAAATCAATGCTCTTGACGACGCCCTCATCAAAAACAAAACTGCCATGCAATTGCGCCTGCTGAATATCCGAGCGCATGTAGCTGTTTCTAAAACTAGTGCCCGAGGTCATCATTCGAGCAGGATCAAGGCCATTTACGCCATCGGCATAGGTGATGTCCATGATCGGAAAATCATTGCGATAATCAACGGTCGTGCTGACGCGGT
The DNA here is from genome assembly GCF_009756665.1 of Permianibacter aggregans. GTDB lineage: Bacteria > Pseudomonadota > Gammaproteobacteria > Enterobacterales > Permianibacteraceae > Permianibacter > Permianibacter aggregans. The sequence goes on from NZ_CP037953.1 coordinate 4,113,984, forward strand.
CAAATTGCACCGCAGAAACCACGTTGTTGCTACCCCAGGGGCTGTCGGGGCCTGATTCGGCGCTGGAGTCATGGTAATCGAGAGTGAACGACAGCTTGTCCGTGGCTTGCCATTGCAGATTGAAACCAACGGATTCGTTTTCGTTTTTCGTTGCCCAGTCGCCAGCGCCCAGGCCGACATCACAACAGGAATTATCGGAATAGACGATTGGGCCAACTACCGAGCCCACCGTGTTCGATCCTTGTGTCCACTCGCTGAAATTGTGCACGCCGTTGAACCAGGCGGAGAGATCGTTGCGTTGTTGTGCAACTTCCAGTTCCGAGTAGGTGTAATCCAGAGTGCCGGTCAAGGTTTCAATTGGCCTGAATTGCAAGGTCAGCTGGCCGTTGGTGCGCGTGCGCTGAATTTCATTGAAGCTATAAAGAATATTTCGCGGTACCGCATAAACATCGTTTTCCTGCGGACGATTGACTACGGTATCGTCATCCGGAAGCGAGCCCCAGTCACCATCAAAGCCTTTGATGGTGTACCAACCGCTGGAAGTTTCGGCGCTTTTGTAGCCACTGTCGCGTTCTTGCACACTGGCAGTAATGGCGATACCGAACTTGTCATCGGCAAACGTGTTGCTGTAAATGCCCGAAACTTCCGGAGTCAGCGAAGAGCCGGTTTCGGTCGATAAATCATGCACCCCCTTGACGCCGACACTGGCGTGCTGGCCAGGGTTATTGAGCGGGCGAGTGGTCAGAATATTGATTGTTGAACCGATGCCGCCGGTAGGCAATTTCGCCATACTGGTTTTATACACTTCGACACCCGCGACTGCTTCGGAGGCCAGGTTGGCGAAATCGAAAGAGCGGGACGACGAGGCGGTCGTGGCCTCGAGCGAGGAGGCCGGCATTTGCCGACCATTCAGCGTTACCACGTTGTAGTCGGGGCCAAAACCGCGGACGGTAACGCGGCTTCCTTCGCCGTTCTGGCGGTCAATGGAAACGCCCGTGATCCGTTGCAGCGATTCGGCGAGGTTGGTGTCCGGGAATTTACCAATGTCTTCGGACGTGATCGCATCAACAATACCTTGCGCGTTGCGTTTGATGTCGCGCGACTGGATCAAGCTGCCGCGAATGCCGCGTACCTCAACCACTTCCGCTTCTTCGCGGCCATCGTTGTTTGCCGTATTTTCTGTTTCTTCTTGCGCATAAACGCTGCTGGCCGCAGCACTCAAAATCAAGGTCAAGCTGGTCGCGATCTGCGTGCGCTTGAACGACTGTCGATTCATTTGTTTCCCTCCGCCCCACATAATGGATTCTGTTCGCGCTCACAGACAAATGAAAGCGCTTACATTATTTAAGCTAATCCATTGCCAGATGCATTGCAAGCAGTTTTTCCCGGCGTTTTTGCTGCGGTGCGGAAGGTTCAGGGATGCTGCAAAGCAGCAGAACGCAAACCAATGAATTATGGTGAGTTTTTAAAAGCCATTGAAATGGAAATAGCGTTTGCGTGTAGACAGAGAGTGCCGATAGGCAGCAGCAATGGCGTACAAAACTGAGCACCCATCGCTTGGATGCATGAATAGAAGGCGAGGAATCAGGGCTTCCTCGCCTTTATCGCGACTTGGTGCTATTTCGCTTGCTCAACACGAATCACCACGGCGCCCATTACATCGCCTTTTTTGAAGTCGGTCCGTGGGCTGTCTTTGTGCTCGTTGTGACATTGAACACAAGCATCGGCGATCGCGACATCGGCATACACGGCCGTAAAGTATTTTTTATCGCCGAGCATTTCTTCGGTATAGAACGGTTTCTTCGGGTTCTCCACGACGGCTTTCATGCCTTGCTTCTCCGCTTCGGTGCGCGCCGCATTTTTCTTATTGATCGCCCATTCGGAAATCAACGCGTAGGAAAAGCCGGGGTTTTTCTCATTGACGAGCTCCGCACCCATCCGAAACATCTGAGCGGGTAGGGCCAAGGCTTTTTCTTCCTGCCAGTGCTCGCTGGCCTTGATGTTTTTTTCTTCCAGCGTCAGTCGATTGACGATTTTTTGCGTGTAGATCGTGCGGTCGGCTTCCAGCACCGTATGAATGGCGTCAGTAAAGCGTTGCGGCTCGATGCCGGAAGGCTTGCTGGCCTGTTCCGAACAGCCGAGCAGAGCGGCCACGCCTATCGAAATGATCAATGGTTTTTTCATGATGCTCTCCCACAAGTTGTTGAGTGAATCAACGCACTATCCTTTAGTGCGAAGGTCGTTAGAGACTATCTCAAAAATGCCTGGAGCTCGGTGATCTGCGCGAACGCCGTGCTCGGAAAAATCCGCCAGGAGCGGATTTTCGTGAAACCCGAAGGGGACTTCACACGGAGGTGAAGTCCAAAAATCCGCCAGGAGCGGATTTTCGTGAAACCCGGAGGGTGAACCACATGGATGTGGTGAGCAATCCTCATTTACTACTTGTAAACTGCGGTTCCTCCGCTCCTATTCGCGCACCTCGCCTTCGCCCAGACTATTTTTGAGATAGCCTCTACCTAATCCGGCCTTGATGATGCGGATACTTCGTTTTGTCTCGCTCGAACGAAATCCATGCTTGAATGTGAGGCGTTGATGGCTTTGCTGAAGTTGCTATCGATCTGATCCGGATCAGCCAGCGCAGTCAATGCAAACTCAACGCCATGACAATTCATACAAACCATTTTCACCATTTTGTCGTTGGGGCGAAGGTTGGCACTATTGTTGTGTTCGACGCTAATCTTGCCTGTTGCTTTATCAACCAAGCGGGGCATATGGCAGGTGGCACAGCTGGCGCCATGGTCAGGGTTTTGCTGCCATAGTTCCGCATGTTTCGATGCGCGCCACTGCTTGCTATGTTTGTCATTGTGGCAACCTAAACACGCGTCAGCTTCAGCCTTGCGCGTGTTGTAATCATGTGCCTGATGGCAACTATGACAATTCAGGACTTTATCACTTGCATCCTGATGCATCGGCAACTTCGCCATGCTGACTTCAAGCGGCGGCAACCCCACTGCCACGCGCATTCCGTGATGCCCTTGTTGAAAGCTTTCCACTTGCCCTTCATGACAGCCCTGACAGGTTTCGATGCTAACTTGCCAGTTATCGTTATCGCGATGGCAGTCGGCGCAGTTGGCATGACCCAAGGCATGGGCAGACTTTTGCCACTGCTGATGCGCGGCGTTCATTGCCGCCGGTAAAGGCTCAGTTGCGGTCGGCATTCGATCGGCACGCAGCAGTGGTTTATGGTCAATTACTCGTGCAATTCGTGTCGTGGTTGCTAACTGTGCCGGTTCGTTCAGATGCGCGACCAGAAAATTTTCATACAGCGTTGAAGCATCATGGTAGTTGTGGCAACCGGCATTGGTGCAGGTATCGGCGGCCAGATTTCTGTGGCTTTCGCGTTCGGAAAATACTTCCTGGTGACAGGCGACGCAGTAATCGACTGGTTGTGTCACGCTCATTTTTCGGGTGAATTCCGGTTGATGTTCCTGATGGCAGTTAAGGCATTTGGTTGCATCCAAAATTGCCAGTTCGGCCGCATTGCGGGGGTCAGAAAATTTTTTCTGACCGTGGGCATCATCCATGGCTTTCAGCTCGCTGGCGTGGCAATTCTTGCATTCCTGCTCGATGCCGGCATTCCCTGCAAAGCTGTCGCCGTGGCAGCTATGGCAAGTCAGCTCAATCTGGTGATGCGCGTAGCTAAGTGGTCCAGGTTGCAGCAGACGTTTATCTTCACCGGTAAACCACTGCCAGCCAAAAATGGCAATCAAAGTACTTACTACCACAAAGGCAAATAGTGTCAGAGATTTTGTTTTCATTAAAATTAAAAGTAATAGAATTTAAGTAGATGGATAAGGAGTAATGCCGGTAATGGAAATAGCGCTGACCAGTGCACCGCACGCAACCATCGCGCTTGCTTTTGAGTGGACTCCGTGCGCGCAGCGCGCATCCAGAATATACCGGCGACGCTGCCGAGCAACATCGTCACGGCAAACAGCCAGAACAGTAATTGATTGATGCCATAACCAATGCGCCCACCGGTATGCAGATACCAGAGTGTCAGGGCCGCAATGGCTAGCAGCATGTGGACACTGACCGAACGTTTTTGTTGCGCAGAGCGCAAACGCTGAGCGCGCCGCCAATATCCCCAGACAAAACTGCTGAGTAATACCGTCAACATCAGGTAACCGCTGTACTGCCGCAGTTGGCTGCTGCGCCAGAATTGATCAATAGCGCGCCAGGGCGATTGCCACGAATCCGCGTATGGCAATGACAGATTGGTCATTGCCGCTAGCAAAAATGTGACGACAAGGATCGCGGCAGACACGGCAATGATTTGCTGGCGTGATGAAGAACGGCTGCCAAGTGCTTCAGCTACGCGCGGCGCACAGGAGCCGCAATGGGTACTGGCACCGGTGATGCGAATGATTTCTGCGGTCGGTAATTGTTGCGCACGCAAATGCTGCAGTCTTTGCTCGGTGACATTGGCGCAAAAGCAAATGACGCGATCGCAGTGAACGGTGTTTTCCGCACGCAGCCGGCCATTCTCACGGAAGAAGTCAAGGTCTGCTTCGGATAGCTCTCGGCGCGCTTCGATGGCCGCGGCGAATCCGGAAAAGTCGGTGTTGGCCTGATCAAACAATATGGCGCCGACCAGGCAATTATCCTCGACAATAAGCCGGCGATACTGGCCTCGTTCGCCAACATAAACATGACGGATGTTATCCAGCGGTTTACTGTTGCCGATTGACACCACCGTGCGCTGCCCAATTTTCAACTGAAAAATATCGCTGGCGGAGTTTGATTGCGCAGATTCGTCGCAAAGTATGCTGCTCAGCTGCTGGGCATGTTTCAGGCAGGGGCCAAGGCTACCAATGAGCGTTTGATGCTGTTCACAACATTCGCCAATCGCGTAAATGTCCGGGTCGTTGGTCTGGAACTGGTCGTTGACGACAATACCGCGTTCGGTTGCCAGGCCCGACTCCTCGGCCAAATCGATACGCGGTTTGATACCGGTGGCACTGATGATCAAATCCGCGCTCAGCGTACTTTGGTCGGCGAATTCGACTTGCAATTGATCGGTGTCACGATGCACGTGCAGCATCTGGCATCCAGTTCTTACATGAATGCCCAGCTCCAGCAAATAGGTCGTCAAATGCTTTGCCGCTGTTTCGTCGAGCTGACGGGGCAACACATGCGGAAATCGCTCCAGTATCGTCACGTGTTGGCAGAATGGTCGCACCGCGCGCGCCGATTCGATACCGAGCAAACCGCCACCGACGACCAGAATGCGTTGCGGATTCAGCGCGGCAATACGGGCGATGTCGTTCAGATCGCGAAAATCGATGATGCGATCATGGTCTTCTTGCAATAACGGCACCCGCGCCGGTGTGGAACCGGTGGCCAGGACGAGTTTGTCGTAGCGCAGGGTTTGCCCGTTTGAGAGCACAAGTGTTTTCTGCTTGCGATCGATTCGCACCGCTTGCACATTCTGCAGCGTGTGAACATTGGGCGAGCTGACAGCCTGCCAGTGACTGGCCAGTTGCTGCAGCGCTCTGCCTTCGGCAATCGAGGCACTGATTTGCGCCCGATTGTAGGGCATGAACGGCTCGCCGTTGATGACGATAACGGGTTGACCGGGCTGCAGATGATTCAGTCGTGTAACCAGTGCCTGCGCCGTCGGGCCAGCGCCAATGACCACCAACGGGTGAGTCAGGTTTTCGCTCAACGCCGCGGGTACGGCGGCATCAGGCATAAGGCTGTCCAGTTGCTCCTGCAGTAGATGCCATGCCGTTGGCGATGCCGTCGTGGCCTGTGCTGTATTCACTCGGGAATCGCGCATTGCAAATACCTCAGCCGGACTAAACTCACGCTCACGGAGCCAAAACTCAACCGTTGATCCTTTTGGTTTGCTCTTCCCGCATAACTTTGCGAAAAGTCACGAAAGCGCGTTGCTGCAATCAGCTTGTTTTTAAAAATGTATCAACGGTGCCTGTTTTGGTGTGACCCAGTCGACATTACTACAAAAAGCTACAAAGTGGTTCGGGTGTTTCGCTTACGATTCCATCAAGTGACGAGCATCACAAAACCGGATATTTGTTAGAACATTTCCGTAATTCGATGCCTCAGCACAGGAAATTTCTCAAATCGTGGCTCATCATTTCCGGGAAGGAGCTGCGCAGAGCATGTGTTCTGCGCGGACGGTGCACATGCAAGGGAGTGTGCGTCGTAGTTTGGCGTCGCTATTGCGCTGTGCACATGGGCTTCTAGTGTCGTGTAGCGGAGGTGTAATGTGGCCCGTATTTTCAATTTGTTTGGTGACAGCAAAAAAGTGCAGGAACCTGTTGAGCAGAAACCTGCTATCAGCATTCCTGATACTCGCCGGCAAGCGCCGGCACAGACGATTAGCTATGAAGCCGATTTGATTAGCCATTTGAAAGGCGATCACGTCCGGCTCGTCAATCAGTTCACTTCCCTGATGCCGGCGCTGAAAAGCGGCGACATCAAGGGCTTCAAAGCCAAACTTTCGGCATTCAAAACGGATTTTCAGGGCCATATCATCAAAGAGAACGTCAAGTTCTATGTCTATCTGGAGCAGTCGCTGGCCGGCGATGAAACCAATCTGGAATTGATGCGGGACTTTCGTCGTGAAATGAACACCATCAGTCGTGCGGTGGTGAATTTTTGCAACCGCTACGCGGAAGATTCGATGGACGCCACCGGCATTGCCAATTTTCAGCGCGAATCCAACGATATTGCCCAGGCTCTGCTGCGCCGTATCGAGCGGGAAGAACGCGATTTGTACACGCTTTACAATTGACGGGTAATCAATAAAAAACGGCAATCGAGAGATTGCCGTTTTCTTTTGTCTGCCAGAAAAGCTTACGGTTCGTAACCTAGCACAGGGCTTAACCAGCGCTCCAGCTCTTGCACTGTACAGCGTTTGCGTTCGGCCAGGCTTTCAATCTGATCTTTCTGAACCTGGCTAATCTGAAAATACTGCGATTCGGGATGAGAGAAGTACCAGCCTGCAACCGCCGCCGTCGGATACATCGCAAAATGTTCGGTCAGCTCAACACCAATTTTTTCGCTGGCGTTCAGTAGCGTAAACAGCGTGCGTTTCTCGGTGTGATCGGGGCAGGCCGGATACCCTGGTGCAGGGCGTATGCCGCGATAGCGTTCGCGGATCAAGGCTTCATTATCGAGCTGTTCATCCGGCGCATAGGCCCAGAACTCCTTGCGCACGCGTTTATGCAAGTGTTCTGCAAAGGATTCGGCCAGGCGATCCGCCAAGGCTTTCAGCATGATGCTGCTGTAATCATCGCCTTTGGCTTCAAAGGCTTTTGCGCGCTCATCCACACCGATGCCGGCAGTAACGACAAAGCCGCCGACATAATCTTCTTTGCCACTGGCTTTCGGCGCAACGAAATCAGCCAGCGATAAATGCGGCGCTTCGATACCGGCTTTCAGGTGTTGTTGCCGCAGATGATGCAACACGGCGATGGATTGTTCGCGCATTTCGTCGCGATAAACCTGGATGTCATCAGCCTGTTCGCAATTGGCCGGCCAAAAACCCAACACAGCACGCGCCTGCAGCCATTTTTCCTCGACGATTTGCTTCAGCATCGCTTTGGCATCGGCAAATAGCTGTGTTGCCGCTTCGCCAACGACGTCGTCTTCAAGAATCTGCGGATACTTTCCCGCCAAATCCCAGGTGATAAAAAACGGCGTCCAATCGATCGTCTCGATGAGTTCTTCCAGCGGGTAATCGTCGAATACCTTGATGCCGGTGAAAGTCGGTTTTGGTGGTGTGTAGTTAGCCCAGTCAAATGCCGGCTTATGAGCAGTCGCTTGCTCGTAGCTGCGCAGTGTGCCACGTACCTGCTTATTGGCGTGGCGCTCGCGCACGGCTTCGTACTCGGCTTTGACATTGGCGACAAAATCCGGTCGCTGGCTGTCAGAGAGCAGGGCGCTGGCGACGCCGACGGCTCGCGACGCATCTGGAACATAGACCACCTGATTCAATGAGTACTGCGGGTCGATTTTGACTGCTGTATGGGCTTTTGATGTCGTGGCGCCGCCAATCAGTAATGGCTTATTGATTCTTTGGCGCTGCATTTCCCGGGCGATGGTGACCATTTCATCCAGCGATGGCGTGATCAAGCCTGAGAGTCCGATCAAGTCGCAGTTCTGCTCGACGGCCACTTGCAGAATTTTCTCGCAGGGAACCATGACGCCCAGATCGATCACTTCATAGTTATTACATTGCAACACGACGGCAACAATGTTTTTGCCGATATCATGGACATCGCCTTTGACCGTGGCGATGACCATCTTGCCATTCGGTTTCGAGCTTTCGGTTTTTTCGGCTTCAATAAACGGTTGCAAATAAGCGACCGATTGTTTCATTACTCGCGCGGATTTGACCACCTGCGGCAAAAACATCTTGCCGGCACCGAACAAATCGCCAACGACATTCATGCCTGCCATCAACGGTCCTTCAATGACATCCAGCGGTCTGGCCGATTGTTGCCGCGCCTCTTCGGTGTCTTGTTCGATAAAGCTGTTGATACCCTTGACCAGTGCATGTTCCAGCCGCTTGACGACTGGCCATTGGCGCCAAGCCAAATCTTCTTTTTTCTCAGCGCTACCGCCGCCGCTGCGATACTTATCGGCGATTTCCAGTAGCGCTTCAGTGGCATGCTCATGACGATTCAGCACGACATCTTCAACACGCTGTTTCAGTTCCGGCGGCAGTTCATCATAGACAGCCAATTGGCCGGCGTTGACGATGCCCATCGTCATGCCGGCTTTGATCGCGTGATACAGGAATACTGAGTGAATCGCTTCGCGGACGGCATCATTGCCGCGAAACGAAAATGACACGTTCGATACGCCGCCGGAAACACCGGCGCCTGGAAGATTTTCTCTAATCCACTGGGTCGCGCGGATAAAGTCCTGGGCGTAGTTGTTGTGCTCTTCAATGCCGGTGGCAATAGCGAAAATATTCGGGTCGAAAATAATGTCTTCCGGCGTGAAGCTGAGCTTGTCGATCAACAGTCGATAGGAGCGCTCGCAAATCTGAATCTTGCGCTCGAACGTGTCAGCCTGGCCTTTTTCATCGAAGGCCATGATCACGACGGCGGCACCATAGCGCATGCAAAGCCGCGCTTTATCAAGAAACTCCTGTTCGCCTTCCTTCAGGCTGATTGAGTTAACTATTGCTTTGCCCTGCACGCACTTCAAGCCGGCTTCGATCACCTCCCATTTCGAAGAGTCGAGCATGATCGGCACGCGAGCGATATCCGGTTCACCAGCGATCAAATTGCAGAAGCGAACCATCGACGCTTTGGCATCGAGCATCGCTTCGTCCATGTTGATGTCGATGACTTGCGCGCCGTTTTCAACCTGGTCGAGTGCCACGCTCAATGCTTCGCTGAACTTGTCCTCAAGAATCAGTCGTTTGAAACGCGCTGATCCGGTCACGTTGCAGCGTTCGCCAACATTGACGAACAGCGAGTCGCTGCGGATATTGAATGGCTCCAAACCACTTAAGCGGGTCGCTGATGGCAGTTCCGGCAAGACACGCGGCGGATGCTTTGCCATGGCTTCGGCCAGTGCGCGAATATGTGCGGGCGTCGTGCCACAGCAACCGCCGATGATGTTGACGAAACCGCTGGCAGCAAATTCCTCGACCACTTCAACCATCTGCTCCGGTGTTTCATCGTATTCGCCAAACGCGTTCGGCAAACCGGCGTTCGGATGCGCCGAAACATGGCAGTGAGCGACGCGTGCAAGCTCTTTGACATAGGGCCGAAGTTCTTTGGCGCCGAGTGCGCAATTAAGACCGATGGAAATCGGCTTGGCGTGCATCAGCGAGTTGTAGAACGCCTCGGTGGTTTGTCCGGACAGCGTGCGACCGGAGGCGTCGGTAATCGTGCCGGAAATCATGGTCGGCAACGTAAAGCCTTCGCGCTCGAAATACTGCTGAACCGCGAACACCGCGGCTTTGGCATTCAGGGTATCGAAAATGGTTTCGATCAAAATGAAATCGGCGCCACCTTTGACCAGACCATCGGTGCTTTCCAGATAATTCTCGACCAGCTGATCAAACGTGACATTGCGTGCACCCGGATCGTTGACGTCCGGAGAAATTGAACAGGTGCGAGAAGTTGGTCCGAGCACGCCAGCGACATAACGCGGTTTGTCGGGCGTCAAAGCGCTGAACCGGTCGGCGGCGGCGCGCGCTAACTGCGCCGAAGCCAGGTTCAGTTCAAACGCCAACTGCTGCATCTGGTAATCGGCCATCGAAATGCGCGTGGCGTTGAAGCTGTTGGTTTCAATGATGTCGGCGCCGGCATCCAGATAAGCTTCATGGATGCTGCGAATCAGATCCGGCTGGGTCAGACAGAGCAGGTCATTGTTGCCGGCAACATCGAGCGGATAGTCGGCAAAACGGCTGCCACGATAGTCGGCCTCTTTCAGCTTGTGGGTCTGAATCATCGTGCCCATGGCACCGTCGAGGATCAAAATCCGTTTTCCGATGTCACGCTGAAACCGTTGCAGGCGTTTGTTGCGCGCCTCAACAATCGCGTCCTGGTGTTGGACGTCGGTGGATTGCAGCGCGGCAATGGCTTGTTCGCCGCTTTTGCTGGCGCTGCTGACTTCATGCGGATGAATGGCGCAACTATGCGCGGTGCTGGATTGGCTCACTGGGGACTACTTCTACAGACTTCTGCTCGGAACAATGGCAAGAGTAGCGTGTCGATTGTCTGCGCTCAATCGCCGGTTTGAGCGCCACTTCATTTCGGTGAAAACGTCATGAGAAATTTGCCGATATGATATTTGGTTATGCGACGAAGCCAATTGCCATGAGCATCCGGCCCGGAGCGGCAGTGTTGAGATTGACTTGCTCATCGTCGCTCCTTAGAGTGCCGGCTCACTGAGCAAGGTGGGCTTCCACGGATGCCGGACATGCTGTCCGAATCGGGAAGTCATTAAATGGGAAGTCCGGTGCAAATCCGGCGCTGCCCCCGCAACGGTCAGGTCTTCATTGAAGCCAAGCCCGATACCAGCCTGCTGCAGTTGATGGTCATTAATGAATGAGCCGTCAAGTACGATGATGCGGAGGGCGTCGTCGGAGGCAGCTGCTTTTCTGCTTTCTGCATTTCCTTCCTGCATCTTTTCTTTGCCCAAAAGAATGGATGAATCGCAATTGAAATCCCTGTTTTTAACGCTGGCAGGACCAGCCCTGTTATTGGCTGGTACCGCGCTCGCTGATCAGACTGAATCAATCGTTGAGCACATGGTGGTTACCGGCGCCCGTTTGCCGCAGTCGCCGGAGCAAGTGCCTGCCGATATTCAGGTTATTGATGCCGAAATGATCGCCGACAGTGGTGCCCAAACGCTGGCCCAAGTGCTGAACGGTCTGGCCGGTATTCAGATCCAGGACAACATCGGCAATATGCGCCGCGGTGTCAGCATCAGCCTCCGCGGCTTTGGTGAGAATGGTGTCAACAACGTGTTGGTGTTGGTCAACGGCCACAAGTTGAATAACCCTTCATTGGCCGGCCCCGACTTGAGTGTCGTGCCGCTACGCGATATCGAGCGTATCGAGATTTTGCATGGCAGTGCCAGCAGCCTTTATGGCGACCAGGCCAGCGGCGGTGTGATCAATATCATCACGCGCCAGGTCAATGAGCAGGCTTTGCTGCTCAGCGCGGCACGTGGGTCTGATGATTTGGAACGCTATTACGCCAGTATCGATCAGCGCCTTGGCGAACAATTTGCTGTGCGCGCTGCGGTTGATGTCGAACACGCCGACAATTACCGCGATAACAATAACAGCGATCGCGAACGAGGCTTGCTGCATCTGAACTTTCACAACGGCTGGTTCAGCGGTTTTGCCGAATGGCAGCAGGATGACGACCGTTTGCGTCTACCCGGCGCTTTGAGTGAAAGTCAGATTCGTGATGACCGGCGCCAGGCCGGTACGCCCGGTCAATACAGCAATCGCGAAACAACACTGCAACGCCTTGCTGGTCGCTTTGTCATGAATGATCGTCAGCAATTGCATCTGGACTTGGCACAGCGCGAAGAAGAAGGTAGCGGAGAAATTTTCGGCAGTATGTTTACGACGTTGACGGAGGTTCGCACGCTGCAACCGAAATGGACCGGGCAGTGGCCGCTAACACACGGTGAGCTATTGTTGACCGCCGGCGCTGACATTGAGCGTACCGAATACCAATCCGACTACGGCTTCGGTGCGACGAGTTTTTCGCAGGATACCGATGATCTCTATGCCCAGATTTCGGCGCCATTGTCCAAGGATTTTCGTACCGTCATCGCCGGGCGCCGCAGTGAGTTCAGCCTGAGTGATCAGCAAGGTGGTCAGGCAATTGATGACCAGCTGTCGGTGTTTCGGTTGGGTTTCAATTATCAACTGGACGCTCACTGGCGCAGTTATCTGCGATTCGATCAGGGTTTTCGTTGGCCGAACGCCGACGAGAATGGCTTTATTCCCGCCAGTTTGACCTCACTGACACCGCAAGAATCGGAAACCGTGGATTTCGGAGTTGAGTATCAGCAGCAACACCTGAGGCTGACGCTGGGCTTGTTCAGCATGGATGTCGAAAACGAAATCGTTTTCGATCCATTGGCTGATGGCCCTTGGGGTCCGGGCACCGGTGCCAACATCAATCTGCCGGCATCAGAGCGACAGGGGGCCAATGTCTCTGTGCGGTGGCAAGCCACCGATGCACTGGATCTTCACTGGCATTATCGTCATACCGATGCCGAGCTCAGCAGTGCGCCGTTCGCCGGCAATGAGGTGCCCCTTGCGGCCGAGCGTGTCAGCAACGCCGTGATTCGCTATGCGTTCAGTGAGCAATGGTCGCTTTACGCCGACGCCGTTTATACCGGTCCACGCTACCGCGCTGGCGACAATAGCAACGTTTCGGAGCTGCTTGGCGGTTACACCGTTTTCAACGCGTCGCTGCGCTGGCAATTGCGTAACTGGCAGTGGCAGTTACGCGTCAACAATCTCAGTGACAAACGCTACAACGGCTACAGTGGTGGTTTGTCGCCATTTGCTTTTGCCTATCCGGCGGCGCTGGCGCAGTATGCACTCAGCGTAGAATATCGTCAGTAATTGTTGAAGGGTGCAGGGCATGAGCGAATCCGCCAACGACAAACATCAGCGCGTTATGAAAAAACTGAAGGCCGGTGTCGATCAGGCGATTGCCGATGCCCGCGATGAGCGCTCCGTAGTGGTGCTGTTGACCGGCGATGGCAAAGGCAAAAGCAGCTCGGCATTCGGCATGGTCATGCGTGCGCTCGGTTACGGCCAACGCGTCGCGGTGGTGCAGTTCATCAAAGGCCAACAATTGTCCGGCGAAGAGATTTATCTGCGAACGCAGCATCCGGAGCTGCCGTTCTATCAGATGGGCACCGGTTTCACCTGGGACACGCAGAACCCCGACAGCGATATCGCTGCGGCCGAGCGGACCTGGGCGGTTGCGCTTGAGCATTTGCAGAATCCTGAGCTGGATTTGCTGGTTCTCGATGAACTGACTTATATGCTCGGTTTTCGCTATCTCGATGAACAACTGGTGTTGAACGCCATTCGTGATCGCCGCCCGCAGCTTTCTGTTGTCGTTACCGGACGCGGCGGCGGCAGCGCGTTGCGCGAACTGGCAGATACCGTTGCCGAGATTCAGGACGTCAAGCACGCGTTTCGAAACGGGGTCATGGCCAGGAAAGGCGTAGATTACTGATGCGATTCAGCTTTCTTGCCCTTTTTCTGACCGCCGCAAGCGTTGCGCAAGCAGCGCCGCAGCGAGTGGTTTCGCTGTCGTTATGCATGGATGAGTACCTGCTGGCGCTGGCCGAACCGGAGCAGATCGCCGGCGTCAGTTTTCTCGCCCGTGACCGGCAATACAGCTATCACTGGCGGCAGGCACAACAGGTCAATGTGCATCACGGTCGGGTCGAGGAAATCATTGCACTGAACCCTGATTTGATTCTGGCTTCACGCCATGAAACGGGCGCGACACAGCGCTTGTTACAACGACTCGATTATCCGGTGGCAGTGTTTGATAGCCCGCAACGCTTTGCAGAAATCGAAAAGCTGGTTTTACAGCTTGGTCAACGCCTACAAAGACAAGCGCGCGCGCAGCAGTTGTTGATGGCTATGCGCGAACAGCTCGACATGCCGACACCGGCAACGCAAAAAAAATTACTGGCGGTCAATTACGCGCCCAATAGTTACGTGCCGGGTCAGCAATCCATCAAACACGAAGTGATGCAGCGCGCCGGTCTGCTGCCAATCGCCGAGCCGCTGCAATGGCAGTTTGATGGTGAGTTGCCATTGGAAGCGTTATTACAACATCAGCCGGATGTTCTGATTCTGGAAACCACGGATCAGCGCCAGGATGCTTTGGCGCATCGTCAATTGCAGCATCCGGCGCTGCGCGAATACCGGCGCCACACCATCAATATTGAAATCCCGACCTCACTCTGGCTTTGCGCGCAACCGGCAACGGCAAAAGCAGTTGTATTGTTAAACGAGGCAATACGATGAAGATCGGGTCGTTGTATGGCGCGTTGTTCGCGGTGTTATTGCTGCTCAGTGTTTGGCATTTGACGACCGGCACCATACCGCTCGATTGGTCATTGCTGTTTTACAACGATGGCAATGAAGCAACGCTGCAACAGATTGTTTTTCATGAAATCCGTTTGCCACGCACGCTGCTGGCCGCCAGTGTTGGTGCAGTGCTCGGCATCAGCGGCGCGGCAATGCAGGGCTTGCTGCGCAATCCATTGGCTGAACCGGGTTTGCTCGGTGTCAGCAGTGCCGCGGCATTGGGTGCCGTGCTGTCGATTTATTACGGCGGCACGCTTTCACATCCATTGGTGTTTTTGAGCACAGCGATTATCGGTGCCGCGTCAGCGGTATTGCTGATGCAAGTGCTGGCCGGTCGTGATGCCTCAACGAGCACAGTGATTCTTGCTGGCGTTGCAGTGGGCGCCGTTGCGTCATCGGGCATTGCACTGGCACTTAATTTTGCGCCGAACCCATACGCCACCGCCGAAATTGTCTACTGGCTGCTGGGTTCGTTTGCCAATCGAACAATGGATGAGTGGTGGCTGGCCATGCCGTGCATGCTCGTTGGCAGCGTCTTGTTGTGGTCACGAGCGCCATTCTTGCGAGCGCTGACACTCGGTGAACGCACCGCTCAGAGCCTTGGTTTTGCCATTGGCCATGAACGCCTGTTGATGGTGCTGGCGATTGCGATTTCCGTCGGTGCCGCGGTGGCGGTCAGTGGCGCCATTGGTTTTATCGGATTATTGGTTCCACATTTAATGCGGCCATTGGTTGCTCATGATCCGGGTCGTTTGTTGCCGGTGTCAGCGTTGACGGGTGCGGCGCTAATGGTGGCAATCGACATTGCCGTGCAGGTGTTGGCGCCGGGGCGAGAATTGAAACTCGGTGTGCTGACGGCGCTGCTCGGTGCGCCGTTTTTCTTTTATTTGGTGATCAGGGAGCGACGCGCGTTATGGTGAAGCTCATCGCCAACAATGTGTCCGTTGCTTATCGCCAGCAGGCGGTGCTTCATGATGTTTCGTTATCGGTCAGTGGTGGCGAACTCATTGGCCTGCTTGGTCCCAATGGTGCCGGTAAAAGCACACTGCTGAATTCGCTGGGCGGATTACAGGTGTTCAGCGAAGGCGACATACGGCTTAACGATCAGAGCCTTCTTGATTACTCGCCACGACAACGCGCCCGGTTGCTGAGCTATCTGCCGCAGTCGGCACAGGCATATTGGCCGATGCCGGTACGGGAACT
This sequence comes from Permianibacter aggregans, assembly GCF_009756665.1. GTDB lineage: Bacteria > Pseudomonadota > Gammaproteobacteria > Enterobacterales > Permianibacteraceae > Permianibacter > Permianibacter aggregans. The sequence goes on from NZ_CP037953.1 coordinate 4,129,831, forward strand.
GGTGCGTCTAGGCCGACTACCGCATCGACAATGGCGATTCCGCTCCGAAGAGGACCACCGTTTGGTTGAGCAAGCGCTGCACGATACGGACTTGCTGGCGCTGGCCGAGCGCCCCTTTACTGAGCTGTCCGGCGGCGAACAGATGCGGGTGATGCTGGCCCGGATGCTGGCGACCGATGCACCGCTGTGGCTGGCCGATGAGCCGGTGGCGATGCTGGACTGGTTCCATCAATGGCAGGCGATGAGTGTGTTTCAGCGCCATACCTGGCAGGGCGGGGCGGTCATGGTCGCGCTGCACGACATCAACCTGGCGGCGCATTTCTGCACTCGTTTGGTATTGCTTAAGGGGGGTCGGGTGATCGCCGATGGTTCGGTCGAGCAGGTGTTGACCGGTGAACGATTCGCCGATGTCTATCGAATGCAGGTCAGCATCCTGAAACATCCCGCTGGATTGACCGTGCTGCCGGAACGCATGCTTTGATGCCTCCGCGGCTTTCGCAGCGGATGACATAAGAAAAAGGCATATTTCACTCTCAAATCCACCTTAAATACATTCCGTAAGTTTATGAAAATAAAGGCTGTTTATCTTATTTCTCTGTCGTAGCCCGAACCTTTAACCGCATTCCCGAATTGTTCTCGTATAAATGTCTTGACGTTTAGATGGCCAAATACTATTGTTTGCCAAATAGACGGCTAAACATCTAAATGGAGAACGACATGAGCGTTGCCCACGTACTCGGCTATCCACGGATTGGCGCGAAACGGGAATTGAAATTTGCCCTGGAAAAATACTGGCGTGGTGAGCTCAGTGAAAACGATTTGCAGGCCGTGGCAGCGGCGTTGCGCAAGTCACATTGGCAAGCGCAAAAGGATGCAGGTCTTGATTACGTTACCGTCGGCGATTTTTCTTTTTATGATCAAGTGCTGGACACCACACAATGGTTAGGTGCGTTACCTGAGCGTTGCATCGATCAAGGCAGCAGTGCGCTCGATAATTATTTCCGTGCAGCCCGCGGTGCAGCGCCAACCGGCAAAGCGACCACGGCTAGCGAGTTGACCAAATGGTTCGATACCAATTATCACTATCTGGTGCCTGAACTGCATGCCGATCAATCGTTCCATCTTCAGGCTGAGCAGCTGCTTGGCCAAATCAATGAGGCCCTGGCGCAGGGCCACAAGGTCAAGCCGGTTATTCTCGGACCGATCAGCTATTTGTACCTGGCAAAAACCACTGACAACAGCGACAAGCTGGCGCTGCTCGGAAAGCTGATTCCGGTATACCGCCAACTGCTGCAAGCGATCGAGCAGACGGGTTGCAAATGGATTCAAATCGACGAGCCGGCGCTGGTATTCGAGCTCGATAACCGTTGGCAGGAAGCGTTCCGGATTACCTATAAGCATCTGCAGGATTACCAGATCCGTATTTTGCTGGCGACCTACTTTGATCGCGTCGATCATCATCTGCCGCTGTTGCAGTCAGTGGCGGTGGACGGCTTGCACGTCGATGCCGTACGTGGCGCAGACACCGTGCAGCAAATTATTGATGCCTGGCCAAAAGAGCGGGTGCTGTCGCTCGGCGTCATCGATGGTCGCAATATCTGGCGCAATGATTTGCGTGCCTCGCTGCAAGTGCTGAAAACCGCACAGCAGAAATTCAATGGCAGGCTTTGGGTGTCAGCATCGAGTTCGCTGCAGCATGTGCCGGTCGATTTGACACACGAACAAAAATTGCCGAGTGAGCAGAGGCAGTGGTTGGCATTCGCTCGTCAAAAGCTTGATGAAATCGTTACGCTGAGCAGGGCGCTCGCCGAAGGTGTGGAAGCGGTCGAATCACAACTGAGCGAAAGTGATCAAGTGATTGCCTCCCGTCGTCATTCGCCGCAAACCCATCGAGCCGCAGTTCGTGCCCGTCACGCGGCGGTCAATGAGAATGATGCCAAACGTCATTTGCCTTATAACAAACGTGCAGCCTTGCAACGCGCGGCGCTGGAGTTACCGGCATTTCCCACGACGACCATCGGCTCATTTCCGCAAACACCGGAAATTCGTGCACTACGTGCAGGCTGGAAAAAAGGCCAGATCAGTGAGCAGGAATATCGGCAGGGCATACGCGCCCAGATCGCCGATCATATTCAACGCCAGGAAGCGCTGGGGCTCGATGTGTTGGTACACGGCGAAGCCGAGCGCAATGACATGGTCGAGTATTTCGGCGAACAACTCGAAGGCTTTTTGTTCACGGAAAACGGTTGGGTGCAAAGCTATGGTTCGCGCTGCGTCAAGCCACCGGTCATTTTTGGCGACGTCGAACGTAAGGCCTCGATTACCGTTGATTGGGCCGTGTACGCGCAATCGTTGACGGAAAAGCCGGTAAAAGGCATGTTGACCGGTCCGGTAACGATTCTTTGCTGGTCATTCAATCGCGACGATTTGTCACGTCAGGCACAGTGCGAGCAAATAGCGCTGGCGCTGCGCGATGAAGTGCTCGATTTGGAAAAAGCTGGCATCACGATTATCCAGATCGATGAACCGGCGATTCGCGAAGGCTTGCCACTGCGCAAAGGCGAGCAGGGTGCTTATCTCGATTGGGCCGTCAACGCGTTCAAGTTGGCTACCTCCGGCGTTGCTGACACCACGCAAATCCATACCCATATGTGTTACTCGGAATTCAACGAGATTATCGACTCGATTGCCGCACTCGATGCCGACGTCATCACCATCGAGACTTCGCGTTCGCATATGGAGTTGCTGCAGGCATTCCGTGATTTTGCTTACCCGAACGAAATCGGCCCTGGCGTTTACGACATTCATTCGCCGGTAGTACCGACAACCGAGCAAATCGAAGTGTTATTGGAAAAGGCCTTGCAACATATTCCACAAGAACGGCTGTGGGTGAACCCCGATTGCGGTTTGAAAACGCGCGCCTGGCCGGAAACCGAGCGAGCATTGCAGGCGATGGTGCAGGCAGCAAAACGCTTGCGTGCAAAGCATCAACCGGCGGCGGTGGCCTGAACAACCTTGGGGAGAAACATCATGGGCTTGACGGCCGCGCGGTTGTTGGAAACGCTGAATCGCCAGTGGGAGAAAGTGGAAGATCGTTTGAACGTATCGTTCGAATTTTTTCCGCCGAATTCGCCAGAGATGGCCGATACGCTGTGGCAATCGGTCGTCAAGCTCGCCAAGTTCAAACCACAGTTTGTGTCAGTGACTTATGGCGCCAACCGCTCAACCCGTGATCGGACGCATGCGGTCATTGAGCGCTTGGTACAGGAAACCGATTTAACGCCGGTGCCGCATCTGACCTGCATCGATGCCAGTCGTGAGGAAATTGCTGACATCGTCAGCCGCTATCGTCAGCTAGGCGTCAATCATATCGTTGCGCTGCGTGGTGACTTGCCGGCGAGTGCAACACAGACGGGTGGTGATTTTCAGTACGCTTCCGATCTGGTGGCTTTCCTCCGGCAGCAAGGCGTTGAGAAAATTTCCGTTGCCGCCTATCCCGAAGTGCATCCGGAAGCGCGCAGTGCCCGTCATGATTTGGATAACCTGAAACGCAAAGTTGACGCGGGCGCCACCGACATCATCACCCAATTCTTTTTCGACAACTGCGCGTTTTTGCGTTTTCGTGACCGTTGTCGTTCGGCAGGCATTGAGTTGCCGATCACGCCGGGAATTCTGCCGGTCAGCAATTACCGGCAGGTTGAGCGCTTTGCCTCCGGCTGCGGCACGCGAGTGCCGAGCTGGATGGGGCATCTATACGAAGGCTTGGATGATGATCCGGAGACGCGGCGCCTGATCGGCGCCAGTCTGGCGTTGGAACAGGTCAAGTTGCTAATCAATGAAGGTGTTGCCGATTTTCATTTCTATACGCTGAACCGAGCTGAGCTCTCTTACGCGATTTGCCATGCGCTGCGCCTTGTAGGCTTGCCCGGTCGACATGCTGCCCCCCAGTTGGCCTCGGTCTGAGGTTTGTTTTTGGCGAAAACACCGGTAGACTGCCGGCCTTCGCTGAGCCAGAACCTGTTACCGCTGTGCCGCTGATTGATTTTATCCTTCATATTGACGCCCACCTGCTGGCGATGACCCAGCAATATGGCGTCTGGATCTATGCCATTCTGTTCGCGATTGTGTTCGCCGAAACCGGTTTGGTCGTTACGCCATTTCTGCCAGGTGATTCTTTGTTGTTCGCCGTTGGTGCCATTGCCGCGCTCGGTGGTTTGGACCCGTGGTTGGCCGGCGGTTTGATCGCGCTGGCGGCATTTCTTGGCGACAACACCAATTACTTTTTCGGTCGCTGGATGGGGCCGCGCGTCTTTCGCGAAGACTCGCGTTGGCTGAATCGTGCCTATTTGGTCAAAACCCAGGCCTATTATGATCGCTGGGGCCCGCAAACCGTCATCATCGCGCGCTTTTTGCCGATCATTCGCACCTTTGCGCCATTCGTAGCCGGTGTCGGCAATATGCCGTATCGTCGCTTTATCGGTTTCAGTTCGCTTGGTTCGTTGCTGTGGGTGCCATCCTTTATCGGCTTGGGTTATCTGTTCGGCAATATGCCGGCCGTGAAAAAACATTTTTCGCTGGTAGTGTTGGCGATCATCGTGATCTCCGTTATGCCGGCGGTCATCGCTGTACTCAATGAATGGAACAAGAAACGACGAGCCGCCCAAATCAGCGAAGGATAGGCGTCAAGCCTTAAAGCTGTGGTAGGCTTGCTGCAGAACGTTCCCGAACAACAATAGCTGAAGATGAATACGGGTAACAGGCAAGGCCGATTGACAATAGTGGGCGCAGGATTGCAGCCCGGACAAATGACGCTGGAAGCGGAGAGTCATATTCGTGCCGCCGACGTCGTATTGCTGATTTTACCCACCGCGCTTGCTGCTCATCATGTCATCAGTCTGAATGACAACTTCATCAACCTGCTCGATCTCTACGAAAACCGTACCCGCCCTGAAACCTATAAAGCGATGGCTGAGGCGATTGTCGAGCAGGTACATCAGGGTCGTAACACCTGTGTAGTGGCATACGGTCATCCTGGCGTGTTCGTGACGCCAACTCATGCGGTCATGCGCCAATTACAAGAACAAGGCTATTCGGTACGCATGTTGCCGGGCATCTCCGCCGAAGCCTGTCTCATTGCAGATCTCGGTGTCGACCCGGCTGAACACGGCTGGCAGAGTTTCGAGGCCACCTCATTTCTCTTCACCCAGCAATCCGTTGCGCCAACGGCAGCGTTGATTCTTTGGCAGGTCGGTTTGACCGGTGAAGTGTCGCTGAAACGATTTGTGCCGGGTGAGCGCGGCATTGATGCGCTGATCACCTGCCTGCAGCAATGGTACCCAGCCGATCATCGTGTCTGCGTTTACGAAGCGCCGATATCGCCGCTGGAACAAGCCCGTAAGGAGTGGGTGGCTCTGGATGAGCTGAATACCGTCCAATTCAAAGAGTACAGTACGCTCTATGTCCCGCCCGTTCATCGTGCGACCTTGATCGATTCGCGTCTGGAATGGTTGGCATTGAATAAATCCGATTTAAAAGGGTTTGAGGCGGTGCCGGCAGCACCGCTTTCACCGTGGCAAAACAACAACTGAAGTAGGGGAGAACAAAATGTCCAAAGCATTGGCAGATATGACGGTTCGTTTGGCGCTTGATGCTAAATTTCTGGCGGAGTGGAATAAAGGTGCCACCGCTAAAGAACGTGACGACAACCGCACGGCGATTATGAAAAAGCTGGGATTAACCGAGCGGGATATCAAAGCCGTTCTGAATCATGATAATGACCATATTAATGCGGCGTTGAGTAAGGGCGTGAAAATGCGTGTCGAGAGCTGGATAAACTCGACCAACTCAATAATTAAAATTAACGCAATCGACTAAGCTTGGAGTGGCCAGGTGAAAAGCGTTCAGTTTCTGCTAATGCTGGTAGTCTGGATTGGCGCCGTATCAGCGAAGGCTGATGCGGACGTTGATCAACGCAAGGCATTGGATCTTTATCAGCAAGTACTGGAACGCTCTTTCTCTGCACCTACAGAGACGATTGCCAATGCAAGCGAATTTTACGCTTTGGAGCATGTGCTTTCAGATCAGGATATGAAAGCAATGGTCCGTAGCGAAGAAGCATACGCATGGTTTATCGCCGGAAAAACCATGGAGGCGCTCGACAAAGCACAGAAAGCCCTTCACTACGCTGAGCAACAACAAAGTATGCGAGCGATGGCTAGAGCTCGAATGGTAATTGGCAATTGCTTCTACATTTTTTCCGTTAATGACAAAGCGCTTGAAAATTACTTGATGGCCGAAACGTTGTTTCATAGTTTGGATGACAAGGCAGGTCTGTTAAAAGTTTACAACAATATTGGTAATGTTTTTAGAGCAATTCAAAGCGCCGATCGTAGTTTAGAGTACTACAACAAGCTTCGGGACTTGGCTGAGCAATTGGATGACCCCATAACGGTCGCTAACGCGTATCAAGGACTCGGGAATGCCTACGTATTGGCTGGATCTTCGCAAATGGCGGAAGATTCTTGGCTCAAAGCTGAGCATATCTATCTTCAACATGCTGAACATCCCGATGTGCTTTCCTATCGGGTTCTGCTTTATGGCTCAATGACCGAACATTTCATTGAAAAAAATAACTACGAAAAAGCACTTGAGATTAGCGCCCAACGACTCAGTCTGACTGAACAAGACGAAGTGAAGGTTTGGCAAGGAGAGGCGTTGCGCATTCATGGAAGAATTTTGATGCTGCGTGGCGATTATCAAGGCGCAAAATTGCATCTGAATCGAGCGGAATACCTTGCTGGCTTAGTCAACAACCCATCCCTGGGATTGGTGTATCGCGATCAGTCACAACTGCTTCGCCAAGAGGGGCAATACAAAAAAGCACTGGAGTACGCCGAAAAACATCGGCAATTTGCCGAAACAAGCTACTCCCATGCAGCAGCGATGCGAACGAGCATAATAGAAGCTGCATTTCAGAGTGAAAAGAAACAGCGTGAAATCGACAACCTAGCTGCGCAAAACGAAATCCAGAAAATGCAGGTTGAGCAGCACAAGTACATGGTGTTACTGTCAATCGGTGTTGCGTTTGTTATTCTCGGGTTGATGGCATTTTGGTTTTACCGTGCCAGAGCCAATGCCCGTCTGAAAGAGCAGCGTCAACTTAACGCTAAATTGATGGAGCTGGATAAGGTTAAAACCAGGATTTTAGCCAATACTTCACACGAACTGCGCACGCCATTGAACGGTATTGTTGGATTGTCAGAGTTACTGTTGTTGGCTGAGCTGTCTGAAGACGAGAGACATCATGTGCAGATGATCGCTGACTGTGGACGAAGTTTATCGGCGGTCGTCGATGATCTGTTGACCTATGCCTCGCTGCCTGAGCGTTCAACGCCGGAGCGCTGTGAAGTGTTAGCCCTGCGGCCGTTGGTTGAGGAGTTGGCGACATTGCATGGTTCTGGCATTCAGCGTCACGGCGTTCGATTTATCAATCAAATTCATGACGATGTTCCAAAGGTGCTGGCGACACCGTACCGGGTCAAACAAATACTGACTAATTTAATTGGCAATGCTATGAAATTCACAACGGCGGGCAGCATTCATTTATCAGCTGAGCAGCAAGGTGACTTTCTGAAAGTGAGTGTCAAAGATACTGGTATCGGAATTCCTTCCGATAAACTTGAAGTCATTTTTGAAGCGTTTGCTCAGGTGGACAACTCGGCTAGTCGCAGTTATCCCGGGGTTGGTCTAGGGTTGACGATAGTCAAGGAGTTGGTTGAGCGCCACGGCGGCAAAATTGGCGTTGAGTCAGAATTGGGTATTGGCAGCATTTTTTGGTTTACCTTGCCACTCGCCAAACAGCAAGCGTACGCCGAGCCGGTTTCGGTACCGGCTCGGGTTTAATAATGGAATCCTTTAAGTATTTAGCACTTGGCGTGTTTTGCGCCGAGCAAATTCCCGAGTTTCAAACACGACGTCTAGAGCATCTTCCAGCGCGCCACAAAGATCTTCGGCGTCTTCAATGCCAATCGATAAGCGCAGCAAACCATCACTGATGCCGGCACGGCGACGAGCCTCCGCATCCATGGCGGCATGCGTCATCGTCGCTGGATGAGCAACCAGACTTTCGACACCTCCCAGCGACTCAGCTAGTGAGAAGTGCTGTAAATGCTGCAAAAACAGTTGTACTTCATCGCTGTCCTGCAACTCGAAACTCAGCATTGCTCCAAAATCGGTTTGTTGTTTCGCAGCTAGCTCATGGCCAGGATGCGAAGGTAGGCCAGGGTAGTGCACTTTGCACACCGCCTGGTGATGGCTCAGTACTTCCGTTACCGCTTCGGTGTTGGCCAGATGCACCGACATCCGCGCTTCCAGTGTACGCAAGCCGCGCAGCGTCAAATACGAATCAAAAGGCGACGCCGTCAAGCCAAGACAGTTTGCCCAGAACTTGATTTGCTCAAAAAGCTCTGCAGTTTTCGCAATCACGGCACCGCCAACGACATCGCTATGGCCATTGATGTATTTGGTCGTCGAGTGAATGACCAAGTCGGCGCCTAGTGCCAGTGGTTGTTGCAGCACTGGCGACAGGAAGGTGTTGTCGACGACAACGAGGGCATTGACCTGTTTGGCGGCTTCGGCAATGGCCTGAATGTCGGCGATGCGCAGCAAGGGATTTGACGGCGTTTCGATCCACACGAGTTTCGGTTTGCGCACGCGGATTTTTTCCAGAAACTCCGCCTCAAGCTGGTTGTGGAACTCGGCATTGACCACTTGCCGTTGTTGGAAACGGCTCAGCAATCGATAGGTGCCGCCATAACAGTCGTGTGGTGCGAACACCAGATCTTGCGGCGTCAGTAATTGCAAAACCAATGTCACGGCGGCCATGCCGGTGGCAGTGACAATGCCGCCAAATCCGCCTTCCAGATCGGCCAAGGCTTCGCCGAGCAAATCGCGAGTGGGGTTGCCAGAACGAGTGTAGTCATAACGGCCGGGCACGCCGAATTCCGGAAAGCGATAATTGCTGCTCAGGTATATAGGCGGAATGACGGCACCGTGTTGGCTGTCGGTTTCCAGGCCACTGCGAACCAGGCGGGTTGATGGTCGTGCTCTTCTCACTTTCTTCACTCCTTTCAGGCCGCAATCGCGGACAATGGTGCGCGACGGGACAGCGCTTCGGCGGCGACAACGATGTCGGCAAAAAGACCGGCGCTGGTGACGTTGATACCGGCTCCGGGGCCGGTGACGGTCAATGGGATATCCTGATAAAACGTTGATTGATAGATGACGGCGTTCTCTGTGCCACGCAAACGATAGAAAGGTGATTGCGCATCGATACGTTTCAAGCCGACGGAAACGTTGCCGTCACGGTATTGCGCGGCATAACAAAGGCGCTGATTCGCTGCTTGCACCTCAAGAACCAATTGGCGCCAACGTTCGTCAACCTGCTGATTAATCGGTCCGTGTAGGTTGGTGTCGTGCAACGGCGTCAATTCGATTTCACTGCGCTCGATGCGAATGCCACAAGTGCGCAGCAGGATCAGCATTTTTCGTGCGACATCTTCGCCGCTCAAATCCTGCAATGGGTCCGGCTCGGCGTAACCTTTTTCCACCGCTTGTTGTACGGCGGCAGAGAACGGCGTGCCTTGCTGAACGCTGTCCAAAACAAAACCGATAGTGCCGGACAACACCGCTTCGACATGATGCGGCGTATCGCCTGCGCGGCGTAAGTCCAGCAGCGGCTTCAGTACCGGCAACGCCGCGGCGACAGTGGTTTCATAGCAGTAGGGCACGCGGTGTTTGCGCGCCAGTGATTGCAGTTCGGTGAAGCGTTGCAGGGCGTCGGAGTTGGCCAGTTTATTGGGCGTTACGACGGCGACACCGGCGGCCAAAAACTGTTCATAAAGGCCAGCGATTTCGCTGCTGGCTGAGGCATCGACGACCACCAATTTGTCGTATCCCTGAGACAATAACTCCTGGGCGAGCAGACTCGCCGGGCGCTGTTGCAGTGGTTGTTCCGCCAATCGGTTTAACAAACCCTGGCAATCATTTTCATGGCGTTTACACCACAGCGTTTGTTTTGAGTTGCACAGGGCAATCACTCGCAGCTGTGTTCCAGATTCCGCGAACAGGCGCTGACCTTCGGTCAATAGTAACTGCAAGGTCTGACGACCAATGCGACCGCTGGCACCAATGATAGCCACGGCCGTTTCCTGTTGTAATGGATACAAGCGGCTGTGCAACAGTCGAGTAAAGCGCTGCAGTTCGATGGAAGGTATCGCAAACACGATTACGCGCTGTTTGCTCAGCAGTTTTCGTTGCAATACGCTGACGCCGGCCTGGGCGGCGATATCGGTCAACAGGTTTTGCCAATAACGAAGCGCATGATGGTCGGCAAGAAATACACTGACCAGCGAGCTTTCCGGAAAACGCGCCTGCCATTTTTTCAAGTTCAATGGCAGTGGTGGTTTCTTGCTGAGTTCAGCATGCTGCGGTGGCGACCAGGCGGCGAGCAGGCTGGCTTGGCGATGGGCTAATTGTGCGCGAATGCTGGTGCCCTGTTCGTGCTGCAGGGTGCCGAGACGTAATGATTTGCCGGTTTTTAATAGTGGCTCCAATGTGCGCGGGTGTAATACCCCGGCGCCACATTGCGATAACAAGCATGCATCTTCAACCGAGAGCTCAGCAACGGTTTCAGCGCCCGGTACGTAATCCGGATCGGCACTGAGAATTCCTGCGGTATCGCCGAGCAACTCCAATTCATCAGCAGCAAAAGCGGTAACAATGGCTGCGGAGTAATCGGAAGCATTGCGCCCCAGCAACGTCGTGCGGCCGTCTTTATCCGCGCCGCAAAAGCCGGTGATGATGCGAATCGCAGATTGAAAGTAATCCTCGTTCAGCGCAGCGAAGGCTTTTTCCGTAGCAGATTGGTCGAGGTTGGTATTGAACGGTTCACTATCGGTGCGGATCAATAATTCCGAAGGCACCCAGCTCGCCGTGCGCTGTTGTGATTGCAGCAGAGCGCTCAGTAACGACGCCGACAGTTTTTCGCCAAGCGACAAAACAAACGCGATATGCCAATCGATGTTTTCACCTTGATGAATGTTTTGCAGTCGGGTTTTTGTCTGCTCCAGGTAGTGAGCAATTTCTTGACGGTAATTGCTGGCAAAACTTGCTGGTAGTAGTTCAGTGACCAGTTTATTGTGCGCAGCGAGGATGTCGCTCAGTGCTTGCGAAGCTTGTTCGCGATTGTGCTTGGCCAATTGTGTGCAGGCATATAGCGCATCAGTGGTGCCTTTGGTCGCTGATACGACAGCAATAACGGTTGCTGATTGACAGCGGGTTTTAAGGTATTCGGCGACTTGCAGAAAATGCGTGGCTGAAGCCAGCGTACTGCCGCCGAATTTCAGCGTGATGGTTTTCTTTTTCAATGACGTGCTCATGTCGAATGGGTTTCCGTGCTGCGTAGAAATGGGGTCAGTACGGCGGCGACGGCTTCTGTTTCAATCAGAAAGCCATCGTGGCCGTAGCGGCTGCGTATGACACGGTGCTGCACATTCGGCAGGTGCTCTGCGAGAAACTGCTGTTCCGCAGGCGGATATAGTTGATCACTGTCAAGGCTGAGTACCAAACAAGGTTGCGAAATGGTTTGTAAAGCGGCTTCGGTTGAACCGCGGCCGCGACCGACGTCGTGCGAGTTCATGCATTCGGTCAAACGGATGTAGCTATTGGCGTCGAAACGGCGAACGAATTTTTCGCCCTGATGACTCAAGTAATCGAGCACCGAAAAGGATTGTTGCTGGCCACCGACCCGGCCAAAACGCTCGCTGAATTCTTCACTGCAGCGATAACCGATGAATGCCAGACGACGCGCCAACGCCAGACCATGCTGCGGTTGTTGCTCGATCGGGTAGTCGCCATTGTTGAAACTGGGGTCGAGGCGTATCGCGGCGCGTTGGCATTCGCTATTGGCAATAGCTTGTGCCGAATGGGCTGCCGTGGTGGCAATCAAGGTCAGCGAATGCACCAGTTCCGGTTTCAGCAGCGCCCATTCCAGCGCGATCATGCCGCCAAGCGAAGGGCCGATAATGCGTAATTGTTGAATGCCCAAGTGCTCAATCAGCGCCGATTGCGTCCGCACCTGGTCACGGACGCTGATGCGCGGGAACGCGGACCTCCATGGCCGGTGATTGTATGGGTTCAACGTCAAAGGGCCAGAGCTGCCGTAGCAACTGCCGAGCAAATTGATGCAGATGACGAAATCGTGTTCCGGGTCCAGCGGTTTACCGGCACCGAGCAATTCCGGCCACCAGGCCTCCAAATCGGCGCTGCCGGATAAGGCGTGTACGACCAGCACGGCATTATCGCGCTTGCTGTTCAGCTTGCCCCAACAACGCCAAGCGAGCTCGTACTCGGGAAGCAATTCACCAGAATCCAGCGCCAACGGCGCATGGCTGTGCCAAAGCTGCGTGTCCTGATGGAGGGGAACGCGACTGTGAATCAGCGGTGTGGTGGTGGCGATGGCTTCCATAAATAGACGTCCAAACGTGCATGCGGCTAATCATATAGACGTCTAAATGGCTGTACAACCCCGATCAGTGCTATAATTGCCCGAAATCGCATATGAAAAATCGCTATGGTTTGACAAGGTCCGCGCTGCTGTTTAATTTGCCGCCCGGGTGTTTGGCCATCTGGAGTGAGAGATGTCTGCTAACCAATCACATCATATTGAAGAGGAAGAGCCGTTCGTCGACCCATACGTCGAGCACGGCAAGAAGCGCGAGAAGGTGAAGAAAATCACTGTCTCGATTCCATTGCATATTCTGAAACTGCTGACCGACGAGCGTACCCGTCGCCAGGTCAAGAACCTGCGACATGCAACCAACTCGGAACTGCTTTGCGAAGCGTTTTTGCATGCCTACACAGGGCAACCATTGCCGACTGATGAGGAGCTGGCGAAAAACCGCTGATCCGGTTTGCCCTGGATAAAACAAAGGCCTCGTCACGAGGCCTTTGTTGTTTTGCTATTAATTAATGATGCCGCTTGATACCAACGGCAGCGAGGATCTTCGTGGCGATTTCCTCGACCGAACGACTGGTAGTATCGAGATAGCGGATATTCTCGCGCTGATAGATGCCTTCGACTTCTTTGACTTCCATCCGGCATTGTTCAAGCGAGGCATAGCGGCTATTGGCACGGCGTTCGCTGCGAATCTGTTGTAGTCGGTCCGGGTTAATTGTCAGGCCAAACAGTTTGTCGCGGAACGGCCGCAGTGGTTTCGGCAGGCTTGGCGATTCCAGATCTTCCTCGGTGATCGGGTAATTGGCGACTCGAATACCGAACTGCATTGCCAGATACAAGGAAGTAGGCGTTTTGCCGGAACGAGAAACACCGACCAGAATCAGTTCGGCCTGCTCATAATATTTGGTGATGGCGCCATCATCGTTATTGAGGGCGAAATTGACGGCGTCGATGCGGCTTTCGTACTGGCCCAGATTGTCCATTGAGTGGGCTTTGCCGACCCGGTACTGGCACTGGGCACCAAGCGCTTCTTCCAGGTGTGGCACGAACATCTGGAACATATCCATGACGATCGAATTGCTTTCTCGAATAATGGCGCGCAATTCAGCGCGTACCATCGTATCAAATACCAGTGGTGGCGTGCCGTCAGCGACGGCGGCTGCGTTGATGCGATTAACGGCTTCCCGTGCTGCTTCTTCGTTGTCGATATAGGGCAGGGTAGCCTCTTCAAACTCGAATCCATCAAATTGCGGCAGCAGTGCCTGACCGAGCATTTCGGCGGTGATGCCGGTGCGGTCGGAAATATAGAACACGCTACGTTTCATCTATTTTCCTTTATTGAGTAGAATGGCGGCCCTTTTTCACTGGTCCGCCGAGCGGGCATGAGTGTAACACCCCCAAAGGAGCAACGACATTGGCTGAATATGTGCTGTGGTATGAAAACCTCGGAATGAAGGATGTAGACCGGGTTGGTGGCAAAAACGCCTCATTGGGCGAGATGATCAGCCATTTGGCCGGTGCAGGGGTGTCGGTACCGGGTGGCTTTGCCACCACCGCAGAAGCCTTTCGCGAGTTTCTGGAGCAGTCGGGTCTGAACGCCAAGATTCAGGCCGAGCTGAAAGATCTGGATGTCGACAACGTTCAGTTGCTGATGGAAACCGGCAAGAAAATTCGCCGCTGGGTTGTCGAAACGCCGTTCCTGCCGGAGATGGAAAAAGCCATTACGGCCGCTTACCTGAAATTGAAAGGCAATTCCTCTGATGAATTTGCTGTCGCGGTTCGCTCCTCAGCCACCGCCGAAGATTTGCCGGATGCCTCGTTTGCCGGCCAGCAAGAAACTTTCCTGAACGTGCGCGGCATGGCCAACGTCATGCTGGCCGTCAAAGAAGTATTCGCCTCGCTATTCAATGACCGCGCCATCGCTTATCGCGTGCACAAAGGCTATGAACACGCCGGCGTTGCGTTGTCGGCCGGCATTCAGCGCATGGTGCGCTCCGATATCGCCTCCAGCGGCGTGATGTTCACGCTCGATACCGAATCCGGTTTCGATGATGTCGTGTTCATTACTTCTAGCTACGGTCTTGGCGAAACGGTGGTGCAGGGAGCCGTTAACCCAGACGAATTTTACGTACACAAACCCACGCTGCGCGCCAACAAGCCGGCCGTGCTGCGTCGTACCATCGGCGCCAAAGCCATCAAAATGATTTACACCGGTGGTGCAGAGCACGGCAAAACGGTGAAAACGGTTGATGTGGCTTCCGCCGAGCGTCGTCAATTTTCGATCACCGATGCGGAAGTCGAAGAGCTGGCGCGTCAGGCTTTGATTATCGAGAAACACTATCAGCGCCCAATGGATATCGAGTGGGCCAAAGACGGTTCTGACGGCAAGCTCTACATCGTTCAGGCGCGTCCGGAAACGGTCAAATCGCGTGACGATGGTCGCGTCATGGAACGCTATGCATTGAAGTCACGCGGACGCATTGTCAGCGAAGGTCGCGCCATCGGTCAACGTATCGGCAAAGGTCCAGCGCGCGTGATCAGCGATATTTCACAAATCGCCAAAGTGCAGGCTGGTGACGTGCTCGTTACCGACATGACCGATCCGGATTGGGAGCCGGTCATGAAGAAAGCAGCGGCGATTGTCACCAATCGCGGCGGCCGTACTTGCCACGCGGCAATCATTGCGCGTGAGTTAGGTATTCCGGCTGTCGTCGGCTGCGGTGATGCCACGGCCAATATCAAAGATGGCGATCAAATCACCGTTTCCTGCGCTGAAGGTGACACGGGTTTTATTTATCAAGGTCTGCACGAGTTCGACATTCATCGCGCTGAAGTCAGCGACATGCCGAAAGTGCCGTTCAAGATCATGATGAACGTCGGCGATCCGGACAAGGCATTTACCTTTGCTCGCTTGCCGCATCACGGTGTTGGTCTGGCGCGTCTGGAATTCATCATCAACCGCGTCATTGGTGTGCATCCGAAAGCGCTGATTCATTTCGATTCCTTGCAAGACAATGCGCTGAAGGAAAATATCTCGGCGCGCATCGCTGGCTACAAATCGCCAACCGATTTCTTCGTCGAAAAACTCGCCGAAGGTATAGCTACCATTGCGGCGGCGTTTTATCCCGAGCGCGTCATCGTGCGTATGTCCGATTTCAAATCGAACGAGTACGCCAACCTGATCGGTGGAAAACTATACGAGCCGCACGAAGAAAATCCAATGATCGGTTTCCGTGGTGCCTCGCGTTATATCTCCGCCGATTTCCGCGAATGCTTTGCGATGGAGTGCAAGGCGTTCAAGAAAGTGCGCGATGAAATGGGCCTGACCAATGTTGAGGTCATGATTCCGTTTGTGCGTACCTTGGAAGAAGCGGAGAAAGTCACCGGTCTGCTGGCCGATCACGGCCTGAAGCGTGGTGATAATGGTCTGAAAGTGATCATGATGTGCGAGCTGCCATCGAATGCCGTGCTGGCAGAAGAGTTCCTCGAATACTTCGATGGTTTCTCGATCGGCTCAAACGATTTGACTCAGCTGACCCTCGGTCTCGACCGCGACTCCGGCATCATTGCCCACTTGTTTGACGAGCGGAATCCGGCCGTCAAGAAAATGCTGTCAATGGCGATTACTGCGGCGAAGAAGAAAGGCAAGTACGTTGGCATTTGCGGCCAAGGTCCTTCCGACCATCCGGATCTGGCGCAATGGCTGATTGAGCAGGGAATCGATTCGGTGTCGTTGAATCCAGACACCGTGTTGGAAACCTGGTTGTTCCTGGCCGGCAAGAAAGCCTAAGTCATTTATGGACGATTAAAAAAGGGGCGGAATTTTCCGCCCCTTTTTGTTACCTGCCTTTACGGACGTTGAATCACCATGATCGGTGAAGTCCAAGTTTCCCAATGCGCCGGATTGTCGTCATCACCCAGTGCTTTTTGCACCGACAATTTTACGACATAGCGACCATTCGGAACCGTGTAGATTTTCTTTCCTGCCTTGGTGGTACCGTCCCAGGCGAACGAGAAGAAACCGCCTGCAGAACTGTTGCGCGGCAAGTACTGCTCATCCAGGGCGCGATGCCAGGCTTTGCCGGTTTCGGCATCAAATACTTCCAGGCGGAATTTCTGCACTTGGTGATCGAAATGCACAAGGAAGAACGGTAGATCATCACCTTGCAGATTGAACACCGCTTCGTCGCCTTGTTTGCTGTATGAACCACCACTGAGGCGTGCCAGCCAAGGGAAATTATTGGCTGTTGGCGCCAGAATCACTTTACTCTGGTAGTCACCTTTAAAGCCGGCATACGGTACCCGAATTGACTCTCCGACATTTGGCGTAAACACCAGATAACCGCCAAAAATCGAACCGTCCGCCAATGCTGCATTGGGAGTGATTGTTGCGTCTACAGCGGCGCTACCAAAAGCGGGCACAATGACTTCCGTTGCACTGAATGCCGCCGTTGATGGTGCATTAAACTGCGAAACACTGAACGTATTTGGGCCGGTTGCCAATGCTGCTTGATGCGTGACTTGGTAGGTTACCGGTGCAGCGGTTTCGTTACTTAACGTGACGGTCTGCGTAGAAGGGCCAGCCTCCGTTTCACCGAGCGAAATTTTACCTGGGCTCGCTTGAACCTTACTCAAAATGACGTCATCAATGTCGAGCATGCCTGCGCCTTGACGATGCACGTTGTCGAGGAAACCAAGACCAGGATTTCCCGCCCACGCCTTCGGGTCGGCATGATTCTGCAGCAAGCTGCGCACCGCTTGAGATGGCGTGTTCGGCTTAGCCTGCAGTAACAATGCAACGGCACCTGCAGTATGCGGTGCTGCCATTGATGTTCCGCTCAGAGTGGCAAAGCTACCGCGCTCCGTTGGATAGGTAGAGTAAATCAGTCCTCCTGGCGCGCCGATGTCCGGTTTCAGCTGTAGTGTCGGCGATAAACCGTAAGAGCTGAATGAAGACAACAAATTACCCGTAGCATTAGCGAATGTGCCAACTTCATTGGTCCAAGTAATGGTGACCGGGCCATTCGCCAATCGACTGTCAAGGGTCACACCCTCTGCATCAGAAATACTGACGACCGGAATGGTGATGCTGGGAGATCCCGCGACCGTAGCACTGAAGCGACCTGCGGAATTGTTATACAGCACCACCGCACTGGCGCCCGCGTTTTGCGCGTTTAGCGATTTGATATGAAATGAACAGGTACCTCGACGTATCAAAGCAGCTTGACCTTGTAAACTATTGGCGGGCAATGCGTTACATGCATCATTCACTGTGCTCGCGGTGCCAGTGCGAGCCAGCGAGATTGAGCCGCCGGATGGTGGTAACGGTGATGCACTAGCCGGAGAAAACCCAATCGCGAGATTGTCGGGCGAAGCTCGGAACTGGTTTAAGCGAATATGAGAGTTATCGAACGACGCGACGCTGATGACTTTATCGCCAACAGATGGCGCACCCGTTGCGTACAAACCGCTAGTGCCGCTGTTGCCCGCCGATACCACGACGACGATACCTTTGTTGACCAGTTTGGTCGCTGCTTTTGCGGTGGGGTATTGAGGCCATTGAAATGACGAACCAATGCTCATGTTTAGCACTTGCATGCCATCTTCATAAGCGCGCTCCATCGCTGCCAACATGATGTCTGCTGTAGTTGAACCGTAACAGCCGAAGACGCGATAAGCACCCAATGTTGCATCGGGTGCTACGCCTTTCAGCGTGCCATTGGCGCCAACAATGCCTGCGACGTGAGTACCGTGACCGCCGCCGGTACCGTCCGCACAATCATCAGGGTCATTGTCGGGGGTGGCGACAGGATTGTAGCCTGGAGATGAACTGTCGGCGTTGAATGCATCGCCGACAAAATCAAAACCAACGGAGACACGGCAGCCAGGGCCAAAGCAACCGCCCAAGTCTGGGTGATGATAGTCAACGCCGGTATCCATTACCGCGACCTTGACGCCCATGCCGGTGTAGCCCAGTTGTGAGTGAACGATATCGGCGCCAGTCATGCCCAAGGCAGAGCTTAAGTTCGGGATGTTTTCAGGCTGTTCTTCTGGACGCTCAATGATTTCGACAGGATAAATGCCAACAACGCCATCCATTTGTCGAAGTTTAGCAATTTCTGTCGGCGAGGCTTCAATGGCATAACCATTGAATAGCGACTGAAACTGCCGTCGTTCTTTGAATCGGATATTGGCTTTTTTCGCATTACTTATAAATTTCGATTTTTCTTGGTTAAGCGCGTTTTTAGCACCACCATCCACTAATGGCGCCCCGGATAGCTCGACAAACCAAAGCGTGCCGGTTTCATCGGCAAAGTCTGATGTGGAGAGAATGGGGGCTACATCCAACGGCTGCAACGGTTCATCGGCTATTGCGATGGCAATGCTGGAAGAGAGTAGGGTGGCGATAAAAATGGGTTTGGTTTTTTTCATGAAAAGAATCCCTCTTTACTTTGGCGTGCACACAGGTGTGCTTGTTTTCCTGAACAACGAAACACCTCAGGTCTTCCTGTCAACGAACATGGGCTGTCTACAGAAAGGTTATTGATCTAGAACCGATTTGCGCTATCGGTCAACAACAATCGGTTGTCGAGTTCGACATAAGACCAGTTTCCCGCACCGCGAAAAACCAAAACTTAAATTTCAAGCGAGAGAGTCATTAGGGGTGAGAGAGATAAATTAAGGACTGGCGTACTTTTACGTACGCCAGTTTCGTATTACAACTCGGTTTTGAATGGGTTGGTTTTTTCCGCCGGTACGGAGAACTGGCTGGAGGCGTCTTTGCTGCCACCCGCTTCACCGAGACGCATGCGCAAGCTAAGATCGGTTTTCGATTCGGCGTAGTGCAATGCGTCGTCTTTAGTAATCAGGTTTGCTTTATACAAATCGAACAGCGATTGGTCGAACGTGCGCATACCATCGACGTAGTTTTTCTCAATCGCTTTCGGCAAGTCTTCGAGATAACCGCGTTGGATAATTTCGTTGATGTCCGGCGCCATCATCATGATTTCGACAGCCGGAACTCGCAGGCCACCAATCCCACGCACCAGACGTTGGGAGATAATGCCTTTCAGTACCGATGACAACTCTTTCATAACATGGCCGCGCATATCCTGCGGGAACAAGTTGCGGATACGATCCAACACTTGGCGGCAGTTGTTGCCGTGAATCGTCGCCAGCACCAGGTGACCGGTCTGAGCGTAGTTCAGCGCGTACTCCATTGCTTCGGAATCGCGGATCTCACCAATCAGAATGACGTCCGGCGCTTCGCGCATGGCGTTTTTCAGCGCATTGTGAAAGCTCTTGGTATCAACGCCGATTTCGCGCTGATCGACGATCGACATCTTGTGATCGTGCAGAAATTCGATAGGGTCTTCGATGGTCAAGATATGGCCGGTTTCGCGGCGGTTGCGATAATCGAGTAAGGAGGCGAGGGAAGTGGATTTACCCGAACCGGTCGGTCCGCAAACCAATACCAGGCCGACACGTTCCATGATCAGGTTTTTGACGATCGGTGGCAGTTTCAAGGTTTCCAGCGCTGGAATATTGGTCTTGATATGACGCATGACAATGCCGACTTCGCCGCGCTGTTTGAACACGTTGACGCGGAAACGTCCGACACCGTCGGCCGCCAAGGCAAAGTTGGCTTCCCAGTTTTCTTCAAAATCCTTGATTTGCTGGGCATCCATCAATTTATAGGCGATGTCTTTTATCGCACCTGGCGGCAGAGGGCCGGAACCCATCGGTGTCGATACGCCTTCAATCTTCATGTGCGGCGGTGCGCCGGTGCTGAAGAACAAGTCAGAGGCATTCTTTTCCGCCATCAGGCGAAGTAATAGTTTGATATCCACGGAGCAATCTCAGACAGCAGAACGAGCAGGGGAAACTTAATCAATATAGCAAAAAGCTAGTGGTACGTATGCCATGTTTCTCGTCTGTACGCCGGTTTGAAAACGGTTTGCCATTTGGGGCGCAACTGGTTAGGATAGCGCGCCTTTTCGGGGTGACCCGGAAGGCTGCAGGTTGCGAATTGAATCGTATGCCGAAGGGACGGGCATCAGGGATGATGCGAGCAATGCGCACGCGAAGCGGGCGCCGGTCGTGGGGTTGAGGACGACCTTAAACAACGCAACCCGACAATGAGTTTTAGGAGAGGTGGCCGAGTGGTTGAAGGCGCACGCCTGGAAAGTGTGTATACGGAAACGTATCGGGGGTTCGAATCCCCCCCCCTCCGCCAGAAATGAGAAGTAAACTTCGCGCCCATCCGAGACTGATTAAAGTCGAAAGTGGGGCGGGGTGAGAAGCCCAGAGGGTTTCGACAACTCGTCAAATAACAACAAAGCCGCCTAGCGCGGCTTTGTTGCTTCGGTCTCTGACCGGTCCGTCTATGGCGGTCTGCAGGGTGCCCGCGCGATGCTAGATGGTGAACTCCGCCAGGCCCGGAAGGGAGCAACGGTAGCTGTTGATGCATGCGCCGCGTCAGTGCTCTGCAGGCTGCCACCCAATATTTCTTTCTCTGTTTTGAACTCCGGTCTGCATCACCATTCCCGATTGCCGCTGTGCTAGCATTGCGCCCTTGCTGTCCGCTCCGTCAGCCCAAGGAATTCATGAGTTATCAAGTACTTGCCCGCAAATGGCGACCGCGCGAGTTCACCGACATGGTCGGTCAAAGCCATGTACTGAAAGCGTTGACCAGCGCGCTCAGTCAGCAACGGCTGCATCACGCCTATCTGTTCACCGGCACCCGTGGCGTCGGCAAAACCACCGTAGCCCGCATTTTCGCCAAAGCGCTCAATTGCGAAGAGGGCGTCAGTGCGACGCCCTGTGGGCAGTGCTCGGCCTGTTTCGAGGTCGATAGCGGCCGTTTTGTCGATCTGATTGAAGTCGATGCCGCCAGCCGCACCAAGGTCGAAGACACCCGCGACCTGCTCGACAATGTTCAGTACCTTCCGACCCGTGGCCGCTACAAGGTTTATCTGATCGACGAAGTGCATATGCTGTCGAATAGCAGCTTCAATGCGCTGCTGAAAACCCTGGAAGAGCCGCCGGCGCATGTGATGTTCCTACTGGCGACCACCGACCCGCAGAAAATGCCGGTGACGGTTCTGTCGCGCTGCCTGCAGTTCCATTTGAAAGCGCTGACGCCGGAGCAAATCGTCGCGCGTTTGCAACATATCCTGGTCGCCGAAAAAATTGCCTATGACGATGCCACGCTGCCGATGGTCGCGAAAGCTGCCAACGGCAGCTTGCGCGACGCGTTGAGCTTGCTCGATCAGGCCATTGCTCATGGCCAAGGCGTGCTGAAAAGCGATGATGTCCGCGACATGCTCGGCTTTGTCGAGCACACCTCGCTGGCCGGTTTCGTCGCAGCGCTCTGTCAGAAAGATGTTGCCGCGACCATGCAGGCAATCGAGGCAATGGAAGCGTTTGCGCCGGATTATCTGGCCGTGCTCGATGAGTTATTGAGCACGCTGCACGGTGCTGCAATTGTCCAGCAATTGCCGGGCTCGCATTACGCCGACAATGAACTCTGTAAGCGTCTCGCCGATGCCATTGATGCCGAAACCTTGCAGCTCTATTACCAGATCGCCTTGCACGGTAAACGCGATTTGCCGCTGGCACCAAGCCCGCGTGAAGGTCTGGAAATGTGTGCGCTGCGCATGTTGGTGTTCGCGCCAAATGAAAATAGCGGCACTGCACAGCGCCCGGAAACGCCGGCAAAAAAGCCTGAAGCCGCAACAGCTCCTGTCCGTCAGCCTGCGCCAGTCGCGGCTCCGATTGCTGTTGCGGCGAAAAAAGCAGAACCCGTTTCGGAACCTGCCTCCCCAACAACGCATGTCGAACTGGCAACCGCTAATCCGGTCGCAACGACTAGCGAAGCCAAACCTGAGCCTATCGTCGACAAGGGGCTATGTGCGCTGGCCTCGCAATGGCTGGCCTGGCTGGATGCGATGAAAGTGCCAGGCTTGCTCGACAATTTGGCACGTCATTGCGCGCTGGTCGAACAGCAGGATGATGTATTGGCGCTGGCAGCCGACCATCAACGCATTGAAATGCTCAATGGCACCCGCAAAAGTGAACTTGAGCAAGCGCTCACCCAGCAACTCGGTCGCCCGATCCGAATCGAGATTCGCGAGCCAATCCCGGAAGGGGCATTGACGCCGACTCAGTTGCAGAAAGAACGTGAAGCGGCCAAGCGCGCGGCGGCGGAGCAGTCACTGAACAATGACCCGCGGCTGCGCGAACTGCTCGACCTGACCGAAGGTCGCTTGCTGACCGAAACAATTCGGGCACTGAACTGACAGGCGTTACTGGTTTAACGCGTATAATGACGATATTTTCCGCCGGCTTAACTCCGGCACTCCCGTAACAGAGGTAGATGAACATGCGTGGTATGGGCAATCTGATGAAGCAGGCGCAGGAAATGCAGGCGCGTATGCAAAAGGCTCAGCAGGAAATTGCACAGATGGAAGTCACCGGCGAAGCCGGCGCTGGCCTCGTCAAGATCACGATGACCGGCAAGCACGATGTCCGCCGTGTCGAGCTGGACGACAGCCTGATGCAGGAAGACAAGGAAATGCTGGAGGATTTGCTGGCCGCTGCTGTCAACGACGCCGTGCGCAAAGTTGAAAGCACCACGTCCGCAAAAATGAACTCCTTGACCGCCGGCATGCCATTGCCGCCTGGTTTCAAAATGCCGTTCTGATCTGATGGCCGATGTTCACCATCGGCCAATCTATTTTCTGACGTGAGCCTTGTCCTGAGTTGAACAACGAGCGATGGAATCCAGCCAACTGATCAAACAATTGGTCGATGCCTTGCGCGTGTTGCCCGGTGTCGGCAACAAATCCGCGCAGCGCATGGCTTACCATTTGCTCGACCGTCAGCGCGACGGTGGGCGCCGATTGGCCGATGCGCTGCATCGAGCGATGGACGGCGTCCGCGATTGCCTGCAATGCCGTAGCTTTTCCGATCAGGAAGTTTGCGGTATCTGCCTGGACCAGCGCCGCGATCGCAGCCTGCTTTGCGTTGTGGAATCGCCGAGCGATGTGCAGGCGATGGAACAGACCCAGGCGTTTCGCGGTCGCTACTTTGTTTTACGCGGCCATCTTTCGCCACTGGATGGTATCGGGCCGGACCAAATTGGTTTGCCGCAGCTGATTACGATGCTGAAAAGCGGCGAAATCAAGGAACTGATTCTGGCCACCAATCCGACCGTTGAGGGCGAGGCGACGGCCCATTACATCAAGGATTTGTGCAGCAAGCTGCCGCTGGAAATCACCCGTATCGCCCATGGCGTACCGCTTGGTGGCGAACTGGAATATATCGACGGCAGTACATTGGCGCACTCCATTTCCGGCCGCCGTCAATTCTGATTTCTCTCGAAAATCCTCCTTGAAAGCAGGGACTTCTATCCCCATATCCGGGCCATCGTTCGTTTAACCCGGAGGCTCTTGCATACCATGTCGGCTGCAACCGCTCGTGAAACCCGTCGTTTTGAAACCGAAGTCAAACAACTGTTGCACCTGATGGTGCACTCCTTATACAGCAACAAAGAAATTTTTCTGCGCGAACTGATCTCCAATGCCGCCGATGCGGCCGACAAGCTGCGCTTTAACGCGCTGTCGAATCCGGAGCTGCTGGCTGGCGATAACGATGTTCGTGTGCGACTGATTGTCGACAAAGAAGCCGGCACGCTGACCATCAGCGACAACGGCATCGGCATGACGCGCGACGAAGCCATTGCCAATCTCGGCACCATTGCCAAATCCGGCACCGCTGAGTTCCTGTCCAAGCTGTCTGGCGATCAGAAAAAAGATGCGCAACTGATTGGCCAGTTCGGTGTCGGTTTCTATTCCGGATTTATTGTTGCTGATCGCATCACGGTGCGTTCGCGCGCTGCCGGCACCAAGCCGCAAGAGGCGATTCAGTGGGAAAGCGCCGGTGATGGCGAATTCACCATTGAAAGCATTAACAAGGAAGAGCGTGGCACTGATGTCGTGCTGCATCTGAAAGAAGGCGAGAAAGCGTTTCTGGAGCCGTGGCGTCTGCGTTCGCTGGTGCACAAGTATTCCGAACATATCGCCATCCCGGTGCAACTACCGAAAGAAGATGACGAAGGCAAAGCCACCGACGAATTCGAAACGGCCAATAAAGCGACGGCGCTGTGGACTCGTCCTAAGTCCGAGATCAGCGACGAGGAATACAAAGAATTCTACAAGCACATCGCTCATGACTTCGATGAACCGCTGACTTGGGCGCACAACCGCGTTGAAGGCAAACACGAATACACCTCGCTGTTCTACATTCCAAAGCGTGCGCCGTTTGATTTGTGGAATCGTGATCGGCCGCGTGGCGTCAAGCTCTACGTAAAGCGCGTGTTTATCATGGATGATGCCGAGCAATTCCTGCCGGTGTACTTGCGTTTTGCCCGTGGCGTCATCGACTCCAATGATCTGCCGCTGAACGTTTCGCGCGAAATCCTGCAGGACAGCAGCGTTACCGATGCACTGCGTAAGCAAAGCGTCAAACGTATTCTTGGCATGCTCGACGATCTGGCCAAAGATGAAGAGAAATACCTCGGATTCTGGGACGAGTTTGGTCAGGTGCTGAAAGAAGGCTTGGGCGAAGACTTTGCCAACCGCGAAGCAATTGCCAAGTTACTGCGTTTTGCCAGCACCCACAACGATGACGCCAAGCAGAGCGTCAGCCTTGGTGCCTATGTCGAGCGGATGAAAACCAACCAGACTGCGATTTATTATCTGTCGGCGGAGAATTATTCGTCGGCAAAGCATAGCCCGCACCTGGAAGTGTTCCGCAAGAAGGGCATTGAAGTCTTGCTGCTGACCGATCGCATCGACGAATGGATGCTGTCATATCTGAACGATTTTGACGGCAAGCCATTGGTGTCGGTAACGCGTGGTGAACTCGATCTTGGCGCGCTGGAAACCGAAACTGACAAGGCGATTCAGAAAGAGTTGGAGCAGCAGTCGGCCGGCTTGGTGGAACGCATCAAGAATGCGCTAGGTGAACGCGTCAAGGAGGTGCGCATTACCCATCGTTTGACCGATTCGCCAGCTTGTGTCGTTGGCGAAAAGCATGAGATGGGCGCCCACATGCTGAAACTGATGAAACAAACCGGTCAGGACGTGCCGGAGTTCAAGCCCATCTTTGAAATCAACCCGGAACACGCGTTAATCAAACGCCTGGATGCCGAACAGGATGAAGCTCGTTTTGGCGAGTTGACCGACGTGCTGTTTGATCAGGCCCGGTTGGCGGAGAGTGGCCAACTGGAGTCTGCCGGTAGCTATGTCGCGAAAATGAACAAGCTGTTGCTGGAATTGCTGGCGAAGTAATCGTCAGCATTGAACAAAAGGCGCCTATGAGCGCCTTTTGTTTTTCTGGATAGCTGGCAATGCGCCTCAACGCGGAATTTGATCGGTCGCTGAGTTTTGCCCGGCAATCTCGACTATGCTAAAAACCATTCTGGTTTTCTCTTCGATAGCAGGCCTATGGCGATTGCAACGACAGTGAGACGGTTTTTGGCCGCTAACGGCATCAGCTTTCAGGAGCAGATCCACCGGCGGACCGAAACACTGGAAGCGTCGGCCTCGGTTTGTGACATTCCTCCTGAGCAAATGGCACGGGCTGTGCTGGTCGCCGATGCCGGCCAGTTATGGATGGCGATTCTGCCGGTCAGTCATGTGCTGGATTTTGATGTTCTGAACCGATTGACTCATCGGCAATTGAAGCCGCTATCCAATTCCGAGAGCAACCGCCGTTTCCCCGACTGCGAGCCCGGTTGCCATCCGCCGGTGCCGGAAGCCTATGGTCTCAAAGCACTGGTAGATGACAGCCTGTTCAAACATGAGCGCATCTGGCTTGAGGCGGGCGCCCATACGGCGGTCATCGCCATTTCTATCAGTAGCTTTGCCGTGCTCTGCCGTAAGGCCATACGCGGCCCCATCGCCAAACCCTTGCCAGAGTCTGAAAGCAGTGCCGGCTGCGCCATTGATGAATCGGATCTGAAAGACGTCACGCTACCCAGTGAAGAAGTGATTCGCCGTAAACTGGAACAGGTTTACCGATTGCCGGCGATTCCGGCGGTGGCGACCCAGATTCTGCAGCTCGTTGGCGACCCGGAGTCGACAGTCAAGGATCTGGCTGAGCTGGTGGAAATGGACCCGAGCATCGCCGCTCAGGTGATTCGTTATGCCCGCTCCTCGTTTTTCGGCTACCGCGGCAGTGTCGACTCGATTCAGACCGCAATTTCACGAGTGCTTGGTTTCGACATCGTCAGCAATCTGGCGCTCGGCATCGCCGCCGGCAAGGTGTTCAAGCTAGCGCCCGATGGTCCGCTTGGTCTCGACAGTTTCTGGCGTCACGCGGTACACAATGCGGCCGTCGTCCAAGGCTTGACCCGTGTGTTACCGAAGAACAGTGGCGTCAAGCCAGGCACCGCCTATCTCTGCGGCCTGTTGCACAATTTCGGCATTCTGTTACTCGGGCATTTGTTCCAGCCGGAGTACTTTCTGTTGAACAAGATGTGTCTGGCCAACCCGCACTGCGGCCTGCCGGCCATTGAACAGCGATTGCTATGCGTTGGCGAGTCGCAGCGGTTGCTCAATCATAATCAGATGGGCACTTGGCTGATGCGGCACTGGAAAATGCCGGAAGAAGTCGTTGCCGTCACTGCAGGCCACCATGATCCGGTTTATCGTGGTGAACAGGATTTATATGTGGCGCTGGTGCAGTTGGCCAACGCGTTGCTGGCGCGCGATGGCCTCGGCGACGATTTGACGACGCCCATACCGGATTGGACTTTGCAACGCCTCGGCATTTCACTGGCCGCTGCCGAGCAGGTTTATGATCAGATCCGGGCTGACTCGGCCGAGCTCGACCGCATGGCGCAGTTGATGGCTGGTTTGAAATGAGTCTAGAAGCCATCTCAAAAATCGTCTGGGCGAAGGTGAGGTGCGCGAATAGGAGCGGAGGAACCGGAGTTTACAAGTAGTAAATGAGGATTCCGAGCACCGCATTCGCGTAGATCACCAAGTTCCAGGCATTTTTGGGATGACTTCTAATTATCAGCAGCTTGCTAGCACGGACGACTTGCCGTGCGCCGCGTCAGCCGGTATTTTAGGCGCCCCTGACGCGACCGGCCGGAATTGCGCAGGATCGACGCGGTTTTTGCCCGGTTTTGGGCTTTTTGGAGTGATGCATGCGAATCATATTGTTGGGAGCTCCGGGTGCGGGCAAAGGCACTCAGGCTCAGTTCATCAAGGATCGATACGGAATCCCGCAAATTTCCACCGGCGACATGCTGCGTGCGGCCGTCAAGGCCGGCACCCCACTGGGTTTGCAGGCCAAGGCAGTCATGGATGCCGGCCAACTGGTTTCCGATGAGTTGATTATTGCCTTGGTCAAAGATCGTCTGAGCCAGAGCGATTGTGAAAAAGGCTATTTGCTCGACGGTTTTCCGCGCACCATTCCGCAAGCCGAAGCGATGCGCGCCAATGGCATTGATGTCGACCACGTTGTCGAGTTTGTCGTGCCGGATGAAGAGATTATCGAGCGCTTGTCCGGTCGTCGTGTGCATCCGGGTTCGGGCCGTGTGTATCACCTGCAGAATCATCCACCGAAAGTCGAAGGCAAGGATGACGAAACCGGTGAGCCGCTGGTGCAACGCGATGACGACAAAGAAGAAACCGTTCGCAAGCGTTTGGACGTATACCATTCCCAGACCAAGCCTTTGATCGAGTTTTACTCGAGCTGGGCGCAATCCGGCGACGACAAAGCGCCGGCCTATATTCGTGTCGAAGGTACTGGTCCGGTCGAGCTGGTCCGCGACAATATTTTTCAGGCTTTGGAAGTCAAGTGAGTAAAGAAATCCTCGTTTCCGAACTTTCGACAAAAGGCGCTGATTCAGCGCCTTTTGGCATTTTACTGGTCAATCTTGGATCGCCGGATGCGCCGACGCCGGCAGGCGTGCGCAAGTACCTGGCGGAGTTCCTCAGTGATCCACGAGTCGTCTCAATTCCCAAATGGATTTGGTTGCCAATTCTGCACGGTATTGTGCTGCGTACGCGACCAAAGCGTGTCGCTCATGCCTACGCGACGATTTGGCGCAACGAATCGCCGCTGATTGAAATCACCCGCGCACAGGCCGCCAAATTGCGTGCAGCGGTGCAGGAGGCGTTTGGCGAATATATTCCGGTAGAAATCGGCATGCGTTACGGTAATCCATCATTGACGGCGGGCTTGATGGCGCTGCGCAAAGCCAAGGTTGGGCGTGTCGTCGTGTTGCCGTTGTATCCGCAATACAGCGTCTCGACGACGGCAACGGTGATCGACCGGATCGGTGAGTTGTTACGCCAGTGTTGGCATGCTCCGAATCTTCGATATGTACCGGCTTATTATCAGCACCCGCCATATATTCAAGCGCTGGCTGATTCGGTGCGCAAGCACTGGCAGCAGAAGGGCAGGGCTGAACACTTTTTGATGTCGTTTCATGGTTTGCCGAAACGCCATTCTCGTCGCGGCGATCCGTACGAAGCGCAGTGTTTCCGCACCGCTGAGTTGTTGGCCAAAGAATTGGCGTTGACATCCGATGACTGGAGCATGGCGTTCCAATCGCGCTTTGGTCGCGAAGAATGGTTGCAACCGTATCTGGAGCCGCATGTCCGGCAACTGGCGGCAAAAGGCGTCAAAACCGTCGACGTGATTTGTCCAGGCTTCTCGGCCGATTGCCTGGAAACGCTGGAAGAGATTGCCATTCGTACAGCGGAAGTATTCACGGCAGCCGGTGGCCAGGAATTCCGCTATATTTCAGCGTTGAATGATGACGATCGGCATATAGCAATGATGGTGCAATTGATTCAAACGGAAACGGCTGGCTGGCGATCATGAGCATGCACACTGAGCTGCGCCTGGCGTATCAGGAAAATCTCTATCGCGCCAAAGCGCTGTACCAACAACGCCAGTGGCGTGAAAGTTTTCGCTATCTCGAACGCGCACATATTCTGGGCCAGCATTACGCCATTGCCCATACCCGCGTGCACATTTGGATGTTCAAAGTTGCCTGGCATCGTGGTGATGTGCTGGAAATGATCGGGCAGGGCATTCGCATCATCGGTGGCTTCATTGGTTCATTGATTGGCAAAGTTCCCGTTGGTAACAGCGGCGGTGCCGATGTCAGTGCATTTGCCGTGATGCCGATTCCGGACGATCTGCGCGAAATTCTAATCAAGGATGAAAAATCGTGGCAGGCGATCAAAAAAGTGCCGAATAAGGGTAAAGCGTAATCGAACAAGAGAATTCTGATTACGCGCCTTGACCAGTATTTCAAATCAAGTCTTTCCCTGCGCTGGCTTCCGTGTTGGTTCAAAGCCTTCAAAGCGCGGCAGATCTGCGTCCAGATCCTCCCAGTTGGCTTTCGACGTAATGAAGTTATGGGAGATCGGTCGCTCACTGATATCGGAGTCCAATATTCCCAGCCTTAAACGCAAACGAGTTGGGTCTTGGTCGTTCGAGCTGTAAATCGGTGAGGCGCAGGTTCGGCAGAAATGTCGTTTCTTTCCTGGTTTGAATTCGTAGAAACTGATGTTTTCTGCACCACTGACAATGCGAAACCCTGCTGATGGGATAAAGCCATTGGTAGCAAATGCGGTTCCGCTATTCTTGCGGCAGAGCGAGCAGTGACAGTGAATGATGTCAGAAATACCACCTTCAATTTCGATACGAACCGTCCCACATAAACAACTCCCAAAATACATGTTATTTCCCTCTACAAAGCCGACGATACGGAAACAAAAAGCCCGCCGAAGCGGGCTTTTATCTTACTCTTCATCTTCCTGATCCGGCGCTTTCAGTACGCGGATAAAGAAATACAAGGTCACGGCGGTGACGATGCCCATCGTGCCGAGCATCATGATTAATCCTGAAGTACTCATCAGTAGTTTCTCCCTTCACGCAGACGTTTGCGATAGGCGATGTAGACCAGCGCGGTGATGGCGATGAACGTGCTCAGCAACAGCAATCGAGCGCCGTTGATGTACATCATCCGTGTTTGCAAATTGTCGACGGTGGCCATGTCGCCAGCGGTTTGTGCAGCAGCGATTTGCGTTTTCAGTGCGTCGTTGCTGATGGTGCCAACCAATGAGCCTGGATCGAAAGCCCAGCCTTTGCCGGCAAACAAGTCGCTGATCGCCTGCGCCCATTCGCCACCGACCGGGGAAAACAGGCTGCCGATAAAGACGAACAGCAGCATTGATGGGGTCACGTACTTCAAAATGAATTTGTAGATGTGCGGTACCCGCATCTGGGCACCGCGATTCAGTTCTTCCCAACCGCGATCAATGCCGAATACCCATGCGAACAGAATCGATTCGACCATCGCGAACACAACCAAGGAGACCGTACCGGCCCAGTAGTCGTACTCGCCGAACACGCCGTAGTTGAAGAACAGCACGGTCGGCATACCTAAACAGAATACCAGCAAGCCAAATGACCAGGCGGCGTGTTCACGCTTCCAGCCGAATTCATCTTGCAGGAAGCCCATCCACGGTGTGCCCATCGCCAGCGAGGAAGTGATGCCGGCAAAGAACAACAATCCAAAGAATGAGATACCTGCCAATGTCGCGAGCAGACTGCCCCAATTCTGGAACAGGTAGGGCAGCGACTGGAATGCGAGACCAAAGCCACCGCCGGAATTGACCAACTCAACGACTTTATCGATACCGAAATAGCCAACGCAGATTGGAATCAGAATCGAGGCGCCGAGTACGACTTCGACAAACTCGTTCATCCAGCCGGCGGTCATCGCGTTCAAGGCCACATCGCGGCGTTTACGAATGTAGGAGGCGTAGCACTGAATGGTGCCCATGCCGACCGACAGCGTGAAGAATATTTGACCGGCTGCAGCCAGCCATACGCTTGGATTGGTCAGTGAATCGAATTGCGGTTCCCAGAGGAAATTGAGGCCAACGGTACCGTCGTACACCGCTCCTTTTTCGCCAGCCATTAATGTCACACCTTGAATGGCCAGGAACACACCAAACAGAATCAGCAAGGGCATGGCGACTTTGGCGGCGATTTCGATGCCACCGGACAAGCCGCGGCTCAAAATGTACGTGTTCAGCGCCAAGCAGATGACGTAGAACACTATATTTTCATAGGGAATACCGGTAGTCGTTTGGCTGATGACCATGTAGTCGGTGAAAAATTGTGCAACACCGGCTTGATCCATGCCACTGAACGTACCGATCAGCGAGTGGTACACCCAAGCCAGGGTCCAGCTCTCGATGTAGCAGTAGTAGGCAGCAACGGCGACGTTGGTGAAAATGCCGAATACCCCAAGGTATTTCCAGAAATGCCGTTTCGGGTCCATCGACTGGATGATGAATGGCGTCGAGTGATCGCCACGCTGGCCACCAAAACGACCGGTGGACCATTCAATCCACAGCAGTGGAATACCCATCAACAGGAAACAAATCAGGTAGGGGATGATGAAGGCGCCGCCACCATTCTGGACGGCCTGAACCGGAAAGCGCAGAAAGTTGCCCAATCCGACGGCGTTACCCGCCATGGCCAGGATGAGGCCGATCCGGCTTCCCCAGGCTTCTGTGTTGCTACTCATTGATACCTCTTAGCGTTATCGTGATGCCAAGGCCGGATCGATGGACCCTCCGGTTGCCTGCGGCACTTTTATCTGTTTTTCCCTGCAATGGCTCACCGGAATGAGCGTAGTGGGCACGATACCGGAATACCCCGGAAATTCAAGTCAGATGAGACGGCCAAGGCTAGGTAATAGTTGTGTTATCGATGCCAATGTGTAGGCCAGCAAACGGCGCAGACAATAAAAAAAGGGGCGGTGTAGAGAACCGCCCCTTTCGATGCGGGATACAGGCGTTATTGGTTGAGGACGACTTTGACGGAACCATCCACTTTCGCGGCATCGATGTAACCAATTGCCGTTGGATTATTGGCAACAAACTGTTTCACCGCATCATCGCTATCCAGTTCTTTCGGTGGTGTGCCTTTGCCGGTAAACACCAATTGCGACCAATACGCTTTGATCTGACTTTCGTTCTTGCCGAGTAGCGATTGATTGAATTGTTCACGAACGGCATCGTTCTTGTTGCTAACCGGTGTTGCTTCACCGCCGCCAGGAAACGATTTGCTTTTTCCGAGAAACAGACGCTGCACATCGTCAGCCGTTAAGCTCATGGCGTTGGATGGGTGAGCGATAACAGCGACGTCGGCGAAAACCGGGAAGCTGAGGCAGGGCACCAGCATCCAGCGAATAAACGTTTGCGCTTTCATGATAGTTGGCTCCTGTCAAAACACGACATCAATGCCAAGAGATAAGGTTTCGGAATCTCCAACAAACCAGTCACCTCTTGTGTTGTCGGTAAAGTCGTCATACTGCAATTTGAAAGCAGCCGATGGCGTAAAATCCCAGCGCAAACTGAAGCTCACGGTTTCGTGCAGCTCGACTTCATCCGGCCACAGGCCGGCCTCTTCCTCGAACTCAGAATAGGAAATCATTGGTAGCCAGTCGCCCAATCGATAACCGACGCCGACAAGGCTGGCGTAATAAGTGTTGTCTTCGGATGGTCGGTCAAAGGTATTGTATTCAGAGCGAAATA
Source organism: Permianibacter aggregans (assembly GCF_009756665.1). Lineage (GTDB taxonomy): Bacteria > Pseudomonadota > Gammaproteobacteria > Enterobacterales > Permianibacteraceae > Permianibacter > Permianibacter aggregans. The sequence continues at coordinate 4,162,996 of NZ_CP037953.1, forward strand.
CCAGATTTTGCCAATCGATGTTCAGTGTAACGCCTGCGAACTTCTGTTTGACATCCTGCAGCCGCTGCCTTGGCGGTACTTCATCGTAAATCAGGCGGTCGACTTTGTTTTGCATATAGACCACACGCAAGGTCAGCCAGTCGTAATTGAAATCAAAGTACACGCCAATCTGATCTTTCCAGGTTTCGTCAACCTGAGCCAGGTAATAGATACGACTTAGCTCTTCGTTATTTTTATCTTCATCGCTGCCGTACCAGACATTGGCCGTTACGTTCACCGCACCCCAAGCGCCGGTGTAGAGTAAATTTGCTCCTTCATAGCTGACGATCTGCCAGCCGTATAAATCACCCGGAGCACGAATCCAGGGCAGGGCATAACCGACATCAAAAAAGTCGGAGTAGTAAAACAACGGCGCCCGCTTGCGACCTGCTTGCAAGGTAAAGCGATCATCGAGGTTATAACTCAAGTACGCCCAATCGATACTGACGTCGTAGCCAAGTGAACCATGCGAAACCAGTTGCGCGGTCGCACTCAGACGATCCGTAATGGTCATGTTCGCTTGCAAGCCGAATGTGGTTTCGGCGTCAAACGTCCAGTCTTCGGTATAGACGCCGACAAAGGGATAGTCGGCAATAAAGCAAGGACAGGTGAACTCGCCATATTGCTGCTCACGACCATCCAGTACCTTGCCGCCGATGACGGAAACAAAACCGTTGAAGTGGATGTCATTCGCCGAGACCGGCGACACCATACAGAGCGTAGCGAGTGCCGCGCTACCGAGCCAATAAACGCCTTTCATTGTTGTCCCCCGGGGTGCACCGAAACCTTGTTTTGCGCTATCCCTGAAGCCAAGAACAGAAAGGCGAAATTGTCAAATATTGAACGTGATCTTGGCGACCTCGGAAAAGTCGCTGACAAAGTGCACTTTCAAGCCGCGACGGATGTGTTCAGGCAGTTCTTCATACTCACCTTGGCAAGGAACGGGCATCAACACTTCCTTGATATCGGAACGGCGGGCGGCAACGACTTTTTCGCGTATACCGCCAACAGCCAGCACATGACCGGTCAATGTCAGCTCGCCGGTCATCGCCAAACGGCGCGGCACCGGTTTGTTCAATGCCAATGACAGTAATGCCGTGGCAATGGTGATGCCGGCGCTGGGGCCGTCTTTCGGTGTGGCGCCTTCCGGCACGTGCAAGTGAATAAACCCTTTTTCGAAAAACTCGGTTGGTAATTGATAGCGGCGATAGTGCGCGCTCAAGTAACTGAACGCGATTTCGGCCGATTCTTTCATGACATCGCCGAGCGTTCCGGTCAGCTTCAAACCGCGGTGTTGAGTGTGAATCAGCGCTGTTTCGATATCGAGTGTTGACCCGCCGAGCGCTGTCCAGGCAAGACCAGTAACAATACCGACACCGCTCGATGGTTTCTCTTTCGCGTAGACCGACTGCCCCAAGTAGCTCGACACATCTTCTTCGTCAATGATGACTTTTTGATCGTGGCCACTGACTTTCTTGACCACCACTTTGCGTGCCAGCCGGCCGAGTTGCTTTTCCAAATTTCGAACGCCGGCCTCGCGGGCGTATTCTTCGATAACGCGTTTCAGTGCTTTCGGTTTCAGTTGAATATCGCTGCTTTTTAGGCCAGTGCGATTGAGCAGACGTGGCCACAGATATTGTTTGGCAATCGCGACTTTTTCTTCAGTGATGTAACCACTCAGTCGAATGATCTCCATTCGATCCAGCAGTGGTCGTGGAATCGTGTCGAGTTGATTGGCGGTGCAAACAAACAGCACCCGCGATAAATCAACACGCAAATCCAAGTAGTGATCCAAAAAGGAGTGATTCTGTTCCGGGTCCAGCACTTCCAGTAGCGCCGAAGCCGGGTCGCCTTGAAAGCTTTGTCCCATCTTGTCGATTTCATCGAGCATGATCACCGGATTCATCGTTCCGGTTTCTCGAAGCGCCTGCACCAGCTTGCCGGGCAGGGCGCCGATGTAAGTGCGGCGATGACCTTTGATTTCCGCTTCGTCGCGCACGCCGCCCACCGAGAAACGGAAAAATTTCCGTTCCAGCGCATCGGCAATCGATTTACCGATTGAGGTTTTACCGACGCCGGGTGGGCCGATCAGCAACACGATTGAGCCGGCAATCTGGCCTTTCAAGGCTCCGACTGCGAGAAACTCGACCACCCGATCTTTGACATCGTTCAGACCGGCATGATCTTTTTCCAGTACCTCGCGGGCAATCGTCAAATCGAGATTGTCTTTACTCAGTTGCCCCCACGGCACACTGGAAACCGCATCGAGCCAGTTGCGGGTGACGGCATACTCCGGCGAACCAGGCTCCAACACCGCAAGTTTTTCCATTTCTTCGTCAATACGGGTTTTTGCGGCATCGGGAATGGTCAGCGGTTCCAGTCGACCACGAAAACGATCGAGATCCGCAGTACGATCATCTTTGGCGATGCCTAGTTCTTTTTGAATGGCTTTCAGTTGTTCGCGCAGGAAAAATCGGCGCTGATGCTCATTGAGTTTTTTCTCGACATCTTCCTGAATCTTGCTTTGGATGCGTGAGACTTCCAGCTCTTTTCGCAGCAAGTCCAGTACTTTATGCATGCGATCACGCAGATGCACCGTCGCCAGAATTTCTTGCAGATCTTCTTTTTTCGCTGTCGTCAGTGTCGCAGCAAAATCGGTCAGTGCCGAGGGCTCATTCGGTGTGAAACGGCTCAAAAAGAACTTCAGCTCGTCGCCATACATTGGGTTTAGCGGTGCAATTTCTTTGATCGTGTTGACGATGGCGAGCGCGTAGGCTTTCAGCTGATCCGGATTGCGATACTGCGGTTCGACCGGATATTCAACATCGGCGAAAAATCCGGCATCCGTTTTTTTGAAGTCGGCGACGCGAAAGCGTTGCAAGCCTTCGGCGATGAATTGCACTTTACCGCCGCTGATCACCGGGTGGTGAATTCTGACCACGGTGCCGATGCGATAAAAATTTTCGGTGTTGACTTCATCCGGGTGATCGGAGTCGGCCAGCAACAAACCGGCCAGGCGATGTTCGGTTTCGCCGATGTTTTCGATGGTTTCCCGCCAATGTTCTTCGTTCATCAACACCGGCAGCGTTTGCGGCGGAAAGAACGGGCGGTCAGTCAGGGGCAGCAGATGCAGCTCGGTCGGTAGCAGCATGTCGGGTGGTGTGGGGGGCAGTTTTATCGGGCGATCGTTCATTGCCTATCCTGGTTATGCGCTCGGGGCGTTCGGTCATCCAATCCGTTTCCGGATTCGCCGACTGCAAGGGTAGGCAAATTTTGTGAACTGTGCCAGTAATTAAAAATTACTGGGATATGGGTTAGCTGGATAAGTAAAAAGACCGGGTTTTCCCGGTCTTTTTATCCCCAAAATGTTGAACATTTCGATGGGGTGATGGCGCACGAATCAGGCCTCTTCCAGTTGCTCTTGCTCGGCCAGCCATTGATAGAACTCGATATCTTCAAGCATTTCCAGATCGGCGCCAGCGGTCAGTAATTCAACATCCTGCAATAACACCAGTTGCTCCGGCATCGTTGCCGGGCTTTGCTGACCGAGTGGCAGCAACATGACGACGGCCAGCGCAGCCGGAACGGCGGTCAGCCACAGCCAACCACGGGCGGTCTTTTTCGCCGGTTTTTTGTCCAGCTCAGCCAGCGCTTGTTCGCGCGCCTTCTGCAAATGCAATTGGGTGCGGTAGTCGATCTGCTCAGCCTCCTGATCGAGCGCCTCAATGGTGCGCTCAATAATGGCCTTGTCCTGCTCATTGCTCATGGCTGGTACTCCTGCAAACGCTGGCGCAAACTCGCCAGCGCCCGCGACAAATGGGTTTTTACAGACCCTTCGCTGCACTGCATGATAAAGGCCATCTGCTTTTCTGACTGGCCTTCCCAGTAACGCAGCAAAAACGCCTGACGTTGACGCTCCGGCAGCTCGGCTACGGCCGCGACCAAAGCCTCGTTGCCTTGCTCCAGATCAAGCCGTTCCAGCGGATTCTGGATGCCGGCTGCCTCAGCCTGTTCAATCGGGTCATAAACCTCGCCGTCTTCATCTTCTTTCTGAAACCAGGCGAAAATCCGTTTGACCACCTTACCGCGCCGATGGTGGTCCATGATGCGGCTGTGCAGGATACGGTGAAACAGCGGCGGCCATTCCTCGGCGCTGGCTTCGGCATAGTTCTGCACCAGCTTCAGCATCGCATCCTGAACGATTTCCAACGCGTCGTCGCGGTTACGCACGGCAAACTCGGCCGTGCGCAGAGCCCGGCGCTCAACACTGGCCAGAAACGCGTCGAGTTGTTGTCGTTTTTCGCGCACGGCGCTCCCGCTGCTGCTGTGTGTCGTTATCGTCTTGCTGTCGGCCTGTACTGCCAGCTGAAAATCTAGCACGGCGGTCGTCATGTTGTCGGTTCTCCTGCCGGTTCTTAAACCAGATAAACGGCGGAGCAGGGAATCGGTTGACAGCCGGTGGAGAATTTTCAGGGTTCGCGACGGCTATAGATTTCCCGGTTGGTCTCGCTGGCTTCTTCGGATTTTTTCAGCAGGATATAGACCGCACCGGTACCACCGTCACGTTTCTGAGCGGAATGGAAGGCCAACACCTCGGGAAACTGCGGCAACCAATGGTTGACATAGCTTTTCAGCAGCGCCGGCTTTTCGGCCTTGACGCCGCGGCCATGCAGAATCATCACGCAGCGTTCCTGGCGCTTCAGCGCATCGTAGATGAACTCGAACACCTCGACCCGGGCTTTCTCCACGGTGTGTCGATGCAAGTCCAGCACGTAGCGCGCTTCATACTGGCCCTGGCGTAGCGCCTTGAACACCCCGGTTTGCACGCCATCGCGCTTGTAGGCGAGCTCGGCATAGGGGTCGACCAGTTTCGGTTGGGTCGTGGTCAAAAAGTTCTGATCGTGTTGCTTATCGGTTTGTGCCGCCAGACGGCGATTCTGCATCGCCAGCTTGTCGAGTTCTTGTGCGGCGTTTGCATCAATCTTGTCTGACTCACCAATCGGCTCAACGTCGGCAAATGCTTCTTCCAGCAATCGTTGGTCTTCAGGATTCAAACGGCTCATAACACTATCAACAATACGATACCCAAGGCCACCACATAGACCAACAACGCCAGCCACCACGGACGCCAGCGGAGTGCTGATGGCAGGTTATCGATCGGCGTTTTATCCACTGGCTTTCGGCCAGTAAACATTGCCGGCACCAGCGACTCTTTAAACCATAAATGATAAACGGTGACGGCCGCGACATGCAGGCCGATCATGATCAACAACAGATCAAAATTTAAATGGTGCCACTCGTGCATGAGTTCGCTGGTTTCGCTGCTAACCAATGAGGCGAGCGGTGCCGAGAACATGATGTCGTCTTCGCTGAACAAGCCGGTGCCAACCTGAATCAGCAATAACAGCAACATCGCGAAAACGGCGTAGCTGCCGAGTGGGTTGTGGCCGGGGTAGGAGGGCTTTTCACCGGCAGCAATTTGCTTCAGATAGCGCCACAACTGCGAAGGCGCTGCCGGCCATTCCTGAAAGCGCGCCGAGCTGCTGCCGACAAAGCCCCAGGCAATGCGAAACAACAACAGCGACATCAGGAAATAGCCGATGCGTGCATGCCAGACGATCGCATCAAAGAAAATCGCTTTTTCCAGAAACCAATCGGCGATGTCTTCGCCAAATTTTCCGGTCAAGAACGACAGCAGAATGGCCAGCACCAGCAGCCAGTGAAACAGGCGAACCGGTAAATCCCAGATTTTTTCGGTTTGACTCATAAATCAGCTGAGGGCGAAGAGAGAGGGGCACAGTGTCCGAATTCGCCGTTGGCAAGTCAACCTGAATGCAAACGGCAGTGCCGGTAAGGGCACTGCCGTTTGTGTACGCGATTACTGTTTCAGCGGTTCAACATCCTTGCCTGGTTGACCCAAGGGTGCGATCGGTTTCGGTTGCGGCCGTGCAACCGGTTCGGCCTGCAGTTTCTTCTGCAGATATTCGATCGCGGATTGCAGTTGCGCATCGTTGCCATTGAACGTGGCGTAGGGAAGATTGTTGACCTCGACATCCGGCGCAACGCCATAGCCTTCGATGATCCACTCGCCATCGGCGCGGTATTGGGCGAACTCTGCAGCACGAGCCATACCGCCATCGACAAGTCGATTGCGATCTGAAAGCCAGACACCGGCGCCGGAGGTGCGCTTGCCAATCAATGGCCCGAGCTCCAGCGCTTTAACGCCAGCAGCAAACGTCTCGCCATCGGAATAGGTGTATTCATCAATCAGGAACGCCACATGACCGCGGAAAGTCTGTTGCATGTTCCAGAAGGCCGGTGCTTGGTCCGGCGCCCAGAACGCCCAGGTCTGGCGCAGGAATTGTTGGATAATCCAACTATCGATATTGCCGCCATTATTGCGACGTACATCGATGATCAGCGCATCCTTGTCGTATTGCGCGTAGAAGTCGCGGGCAAACGACGCGATGTCATTCGGGCCCATTGCGCGCAAGTGCAAGTAACCAATTTTACCGTCACTTTGTTGTTGCACGTTTTCCAGCGAGCGGCGTTCCCAGTCGGCATATTTCAGCAAGCTTTGCTTGAAGCCATCAACGGGCTTGACGATAACCGCGTGGCTATTTTTCCCTCGTTGAATATCCAGGCGTACTTGCTGGCCAACTTGTTGTCGTAACGCCACCTCAATCGGCTGGCCAAGTCGCACAGGTTGATGATTGACGTGGGTAATCAAATCACCTTCCTGCACATCAACGCCGGGCAAATCGAGTGGGCTGCGTTCGCCGAGCAAGTCACGATCACCGCGATAAATGTGGTCGATGCGATAGCCATTCTCTTCAGCGTCCAGCACTGCGCCAAGGGTTGCCTGTTGCGGCTGCTCGTTGTCGCGGCGGGTATCGCCGCTACGCATCTGCGAATGCAACACGCCGAGTTCAGCAATCATCTGCGCGATCAAATCATCGAGTTCCTGACGGGAATTGACGCGTGCCAGCAGCGGCTCGTAACGCGTCTTGGTTTGTTGCCAGTCGATGCCGCGCAATTTTGGGTCAAAAAGAAAATCGCGTTGCATGCGCCAGGCGTCATGGAACATTTGCCGCCATTCTTCGCGCGGTTCAATTGCCAGCTTCCAGCCACCGGTTTGCACCTGCACTTTGTCCAGTTCGCTACTGGCCTTGGCGCCGGCATCCATCAGGTAAACCGCAGAGACTTTGTTGTTTGCCGTTTTGCTGAGCCAGAGTTTTTTCCGGTCCGCGCTCAAGCCAAAGTCACCAGCACCATCGAAAAAGGTTTCCAATTTCGGCGCGTCGTTACCAAACGCCATGGTTTTGATGGCATGGCCTTTGTTGCCATTTTCACCGGCTTCCAGCAAGAACAAACGGTCGTTACCGAGTTCCAGCTTGCGGTAGTTATCGGCGCTGACCGGCGCTTGATAGATCCGCTCGGCTAAACCTTTCCAGTCAATGGTAATGCCGGGCTTTTCCTCGGTTTTCTTTTTGTCCTTCTTGTCATCGTCTTTCTTTTCCGGTTGTTTGACAGCCAACTCGGTATCCGGAGTAAACGGAAACTTGGCATCGCTGGTCAACGCCAGCGCAAAGACTTCGGTGCGCTTGTCGAAGTGCGGGCCCATGTTGCGGTCGCCCCAGGGGCTCGATGGCGTTGGTTTGTAATGACGATTGCTGAGAAAGTAGAGCCACTGACCGTCGACAGAAAATGTCGGGGAAAATGATGGATATTTTTCTGTGGTCACGACCGCCGATTTGCCACCTGCAATGTCTTGCAACACAATCTGGTTAACACCACGCATATTATCCGGACGGCTGTAGGCGATAAAACGGCTGTCTGCCGACCAGCTCAGATCCTGGAACTCGGTATTGCCAACAGCAATCGCGTTATCCAGCTTTTCATTTTTCAGTGTCTTGGTGTTCAGCAACCACAGGTTACCTTGTTTGTCGTCGTGCGCCAGCCATTCACCATTGGGTGACAGATGCAGGTTGAAACGTTGGCCCATTTTGTCCTTGGTCAACTGCTGCGGTTTTTCCGTGCTATTGACCGGATAGCGCCAAATTTCTTCTTCGCCGCTTTGATCAGTAATCGCATAAAGGTATTTACCATCAGGGCTCAGTTGGGTAGCGCTGGCAATCACATCGTCAGGAATCAGCATTGGCATCCGCCGCAGTGCTGTTGTGCCAGCAACCATCGGCTTGCCGCGTGCCGTCAGTGCGACACGGCTGCCGTCACCGGCAATGGCGAGGTGCTGCAAGAATTCCAGCGGGTTGCCGATCCAGCGAGTACGGGTTTGCTCGAAATCGGAAACCAGATCGACGTTCAGTTTTTGATCGCTGCTGCTGGCGATATCAAACACACGTAGATCGGCACCGTGTTGGTAAACAATGCGGCCATTGTGAAGGCTCGGGCCGCGAACTTCAAAATCGCTGTGGTTGGTCAGTTTGGTCAGATCGCTGCCATCGAGATTCATGCGCCACAGGTTATCAACGCCACTGTCTTCGCTCAGCAGGTAAAGCTGATTTTCCCAGAACATTGGTGCGCGGTAGGATCGATCATTCTCCGGAGAAACTTGCACCGCTTCGGATGAGCTGCCGAGTTGCCAACGCCAAACCGTGGCTTTGTTGCCGCCACGATAGTACCGTGCATTGTCATTGGAAAGATGAATGCCGCCGCGTACGAAGAACAGTGTTTTGCCGTCATCCGCCAGGGTCGCCTGGTTGGCGTCAGCAAGCGGAATGGCATCGCGTTTCAGTGTTATCGGATCAACCCGATAAAGACTCTCGGAGCGAAGCGGTCCTTGCTGAATTGGCGCCGAATAAATCAATTTATTGTCAGCAGTCCAGGCCTGGGGCAGGGCGCGGCCATTATCGAAAGTAATTTGTTTTGGCACGCCGCCATTGCTCGGCATCACATAGATTTCCATGCCGCCATCGTAATTGGCGGTGAATGCCAGCCACTTGCCGTCATTGGACATTAACGGAAACACCTCTTCGGCACTGTGCGTAGTCAAACGCATCGCTTGACCGCCAGTGCTTGAGGTTTTCCATAGATCGCCTTCGGAACTGAATACCAGCGACTGCTGATTCAGCGTTGGGTGACGGTAATAGCCGTTGTTGGCGGTAGCGATATTTGTAGCCAGCAGACTGGCGGTCAATAACGTCAAAGCATGTCGCATAAGGGCTCTCGGTTAATTTTGAGAAAGGAAATCTAAAAAAAATGGGCGCCCAGTGGCGCCCATTTAACGTGCGCCTTACAGCGCGTTCATTTCTTTCAGCAGGTTGTCGGCTTTATCGACAACTTTCATCTGCCACAGCATGTAGCGCAGGTCGACCTGAATCGAGCGGGTTTTTGCTACATCGAAATCCCAGTCGGAAATGATCGAATCCAATGTGCCGTCGAAGGCGAGGCCAACCAATTCGGCTTTGCTGTTCAGCGTTGCGGAACCGGAATTACCACCAGTGATGTCCAGCGTTGCCAGGAAGTTAACTGGAACGGAATCGACGAAGGCTTCGTAGTACTTGTCGTACTGCTTGGCTTTGATCGCGGCGATTTGCGCATCCGGTGCATCGAATTCACCTTCACCGGTATGCTTGGCGGTAATGCCGCGCAGTGTCGTGAATGCGGTCCAGGCGGTGCCATCCGGCAGGCCAGCTTCACGGCCAATGACTTTACCGTAAGTGATGCGCAGCGTGCTGTTGGCATCCGGGTAAACCGCTTGACCTTTACTGTTCAGGTAGGTTTTCAGCGCGTCCATGTATTCGGCATAGGCTTGCTGAATCTTGCCGCCCATTTCTTCATCGCGCTGTTCTTTCTTCATGTCACGATCATAGAGCGCTACGGCCAGCTTGATGAATTGGTCGTCGCTGGCTTTGAAGGCGGCGACGTCTTTATCCATCCAACCAAGGCGGGTGTCCAGATCTTCCAGTTTGCTGCCTTCGTAAATCGGCTTCAACAGCACCAGCAGATCCGTTTCCGACATGTTGTCTTTCAGACCAAAGGCTTTATCAAACGCGGCATCGCGATCTTTGGCCGGCATCGCCAGATACTGGCTCATGAAGTGCGCGGTCAACGCCATATCGACTTGTTGATCGTAACGGCGGGTGATCGATTCCAGGCCTTGTTTGATGCGTGGTACATCGCGCTCCTGGAAGCCGGATTTACGCGCCATGTCGTCTTTGGTTTTTTCATTCGCCAAACGATAAAGCTGCTGTGCACTACGCAGCATGCGCGGGCTGGCATAGCCAAGCAAAAATTCCTTGCGAGCAATGGCATCGCGCTCGGCAATCAGTTTTTCCGTTTGGTCGATGGCTTTGGCAAATTGCTTCTTGCGTGCCTTGTCCGCATTGACCCATTTTTTCAGGTCAGCCAGCAAGGCTTGCTTGCGCGCCAACATGTCGGAGTTTTTGTAGCTATCGATCATGCCTTGGCGGTTTTTGTAGTAGTTGTTGATGCTGGCGATGGTGGAAGCGTACTTGATCGCCGCGTCTTTGCGCTCTTTGGTTTCGCGGTCAATGATTTCGAGCGCTTCACCGGAGGCTTTGACGAAAGCCGGATAGGAGTAATTGAAGGTGTATTCAATTTCCGATGGCAGGCGATGACGATTGGTGCGGCCCGGATAACCGGCAATCATGACAAAATCACCTTCTTTGACGCCTTCTTTGGCCAGCTTCAATATATGCTTTGGCTGGTAAGGAACGTTGTCTTTGCTGAAGTCGGCTGGCTTGCCATCTTTACCAACATAGGCGCGGTAAAAACCATAATCACCAGTGTGACGCGGCCACATCCAGTTGTCGGTGTCGCCACCAAATTTACCGACGCCATCAGCCGGCGCGTGCACCAAACGCACGTCGCGGATTTCCATTTGCTTGATCAAATGAAACTCCTGACCGCCGTAAAAGCTGTAAACATTGCAGCGATGGCCTTCATCTTTTTCGCACTCGGCGACCAGCGCTTTCTCGTTGGCTTCCATCGCATCGACGCGTTTCTTGCCATTGAGTTTGGCGGTTTTGCTGTCGATCACTTTGTCGGTGACGTTGCTGACTTCAACCGTTACATAGATACGACTGCCCGGCGCAGCCGGCAGTTCTTCTTCAAATGTTTTTGCCAGGAAGCCTTCTTTAATCAGGTTTTTTTCGGCGGTGGAATTGTATTGAATGCTGCCGTAAACGCAGTGGTGGTTGGAAACGACCAGACCCTGCGGCGACACGAACGAAGCGGAGCAGCCACCAAGACTGACGATGGCGCCCATCGGGAACTCGGTCAGTTTGGTCAGGTTGGCCGGGTCCAGTTCCAGACCGGCCGCTTTCAGTTGCGGGGCAATTTCCGGCAGCTGTTGCGGCATCCACATGCCTTCAGCAGCAAAAAGCGGGGTAGACAGCATCGCTGTCAGCAGCAGAGTTTTTTTCATTTCGGGATTCCGAATAGCAGCGTTGAGCAAAGGGGCGCGAAGCGCCAAACCGGCCCGGAGTGTACCGGATTTGGCGAATTCGTTACGGCTCTGAAATATTTTGTTGCATTCGCTATCGGCAGAACTTAGCGGGCGGTCCAGCCGCCATCGACGACGATGGTTTGACCAGTGATATTACGAGCGATATCGCTGATTAAAAATTGGGCAATGCCGGCCAATTCCTCAAGGCTGATGAACACACCCTTCGGCATTGGCTTCAGCATTATCTCGCTGACGACATCGGCCTCACTCATTTGATACTGCTTGGCGGTGGCGGCGATCTGGTTTTGCACCAACGGCGTTTGCACATAGGTTGGGCAGACCGTGTTGATGGTGATATCGGTATCAGCCGTTTCCAGCGCCACCACCTTGGAAAAGCCGACCAGACCATGTTTGGCGGCGACATAAGCCGACTTGAACGGCGAGGCGACCAGCGAATGAATCGAGCCGATATTGACGATGCGGCCAAAGCCGCGCTCGCGCATGCCAGGCAATACGGCGCGCGTCGTGCGGGCCACACCGTTCAGCATGATATCGACCAGCAATGACCAGCGTTCCTGCGGAAACTCTTCCAGCGGCGCGACATGCTGAATACCGGCGTTGTTGATCAGCACATCAATCGGGCCGAAGTTTTTCACCACATCCAGTACGGCTGCCTCATTGGTGACATCCATCGATGCGGCGGTAATATTGGCGGCGCCACTTTCCTGCAGCCAGTTTTGCACCGGTTCAATGCGGACATCAGTGGCAATTACCTGATGGCCGGCGGCCGCCAATAATTTCGCCACCCCTTCGCCAATGCCACTGCCGGCACCAGTAATCAGAATACGTTTGGACATGCATGGTTTCCTGCAATGCATCAAAGACTGCAGGCTAACGAGCACAAGCAACGCTGTCAGTACAACTAAAGTGGGATAAGCAGCCTTGCGGTGCAACAGGGCCGCTGTGTTAGAGTTTTGCCGTTGTTGTACAGAGTGCAGGCGCCATGGCTTACCGTTTTCTTATCGCTGACGATCACCCGCTGTTTCGCACAGCGCTGCGGCAAGCACTGACGCTGGTCAGCCCCGATGCGCAAGTGCATGAGGCCGATTCCTTGAACGCGGCGATTCAATGTCTGGATAGTGAAGTCGAAATGGATTTGGTGTTGCTCGATCTGGGCCTGCCGGACAGCGAAGGATTTCAGGGCTTGTTGAATCTTCGTCACCGTTATCCGACCGTAGGCGTTGCCGTCGTTTCCGGTCAGGAAGATCCGTCATTGATGCGGCAGGCGATTGCGCTCGGTGCCATTGCTTATATTCCAAAATCCTCACCCGTGAATGAATTGGTCGCTGCAGTTACCGCCACGTTGAATGGCCAGACATGGTTACCGGCGATGGCTCATCATGAAAGCAATGAAGCGGAAAAAGAACAACTAGCACAGCGTGTGGCGTCGCTTTCGCCGCAGCAGTATCGGGTGCTTTGTATGGTCGCCGATGGCAAATTGAATAAGCAGATCGCGGCGGAGCTGAATATTCAAGAGAGTACGATCAAGCAGCATGTGTCGGCGGTGCTGCGGAAGTTGGGGTTGATTAATCGGACGCAGGCGGGGGTGTTGTTGCGATCGTTGCAGCAGCCTTGATTTTTTGTCATTCCCGCGCAGGCGGGAATCCAGTTTTCCTCGCAAGTTATTTCCAAGCGAAAATGTCTTCTGATTACCGCCTTTGCCGGTTCCCGGACCGGCGGCCGGGTTACTTTACTCTTGTTCGCGCAAGAGAAAGTAACCAAAGAGAAACGGGCCCCAACTGCGCCAGAAGAATTTTGCAGCTTCGACAAGGCAGTTCCGTCAACGACATGATTCCAGCTCGGGCCGCGTTGACTCGGCATCCATGCCTCAACAGCGCTACAACCGCTGTCCCTGCGGTTGTACCCGGCTTACATCATGCCGTTGCCGGCTGGCGCAGACGGGGACCCCGTTTTTTCTTTTCGATGCTTTCAACTTCGAAAAACAAACTTACGTTCCCTCTCCCTGAAATTTCAGGGAGAGGGCTAGAGTGAGGGTTTTACCGATGAGATTCGAATAAGCTTTAAAACCCATCCCTCATCTGTCGCTACGCGACATCTTCTCCCTTTTGAAAAGGGAGAAGGTCAAGACCGCAAGCCATGCGATTTGAAAGGTAAATCAAACCAATATCGAAAGTTGTAAACGGGCCCCATTGCGTACCCGCCAACCGAGACCGAGCAACGCAGGAACTGCCCGGAAAATCTTGCCTAACTCACCGGCGTAGCATGGGTGTGCTTTGATTCGCGCCATTCCCGGCGCTCACCATTCGGGCGCCTCCGGCGTCCAAATTTGTTCCTGACAAATTTGTCTTTTGGTATCTTTTCTTTGCACAAACAAAGATAAGTACTCGCCCGCCCGTGCGAGAACGGGCAGCGGCCCAGGAGGCTTAGCAGCATATGGATTGTCGCAAGCAAATAAATGGGCATTAAAATCCGGCGGCGACTCTCATGCTAAGAGATGCAAGAAAAATGGTGAGTAGCATCGAGAATGCTGTGCCGATATAGAACAATGGAGACCAAATTACTTTTAAAAATTCGAACTGAAGTGGCAATGCAATATTTAAGTATGGTCCCAACGTATAAAATACGTTTGCGAATACGCCGTAGACTATCGCCTGTACGGTCACAACAATTGGATTCAAGTTTTCTGAGCCGGGAATGGTGAAAATTGAAATAGTTCCTGTTAGGAGTAGAATCAGGTTAAATTAAAATCGCTTTCTCTCCCAATACGTAAGAACCTGAATCATAAATCCGTGATCGAGAGACTGCTTAGGAGCGAAAGTTTCTGGTGTTCTGTATGGATTCATAGGTGACAGATCCAAGGGGCAGTAAATGCGGCTGACTAGAGACTGTCCAGAATTTTGTGTAACTGGCGGATTTACACCTTCACGCGGTCTTCGCCGAACACGATCAACAACTGATTCAGTGCGGCTTTCCAATCGTGTACCGGCATCGTCCACTTTTCCGCGATCCGATGCAAGGTTAAGTACAACACCTTCAAGATTGCCTCGTCATTCGGGAAGGCTTTCTTGGGCTTCAACACTTTCTGCAAGCTGGCGTTGAGTGATTCAATCGCGTTGGTCGTGTAGATGATTTTCCGTATCTCCGGCGGATAATCAAAGAACACCGTCAACCGTGTCCAGTTGTTACGCCAGCTCGGCCCAATATGCGGATACTTCCCGCCCCAGTTCTGTTCAAATTCAGCCAGCGCCCGCTGTGCTTCGCTTTCCGTTGCCGCTCGATAAATCAACCGTAAATCGGCCGCCACGGCCTTACGCTCTTTCCAAGGGACGAAGTGCAGCGAGTGACGCACTTGATGGACGATGCATTGCTGCACATGGGTCTGCGGGTAGACCGCATTAATCGCTTCCGAGAAGCCTTTAAGGCCATCGACACAGCAATCAATACGTCATTGACGCCGCGATTTTTCAGTTCATTGATAACGCTTAACCAGAACTTGGCGCCTTCACTGCTGGCCAACCATAACCCTAAAATCTCTTTCTCACCGCGCATGTTGATGCCCAGCGCTACATACACGGAGCGATTGCCGACCATGCCATCCTGCCGCGACTTCGTCACCAAGGCATCGAGATAGACAATCGCATAAGTCGAATCGAGTGGTCGCTTCTGCCATTGTTGTACTTCATCCATAACCTGTTCGGTCACCTGGCTTATCAGCGCCGGTGACACCGCGTTGCCGTAGGTTTCTTGCAGGTAGTCGTGAATGTCACGCTGACTCATGCCGTAAGAGTAGAGTCGCACGATGGCGTCCGTTATGCTGCCAACGCGTCGTTGATGCTTGCCGATAAACCGAGGTTCAAACTCGGCATTCCGGTCACGTGGGACTTCGATATCCAGTGGGCCATGCTCGGTTTGCACTTGCTTGGTCGATCGGCCGTTACGTGAATTACCGGAGTTGCGACCTTTGACGGCGTGTTTGTCATAACCCAGATGCTGTTCCATTTCGGCCTTCAGCGCCCGCTCCGCGACCTGCTTGAACAACACTTTGGTTAGTGCCTGGAAGTCTTCGGTTGATTTGCAACGGTCTAATAATTCATCAAGTGTGGTATGGGTGCTGACAGGTTTTTCTGGCTTCATAATGCTCTCCTATTGAGGATATGATGAAGCCAGTTACACAAAAATCAAAACGGTCCCGCTGACTATGAGCTAAAGCTACGTTTAACCAGCTCAATGTTTTCTTCAATTAGGTTCCTGTAGTGCACAAGACCACCGAAATCAGTGTCAATCAGAACTCCTTCCTTAAGGTAAGCCCAATCGCTCTCGGGATATTTGTTGCTATAAATGCCTTGGTCAATGCAAGCAACGATAGTTCCTTTGGATCGTCCATCAATCAGGACCTCATCTCCGAGCTGCACGGATTGTCCATCAACGTAATTCATTAGTGATGTTTTTTAGTTGGGTAGGGGGCACTACTTTAGTGCATTACAAAGCCAAAATCTCATTCTTCGCACAAATATCCTGCAACACCCCCCTCAACGCCAACGGCTTAATCGGCTTATGTAACAACACCACCTGATATTCCTGACACCGAACCTTCAACGCCGGATCGCGCATCGCACTGATCACAACCAGCGGCGGCCGTGGCTCCGCCAAACTGAGCCAGACATCGATACCGGTATCGCCCTGATCAAGCTGATAGTCAGCAACGATAACCTCGATTTCCTCATGCATCAGTTGTTGCGCAGTTTGCCGGTCACGGGCGGCGAACACTTCGCAGCCCCAGCCGGAGAGCAGGGCGACCATCGCGTTCAGGATATCCGGGTCGTTGTCCAGGCAGAGCACGCTTAAACCGGCCAGTGGATACATTGGTATGGCTGGCTCGATAGTTTCTTGTTGCAGCTGTTCGGGTTGGATTGCCGATAACGAAAACGCAAAGACGCTGCCTCGATCGACTTCTGAACGTAGCTCAATGGGTGCGTTCATCGCTTTGCTCAGGCGTTTGACGATGGCGAGGCCAAGGCCATAGCCGGCGGCAATGGTTTTATCTGTGCGTAGGTGGCGTTTGAATTCCTCAAAAATCTCTTGCTGCGCTTTCGGTTCAATGCCGAAGCCGGTATCCCACACTTCAAATCGAATATGGTCTCCGCGTTTGCGCGCCGCCAACAGCACACCGCCATGTTCGCAGTAGCGCAGCGCGTTGCTCAGCAGGTTTTGCAGCAGTCGCCTTGTCAGGTTCGGGTCGGCATGGACCCAGTACTCGTTGCAATGTACCCGAAGTTGCAGTTTTTTCTTTTCGGCTTGCGCGCTGAATTCGTTTTGCAGGGTTAGCAGCAGTTGCCGGACGTTGAAGGCTTCCGGTTTTGGTGTGATGACGCCGGCGTCGAATTTGGAGATGTCGAGTAGGGTGCGCAGCAGGTCTTCGCTGTTTTGTAAGGATTGACCGAGTTGTTGCAGCAGCTTTTCGGCGTGCTCATCACGGATGTGTTCGGACAACGCACTGGCAAATAACTGCGCCGCGTTCAGTGGCTGCACCAAATCGTGACTGGCGGCGGCAAGAAAGCGGGTTTTGCTGGCATTGGCTTCTTCCGCACGTTGTTTAGCGGTTTCGGCTTCGCTCTTTGCGGCGGCGAGCTCGGCGGTGCGTTCGGTGACGCGCTTTTCCAGCGCATCAGCCAGTTTTTTGTGTTCAGTGATATCGGAATAGCTGGTCACGTAACCGCCACCAGGCATCGGGCTGCCGTGAATTTCCAGTACGCAGCCGTTATTCAGTGAACGTTCGGCGTGATGGATTTGGCCAAGACGCAGGTAATGCAGGCGTTTGTTGATAAAGTCCTCGACGTTGCCAACATCGAGAAAGCGTTCGGCGTTCAGCGCCAGCACATCAGCGATCGGCCTGCCGACCGAAAGGAAGTTTTTCGGTAGGGCAAACATCTCGACGTAGCGTGGGTTCCAGGCAACGACGCGCTGATCTTTATCGACGACGACAACGCCTTGATTGAGGGTGTTCAGGGTCGCCGATAGCAATTGCTGGTTGAACTGCATGACGGCGGTGGCGGCATCAACCAGTTGCAGCATTTCGTTGGCCGGTTGCAGCGGTGCGTAGAAGTGGGCGTCGATAACCACTTGCGCGGAAGCCGAACCAATCAGCCCGGTCAACTCACGCTGTAAAAATTGCAGCCATTCCTGATCGATATAGTTCGGCGTGTCGAGGTAATTGCGCCGGCTGGCTTCTTCTTCAATGCGTTGTCGCGCGGCCTCGGTGCCGAGAAAACGAGCCAGCACGTTTTCAATATCGCGAAAGCTTAAATCCTGTCGCCAGGTACGCTGCTGTGGTGATTCGCTCCAGGTACCGAACTGCACGAAACGCAAGGCTTGCAAGCGTTCGTGCACGCTTTGTTGAGTGGCCAGCGAAACCAGAATGTAGGCGAGTGTATTGATGCTCAAGCTAGTCAGCGCGCCGTGGGTGATGGTATCGAAACCGCTCAAGCCGAACATCGCTGTGGGTTTCAACCACTCGATCGCGAAAGGGCCATGCAACAATGCTTCGGATGACAATAATTGGCCTGCGCTCATTGCCGGATAAACCAGCGTCCAACACCAGGTTAATCCGCCGAGCGATAAGCCGGCGATAGCGCCATGACGATTACCGCTTTTCCAATACAGACCTCCCAGCAGCGGCGGAAAAAATTGGGCCACGGCAGTGAAAGAGATCAAACCGATTTGCGCCAGTGCTTCTTTTTCCGCGACCCAGCGGTAGTAGAGGAACGCCATCAGAATGATTGCGCACATCAGAATGCGGCGTAGCCAGCGCATTGACACAATGAAGTCGCTGCCTTTGGCCGGTTGGCGTAATCGCAGTGTTAACGGAATCAGGAAGGTGTGCGAAACCATCGTCATCAGCGCGATAACGGCGACAATCAGCATGCTGGTTCCGGCCGCGAGGCTACCGATAAATACGATCGCGGCAATCCAGGAGTTGCCTTGCGAAAGCGGCAGACCGAGCACGTAGTCGTCGGGACGCATTTGGCCACTGAGCAGGTGCTGGCCATAGTAGGAAAGTGGCAGCAAAACTAGCCCAAGTAGCAGCAAATAGATCGTGTAATAGACTCGGGCGTGTGGCAAATCGTTATTGCTTTGATGCTCGACAACGGTGATATGAAACTGGCGCGGCAAGCAGAGCATGGCCATCGCACCGAGTATCGCCTGCGAAAGATAGGCGGCACTGGAGTTTTCCGGCGTGTCGTGGATAGGCAGCGGTGTGACGGTCAGATCCAAATCGATTTGCAGCACCATGATCACAACGGCTGCCAGCGCAAACAGTTTCAGTAGTGATTCAAACGCCACAGCGACCAGCATACCCGGTTGCTGATCGCTGGCGGCGAAATGCTTCAAGCCAAACAACAGCAGAAAGGCCGACATCGCCAGCGTCACCAATAGCGAACTGTCCTGCCACCAGGCGGTGATGATGCCTGGTTGATAACTGAGTGTATCAACACTGTTGGCGATGCCTTTCAATTGCAGCGCAATGTAGGGAATAACACCGAGAAAGGCGATGCTGGTGGTCAACACGGCAACGGCGTGCGAATGGCCGTAACGCGCCGCCAGTAAATCGGCCAGTGAGGAAATATTTTCCGCTTTGCTGACCCGAATAACTTTATCGATCAGACGCCAGCCAAAAACGAATAACAAAATCGCGCCGAGATAGGTGGGCGGAAACCACCAGCCTGTGCTGGCCATTTGCCCAACCGAGCCGAAAAAGGTCCAGGTCGTGCAATACACGCCAAGCCCGAGCGTGTACAACCATGGGTGCCAGCGCTGCCAACTGGCGTGCGTCGCCCAACGTTCTCCAAGCCTGGCAACGAAGAACAGTGACAGCAACCAGAAAGCAGCCAGCAACGCCAGCAGCGACTTATCAAGCATGCCCGGCATAAATTCGCGAAATCGGGCCGGACAAGTTAAATCAGAAACAGGGCAATTGCCAGCGCTGTACCGAGCAGTGGTACCACGACGGTCATTGCCGCCATGGCCGGGTAGGCACGCGAATAACTTTCATTGCAGATGGCGCGCAACGTCGTGACGACATAACCATTGTGTGGCAGCGAATCGAGCGCACCTGATGACAGCGCGATAACGCGATGCAAGGCTGAAGGATCGACGCCTTGCGCCAGATACTGCGGTGCCAGTAGTGGTAACGCGATTGCTTGACCACCCGAGGCCGAACCAGTCAGGCCGGCAATCAGCGTTACGGCAATTGCGGCGCCAATCAGCGGTGAGCCAGGCAGGTGGGTGATGGCGTCGACGGCAATCTGAAAGCCCTCAGACGCACGCGCAACGGCGCCGAAGCCAACGACTGCAGAGGTATTGGCAATGGCCAGCAGCGCGCCAATGGCGCCGTCAGACAGGGCCTTGCCGGGTTGGCGCAGGGTTTTCAGGTTCAACAAGTACGCGGCAGCTAAACCGCCTGATAACGCCACGACCAGCGCGGATTGTTTCAGTGTGTCATGCAACCAGAATGACAGCACCAGCACGACGATCAGTGGCGCCAGTCCACGCCAGAATTTCGGCAAGTGCAGCGCATCGGGGGGCACCGGGTCGCTGGCCATTTCTTCGAACCCATGACCAGCAGCCAGGTCACGCCTGATCATCCAGCTGAGCCAAAAATAACCGAAGCTCGCCATCAACACGGCAACGACCAAACTGACCTGCCAACCGGCATAGGGCGTGGTATTCAGGTAAGCAATCGGAATCCAGTTTTGAATTTCCGGTGAACCGGCTGAGGTCATTGTGAACGTGACTGAACCAAAGGCCATCGTTGCCGGAATGAATCGGCGTGGCAGATTGCCTTGCTTGAACAAGCTGAGCGCCATCGGATACACCGAGAACGCGACGACAAACAGACTGACACCGCCATAGGTCAACACCGCACACGCAATGACGACGGCAAGCGCCGCGTGTTTCATGCCGCAGTGATTGACCAGCCACAGCGCAACGCTGTCGGCGGCGCCACTGTCTTCCATGATTTTGCCGAACAGCGCGCCAAGCAAGAACATGAAAAACCAATTGGTGACGAAGCCGCTGAAACCTTGCATGTAAGTGCCGAGCCAATTGGCGGCGCCATCATCGGCCCATTGCGGAAATAACGTGATATCGCTGCCGACGGCAACGATCAGTGCACATAGTGGCGCTGCCAGCAACAGATTCCAGTTGCGCAGGGCCAATACAATCAGCAGCACAAGGCCAATCATCAAGGCAGTTAAACTGAGCAAGGAGAAGTTCTCGTTTTTTCGTCGTGACGCCAGTATTGAATGCCTGCCGGGATCGGGCCATCCTACTATCGTACTGATGGCAATCGGAATTTCGTGGTGTAGTGTTGGTCGCCATGCCGCATCGGGCAGAAAGAGAAAAACGGAGAACATAAATGCGCACGACTCGTTTCCCTTACCGTAAAACGCTGTTGGTCAGTGCTGTCCTGGGTGTATTGAGCGGTGCTCCGGTATACGCCGAAGACGCGCCGGATGCTGAAAATGCCGCCACCGAGGAACAACAAAAAAGCGGTGCAGAGGTCATTGAAGTCACGGCCCGTCGGTACAAAGAAAGCATCAAAGACGTGCCGGTTGCCGTCACCGCGTTGTCCGAACAGAAACTGATGGACAAAGGCACGCAAACGCTGATCGATATTGAACGTTTTGTACCCAATTTGACGGTCAATGCTTCCCGCGCCACCAGCACAACACTGACGGCGTATATCCGCGGTGTTGGCCAGAACGACCCGCTCTGGGGATTTGAGCCGGGCGTCGGTTTGTATATCGATGATGTCTATGTCGCGCGTCCGCAGGGCGGCGTGCTGGATCTGCTTGACATTCAACGCGTGGAAATTCTGCGCGGTCCGCAGGGCACGCTCTATGGCAAGAACACGATGGGGGGGGCAATCAAGTACGTCACCCGTGATCTGCCGGATTACACCCGCGGTTATGTCGAAGGCGTCATTGGTTCCTACAATCAGCGCGATGTGAAAGCCGGTTTCTCGACACCGATTACCGATAAATTGCTGATCGGTATTTCCGCCGCCAATCTGACTCGTGATGGTTTTGGTGAAGTGGTTGGCCCGTCGCCGTTTGCCGGTACCGATGTTTCCGATAAAGACATTACCGCTGCGCGTGTCAACGTCACCTGGAAGCCAAGCGACACCGTTACCGTCAAGTTTGTTGCCGATGACACTCAGGATGATTCCAATGTGCGCGGCGGTCATCGTCTTGATACCAGCCCGACGACCGGTGATGCGCCGCTTGAGGATGTGTTTGATACTCGTCAGAACATGGATCCCAAGCGTCAGGAAGTGACGTCAAGTGGTCAGGCGTTAACGATTTCCTGGGCAATGAGTGATGATTGGGAATTCAAATCCGTCACGGCACAACGTGAAGGTGATACGCTGTCGGATATCGATTTCGATGCCACACAAATCAATTCATTTGACGTACCGGCGATTTATGAAGACGAGCAATTCACCCAGGAATTCCAGCTGACTTATACCGGCGAGCGCCTCGACTTCGTCTCCGGCGTGTATTACCTCGATGGCGATGCCTGCGGTAACTTCGATGTGGTGTTCGGCCTGGTGCCACTGGTGCAAACCACGTACGGTTGCGTCAACACCGTCAGCAAATCGCTATACGCACAAGCGAGCTATCGTTTTGACGATGCCTGGTCGATGACGCTCGGCGCCCGTTACGATGAAGACGAGAAAGAAGCGACCGTTGGTGTCAATCGATTTCTCGGCTTACCGGGAACGGTCATTCTGCCGCTGCCTGGTGGTGAGTTCACCGAAAACGAAACCTTTGATGATTTCTCGCCGCGTGTAGGTGTGGAGTATCGCGCTTCGGAAAACACCATGTGGTATTTCTCCTACAGCCACGGTTTCAAGAGCGGCGGTTTCAACATGCGCGCCAATCCGGCGTTGGACCCGGCTGCCAATCAGGCATTCCAACCAGAAACCGCCGATTCGCTTGAGCTGGGTTTCAAAGGTTCATTCCTCGACAACCGCGTGCAAACCTATGTCGCGTTGTTTACCCAGAAGTATGAAGACAAGCAGGTGCCGGTATCGGTGGTATTGCCCGGTGGTGGATTTGTTTCGCGAGTGTTGAACGCAGCCGACGCCGATTTGAACGGCCTCGAGCTGGAACTGAACGCACGCATCACCGACGACTTCTCGCTGTTCCTGATGTACGGGTATCTTGACGCCGAGTACAACGAGTTTGTCGGCAGCCTTGGTGTGGACGGTTCGGTTACCTCCGATCTGTCTGACGTTGCGCGCGTCATCAACGCGCCGGAAAATCAGTACACGATTGGTTTGAGTTACGAGCTCGAAGCCGGTCCAGGCCGCTTGCTGATGTCGACCGATTACGCCTGGCGCGATGACCTGTTTATCTATGACGTGTCGCCGTTGACTGATCAGGAGGCTTACGGTGTTTGGAATGCTTCGGTCGTCTACTATCTCGATGACAGTGGCTGGCGCTTTGCCTTGCACGGTCGCAACCTGGCAGACGAGGAGTACCGCACCGCTGCATACGATTTTTCGACCACTGCCGTCGCGGACCGCTTGCTGACCGGCTACTACGGTGATCCGATGAATTGGAGTTTGTCAGCGATGTACTCGTTCTAACGCTTTTTATCTCCGTGTTGTTGTTAAGGGCCTGTTTATCTTTGCCACGCCGCTGCGACGGAGCTGCCCGTTGCGCAGTGCAAGGAATGAGGAGCGCGATGTACTTGACGTACATGAGCGACGAATGACGCCGCAATGCGCTACGGGCGGCCCGTCCCTCCGGGTTGCGCCCAGAAAAGCGCCATGCCGCGTTGCTCGTCGTTTATTTGGAGTGACCAAACCTCTCTCCTCGCGCCTTGCCTGGCGCTTTTCTGGGCGGCAACGCTGTGGTGTGGCAAAGATAAACAGGCCCTATCTTTCAGCCGCCAGCATTCGCATGTCTGGCGGCTTTTTTCGCTTCAGGACCACGAACAGGAATTGCCTATGCGCTTTCTTATTGCCGGTGTCATCGCTTCTGTGTTGTCTGCCTGTGCCGATGCCGAGCCGTTGCCATCGCTGAAATTGAATCCGGAAGTCACCGTGTCCGGGCTTTCTTCCGGTGCTTACATGGCGACTCAGTTTCATTTTGCTCATAACGTTTATGTTACTCATGCCGCATTACTCGCTGGTGGCCCATACGATTGCGCACAGGGCGACTTGACGACAGCGCTGGCCCGCTGCGTCGACAAGAAAGGGCAGGGCATTCCGCTTTCGGATTTGCTTGATACGGCGCGCAAGCGCGCTGCTGGCGGCAATATCGATCCACTGTCTGCTTTACAAGCGGATCAGGTCTGGGTGTTTCATGGCACAGAAGACCATCGGGTGCTGAAAGACATTACCGATGCCAGTGTCGCGTTTTACCAGGCTTTGATGCCGGAGAAGCAGGTGCAGTACGTTACCGATGTCGCGGCCGGTCATGGTTTCCCGACAGAAGCAAATGGTGTTGCCTGTGGCACTACCGATTCGCCGTTCATCAATGCCTGCCAGTGGGATGCTGCCAAACAAATCCTGACTCATGCTTACGGCGAGTTGAAAGCACCTGCGACAGCGCTTGCGCCACAAGCTTTCGATCAGGCGCTTTACGCCAAAGACGGCAAACATACGCTGGCCGAAAAAGGCTATGTGTATATTCCGCAGAGCTGTCGCGACGGTGAAAGCTGCCGCTTGCATATTGCGTTCCACGGTTGCAAACAGAATGCCGAAATGATCGCTGATCAATTTATTCAGCAAACCGGTTTCAACCGCTGGGCAGAGAGCAACAATATTGTTGTGCTGTATCCGCAAACCACCTCAAGCATGATGCCGCTGAATCCGGCCGCCTGTTGGGACTGGTGGGGCTACACCGGTGAGCACTACGCGACCAAGCAGGGTGAGCAAGTCAAACAGATTGCCAACATGGTACGTGCACTCGGCATCAAGCTCTGAGTGTTCGCATAGCGGCATTGATAATCTATTCTGTTGATGACTGTCGTATCAGCAGGGAAGGAATCGGCCAATACAGCGCCTGACTCGCCGAACCAAGCCGTGTTCGGCGAGTCAGAATCTGTCCTGGCGTTTGATTATCGATGCCCATGTCCAATGTTGCCTCTTATCTGAAACGATCGTTTGTCGCGGTAGCGATGGCTTCCGCGACCGTTGCCGTTCCGTCGGCGTTTGCCGAAACCACCATTCACCATCAGCAGCAAACGATCACCATTGATTATCCCGCCTCGTTCGATGCCAATGAGCGGCAACTGGCGTACCAATGGCTGCAGCAAATCAGCGCAGCGCTGCAAACGGTGCATGGTGAATTCCCGCAGGATCAGTTTCAGGTAACGCTTCGTGAAAGTACGCGCCACGGCAGTACCGTGCCATGGGGCCAGGTTAAACGTGGTGAACCCGACACCGTATTGCTGGTGATCAATCCCTCAGCAGGATTACAGGGCCTGCTTGCCGATTGGACCGCGTTTCATGAGTTCAGTCATTTGATGTTACCGTATCGCGGTTATGGCGATATTTGGCTGTCCGAAGGTTTGGCAACGTACTACCAGAATATTGTGCAGGCGCGTGCGGGTTTGTTTGATGAACAAACCATGTGGCAGCGCTTGCAAGCGGGTTTCCGGCGCGGGGAAAATGATCAGCGCTGGGCGCATGCAAAGCTCGAGCAGGTCAGTGACAATCTGCGTGAAACTCGTCAGCACATGCGCGTGCACTGGAGCGGTGTGTTGTACTGGCTGCAAATCGATGTCGCGCTTCGAGAGCAGGACCATTCACTGGATTTGGCGCTGAAGCATTTGAAAGACTGTTGCCAGGGTCAGCAGCTCTCCGCTTGGCAGATTGTTCGCAAGCTCGATCGGATGTACGAAACGACGATGTTCTCTACGCAGTTCGAATTGTTCCGTAACAGTTACACGTTGCCGGATTATCGCCACGTGTTGAGCGCGCTTGGCGTAGAAGAAAATCTGACCTTCAATAACCAGGCACAACAGGCGGCAATCAGAAAGTCCTTGCTGCAATCGCCGCGCTAATCCTTTCTCGCAAGAAACTCTTATTGCAGAAAATCCTTGATAGCTTGGCCGGCCAGTTGAATCCGGAATACGCCATCGAGATGGCCCATGCCGCCATCAATCTCGACTACTTCCGCTTGCACGCCGTTTTTGCGTAAGATTTCTGCTGCCTGATGTGACATGGCCGGCGGAAAAATCCTATCGGTTTTCGCCGGGATAAACAGGAACCGTCCTTTCATCGCTGGCACCCGATCGCTGACATCAAACAGCTGATAGGCACGCGCCGTGTACAGAAAGTGATTGGCATCGACCACCGCTGCGCGATCGAATCCTCGCTTCAGCAATTCGCTGCTGATCTTGAACGCATGCTGAAAAGCCTGCGCCGGTGATTGATGTGGATCATGCCATTGACGGCCGTATTGTTTATCCAGCCAATCGCTACTGAGCGCGGCAATGGTGACATTGCGCAATGCATGGGCAAGACCGAAGTTCGGCAGCGAGTGGGCGTAGTAATCACCCTGGCGCCAGTTTGGATCAAGCACAATCGGTTGCAGCCAGGTATCGAGCTCAGCGATCGAATGGGCATCGAGTTTGAAGCCGGGGCCGATTACCGCGACGGTTCGTTCGGCAAATCCCGGATGCGTCGCCGCCCATTGCAGCGCCTGAATCGCGCCGCCTGAGGCACCAACAACCGCGTGCAGCTTGTTGATGCCGAATCTATCGAGTAATGCTTTCTGGGTCTGGACAAAATCGCCTACGCTGATCACCGGAAAGGTCATGCCATAGGGTTTGTTGGTTTTCGGATCAATGCTGGCCGGGCCGGTGGTGATCACATTCGGGTCATGCACCGCAAGGTTGACCAGCGTATCGACGGAAACGACAAAAAATCGGTTGGTATCAATGGCTTTGCCAGGGCCTATGATCGCATCCCAATAACCGGCTTGGGCATCGTCTGCACGGTATTTGCCGGCGGCATGCGAACTGCCGGAAAAATAATGGGTAATCAGAATTGCATTGGATTTGTCGGCATTGAGGTTGCCATAGGTTTCGTAACCAACACGGACTTGCGCTATTGTCTCGCCGTTGAAGGTAGTGAATGGGGCAATTTCCAGCGTTTGCTTCTGCACCAGCAACGTTTCAGCACTGACGCTCCCAGTGAGCGACAATGCCAGCAGTAGCGATCGACACATCCATTGCTTCAGTTTGATAAAACCCATGGGCATAAGCTCTCCAGCGGCATTTCGCTTGCCAGTGTAGGCAGTTCAGCGCGATAAGGCGTATCCGGCGAAGGTCGGATAGCGGTGCTTATAATATGATGAACGGACGCTGGATTTATTCCATCAATTCCTGCAAATTCAACAACCTAGCTAGTTTTGTTGTTGTGCATCAACGAGAAGAAAACGCCATGAGCAAGAAAATCGGGAAGATTCTGGTCGCCAACCGCAGTGAAATCGCTATTCGCGTGATGCGCGCTGCCAACGAGCTCGGCATCAGCACGGTTGCCATTTACGCCGGTGAAGATCGGTTCTCACTGCATCGATTCAAGGCTGACGAAAGCTATCGGGTTGGTGAGGGCAAGAAACCGGTCGAAGCCTATCTCGATGTGCCGGATATTCTGCGCATTGCCCGCGATGCCGGTGTTGACGCCATTCATCCTGGTTATGGTTTTCTCTCTGAGAATCCGGATTTCGCTGAGGCTTGCGCCAAAGCCGGCATTGCCTTTATCGGTCCGAAACCGGAAGTGATGCGCGGCCTTGGCAATAAGGTTTCCGCTCGTGAATTGGCGCAGCGTGCCAAAGTGCCGGTGGTGCCGGCAACCGGACCATTACCGCGCGACGACAATGAAGTGAAGAAACTGGCCGCGGGTGTCGGTTACCCACTGATGGTGAAAGCCAGTTGGGGCGGCGGCGGCCGCGGCATGCGCGCTATCGAAAACGAACAGGAATTGCTGTCGCTGATTGAAACGGCGCGTCGCGAAGCCGGCGCGGCGTTCGGCAATGACGAAGTGTATTTGGAAAAGCTGGTGCGCCGAGCCCACCATGTTGAAGTGCAGATTCTAGGTGATTTACACGGCACCTTGGTGCATCTTGGCGAGCGCGATTGCTCGGTGCAACGCCGGCATCAGAAAGTGGTCGAACAGGCGCCAGCACCGTATTTGAGCGCCGAGCAGCGCGCAGAACTCTGCGGTTATGCACTGGCGATTGGCCGCGAAGTCGGTTACACCCATGCTGGCACCGTCGAATTTCTGATGGACGCTGACACCAAGGCGTTCTATTTCATTGAAGTCAATCCGCGCATTCAGGTGGAACACACGGTTACCGAAGAAGTAACCGGTATTGATTTGGTCAAGGCGCAAATCCGCATTACCGAAGGCGCCCGCATTGGAGAAATCGAAGGCGAGCAGGGTAGCGGCGTTCCGGCTCAGGAACAAATCCGTTTGAACGGTTACGCGCTGCAATGTCGTATCACCACCGAGGATCCGGAGAACGGTTTTCGTCCCGATTATGGCCGCCTTACTGCGTATCGTTCGCCAGCCGGTTTTGGTATCCGCCTTGATGGTGGCAGTGCCTATGGCGGTGCCGTGATCACGCCGTATTACGATTCGCTGCTGGTCAAAGTTACCGCCCGTGGCGGCACTCGGATGGAAGCCATTCGTCGGATGGATCGGGCGCTGCGCGAATTCCGTATTCGCGGTGTTACCACCAATCTGATGTTTCTGGAAAACGTCATCAATCACCAACAGTTTCTGAGCGGCGAATGCACGACGCGTTTTATCGACACCAATCCGGAGCTGTTGCAGTTTGAGCCGCGCAAAGATCGAGCCACCAAATTGCTGAACTTTATCGGCCGCGTTGTTGTGCACGGCCATCCGGAAATGAAAGGCCGTCATGTTGCTGAGAAACCAGCACAGCCGTTGTTGCCGAACAAAGACATCCTCCAGCAACCGGTGCCCAAAGGCAGTCGCGATCGTCTGCTGGAACTCGGGCCAGAAAAGTTCGCCGAGTGGATGCGTCAATCGCCAAAGGTATTGATCACCGACACAACGCTGCGCGATGCCCATCAATCCTTGTTTGCGACCCGTATGCGCAGCGACGATATGCTGCGTATTGCGCCCTATTACGCGCGCTTGGCGCCCGAGCTGTTATCGCTGGAGTGCTGGGGCGGCGCGACGTTCGATGTCGCGATGCGCTTCTTGAAAGAAGACCCGTGGCAGCGTTTGCGCGACCTACGTGCGGCGATTCCAAACCTGCTGCTGCAAATGCTGTTGCGTGGTTCGAACGGTGTGGGTTACACCAATTACCCGGACAACGTCGTTCGCTATTTTGTGCAACAAGCGGCGCAAAATGGCATTGATTTGTTCCGCATTTTCGATTCGCTGAACTGGGTCGAGAATATGCGCGTGTCGATCGATGCTGTGCGTGAAGCCGGCGCCTTGGCCGAAGGCGCGATTTGCTACACGGCCGATCTGTTTGATGCCAAACGTCCGAAATATAATTTGCAGTACTACGTGAAACTGGCCAAGGAACTGGAAGCCGCCGGCTGCCATGTGCTCGGCATCAAGGACATGGCCGGTGTTTGCCGCCCACGTGCGGCGCGCGAGTTGGTGCGGGTGCTGAAGCAGGAAGTCGGCTTGCCGATTCATTTCCATACCCATGACACCAGCGGTATTGCTGCGGCCAGTATTCTTGCTGCCATTGAATCCGGTTGCGATGCCGTCGACGGCGCGCTTGACAGCATGAGCGGTTTGACCTCACAGGCGAACCTGAGTTCGGTCGCCGCCGCACTCGAAAACACCGACAAGGATCCGGGACTCAATCAGCAGAATCTGTTCCAGCTTTCCACCTATTTTGAAGGCGTGCGCAAACTCTACGCACCATTCGAGCCGGATATTCGCTCCGGCACGGCCGATGTTTATCGCCATGAAATGCCCGGTGGCCAGTACACCAATCTGCGTGAGCAAGCGCGTTCGCTTGGCCTCGAACATCGCTGGGCGGAAGTCGCCGGCATGTACGCTGAAGTCAATCAATTGTTCGGCGACATCGTCAAAGTCACACCAAGCTCAAAAGTGGTTGGTGACATGGCGCTGTTTATGGTCAGTAATGAATTGACAGCCGACGATGTACGCAATCCTGACAAAGACATTGCGTTTCCGGAATCGGTCGTGCAATTGATGAAAGGCGAGCTTGGCTTTCCACCGGATGGTTTCCCTGAGGCACTGCAGAAAAAAGTATTGCGTGGCGAAAAGCCTCTGACCGGTCGTGCCGGCGCATTGATGGCCGACGCCGACCTGGATGCCATACGCAAGCAAGCCGAGAAAGAATGCGAGCAACCGCTCAGTGATTCCGACTTGGCTGCGTACTTGATGTACCCGAAAGTGTTTGTCGAGTTTGCCAAGCACCGTTTGGAGTATGGTGAAGTATCGGTGCTCAGCACACCAACGTTCTTCCACGGCCTCAATGATGGCGAAGAAGTGGTGGTGGATATTGAACCCGGCAAATCACTGATTATCCGTTTGCTTGGTCGTAGCGAACCGGGTGAAGACGGTTACTACAAGTTGTTCTTCGAGCTGAATGGCCAAGGCAGGCCCGTGCGTATCGCCGCTGAAGCGCAAGCGCTGAAGGCGCGACCAAAAGCCGAGGAGGGCAATGCCAAGCATGTCGGCGCACCAATGCCGGGCCGCATCGCGCTGCTGTCAGTCAAGGAAGGCCAAAACGTCAAGCGCGGTGACGCCTTGTTGGCGTTGGAAGCCATGAAAATGGAAACGGTGTTGCGCGCGGAGGCTGACGGTACCATCGGTAAAATTCACGTCAAAGTAGGCCAGGATATCGAGTCACGGGATCTGTTGATCGAATACCGATGAGTCGGAGTCCGAGACGCGATTTTGCTAACGTAAAGAAATCGCGTCTCGGGCAATGCCGTACGGCTGCAAATAGTGCTGTTCAATTATTCGTTCGATACGCTTTTCGCGAACCATTTCAGCCAGCGTTTTTTCCAGTAAAGAAAGATGCTCATGCCACGGTGAACGCTGCGAAATGGCGATTCGTCTTGGCGTGTTATCCTTGACGCGAAATCCAGCTTTCTGCACCCGGTCGCGAATATTCAGTGAGCGCAAGGCATATTCGCCACGGCCCTCCGGTACGGCAACCACATCGATGCGACCCAGCAACAGTTTGCGGAAGTTGCTCTCGACATCTTCGGCGTAATCGATCTGCAGCTTCCGGTCTTGATCAAACTGATCGAACAGCTTGCTGCCGCGAACGACGCCAATACGATAACGATACAGATCCTGGTACTGATTTAACGCTTGTTCACCTTCGCGGCGAAGATAAAATACCTTTGGATAACCACGCTGCAGAAACGGCGGATTCAAGTAGCGCAGGTAACGCTCACGAATGTTGGTAGGGCGCAAGCCAATAACAATGTCGGCTTCGCCTGATTCCAGCAACACCTGACAGCGATCAATCGGGCAATCGATCCACTCCAGTTCCGTGCTCAAGCGCGACGCCAGTTCCCGGATGATTTCAATATGAGCACCAATGAACTGTTGGTTTTCCTGCATGCTCCACGGCGGCATATGAAAAACAGCATGACGCAGCTTCCGAGGAGGGTGGACATCAGCCAGGGAAGCGGAGCTGAACATGAGCAACAACCCGCAGCAAAGCGCCGAAGCCAAGCCCCGCGACATGCTGTTCTTCCTTGCAGACAATGTGATCACGAAAAGTTGCACTCCAATGTGCGTTCAGCGCTATGCCACTATCTTGCGATACTCCGCCCGACCCTGTCATTCACTATTGCACGTAGCACATGACTACCCAGCTTCTTTTCTGCTGAAGTCGATA
This sequence comes from Permianibacter aggregans, assembly GCF_009756665.1. Lineage (GTDB taxonomy): Bacteria > Pseudomonadota > Gammaproteobacteria > Enterobacterales > Permianibacteraceae > Permianibacter > Permianibacter aggregans. Next base: position 4,194,385 of record NZ_CP037953.1, read on the forward strand.
CCCGGCGCTTGAATAAAATAGCCTTGAAACAGGCGTATACCTTTTTGCCAGAGCGATGCCAAGGTCGCGGAATCCTCGACATGAGTCGCGATCAATTGACCGCCGGCTTCGTTACATGCCTGCGTCAACGGTTCCAGTGCAGACGCTGACAGGGTTTTGTCCGCCAACTGTGACGGGATATCGTTAGCGAGTTTGATGAATTCCGGCTTCAGCGAGCTGACCATCTGGGTAAACGGTGACTCCAGGGCAAGCTTGATCAGGCAGACACCGCAACGTGCATCGCGCAGAGCCTTGACGACAAATGCCGCGTATTCCTGATGCAAGCTAACCCACTGCGCGTCGAGCATGATGATCAACCGTTTGTCGCCACGGATTCGAGAGCTACGTAGAACGTTGGCGATAAATGACAGAAACAGCTTTTGCTTCAGGCTATCTTCGGAAAGGTGTACAAACAGTGTGCCTGACTCGCGTGTCAGCGAATCCGATTCGAGGGATTTGATCGCAGATTGCAATACCCAGCGGTCAAGCTCCATGCGTTTGTCCGCATCGGTCAGTAAACGAATGAAACGTCCGGCCGGAATCAGATTGTCATGCTGATCCCGATAGCGTACCAAGACATCGAAATGATTGGCGGCATGGGTTTCGATGTCGACAATCGGCTGAAACGCCAGAGACAGTCGGTCCACCGGCAAATCCTGTTGCGGATCAAACACGATGCCTTCTGGTGCCACCTGTTGTTGCTGCAACATGACGCTATTGGTCGGGTGTTGACGCGCCAATTCATACTGCCGCTCAACGGCAGCCATCGCGGCGTTGACCGAGCCAGGCGCCTGTTCCAGTGGCAGTATGCCGATGCTGATGGTGGCGCTGAGTTCCTGCCCATCGGCGCGCAGCGGATGTTGCTGGAAAGCGCTCAATAGTTGTTCGGCGCGACTCAATAAGGTTTTTTCCTCAATGCTGTTGAACATCGCGCACGCCACCAAGTCCGCGACGATGGTCCATTGTTCACCGCTGGCCTGATTGTCGGCAATGCGCTGAACAAACTGCTCATGCAGTCGTGCCATACCTGCATGGCCATACAGTTGTTGCAGCTTATCGAGATTATCGACGCCAAGATAAATCAGTGACATGCGGCGTTCTCGTTGCTCGTCAGCCAGCTGTCGTTGTAATGCGTCAAAAAAATAGCTGCGTGTCAGCAACGAGGATTTCTCGGTTTTGGTGACACGTTCAATACGGCGCTTCAGTTGCCGGGTGTTGTGGTGGGCGTGCTGCAATACTTCGATCAGCTTTTCCGGCTCAATCGGTTTGGTCAGATAGGCGCTGATACCGAGCGCCCTGACGGAGCGTTTTAGATCGGCCGAGGTATCGGAGGTCAGAAACACGATGGGCATCAGACTGAAAGTCGGGTCTTGCCGAATCAGTGCGGCCAGTTCAAAACCATTTACCTTGGGCATGTGCATGTCGAGCATGATGACATCAGGCTTGAACTGTGCTGCTTTTTGCAAGGTGTTCATCGGCTGATTGACGACCAGTGGCTGCATGCCAGCTTGTTGCAGCGACTTTTCCAGCGCCGAGGTAATCATTTCATCATCATCAACGATCAACACTTTCAACGACGGCATGGCGCGATCGATGGTGTGTTGCACGGCTTTCAACAGCTCTGAGAAGTCGACGGGTTTGTGAATGAAATTCGCCGCGCCAGCGCGCAATGCTTGCAGACGGGCGGCGAGATCGGTGCGCGCCGACATCAGCATGATCGGCGTTTGGCCGCCGGTCAGTTCACGGATGCTCTGAATGGCGTCGATACCGAGCAGTGGTGCTTCCGGAAAACCGAGGTCCATGATGATTAAATCGGCGCGTTGCTCAGCAAGGCGATGGAGGCAATCAGATGGTGTCGTGAAGCTTTCGCACTGATAGCCTGCACGCTGCAGATAGGTGGCGAGCAGATTGGCCAGTACCTGGTCATCATCGACGATAAATACCGTTGCGGATTCTGCAGTTGGAGTTGCCTTCAGCCCTGCCGCTTGCCAGGCTTCAGGCAGTTTTTCGTCGCCGCGTTGTAACAGCGCGGCAATCAATTGGCTGACCAGGGCCTGCAGTCGCTCGCGCTCGATGCCACCAAAATCCAAACCTTGTTCACGACGATGTTGAATGAACTGCTCAAGCGCACGAGCGGCGTCGCCCATTTTCGGATAGCCAAAGGTGGCGCAACTGCCGCTGAGTCGATGTGCCAGCATTTGCAGCGCGTGTACGCCCGCGTCTGACCAGGCTTGATGGCGGAGTATCGACCAAAGTTCGTTGACCTGACGACTGCGCTCCGGCAGCGTCGCGGTGAATTTTTCGCGCAATGCCAACAGTTCGGCGGGAAGTTTATCGTTCATGGCCATAGTCCTATCGTCGCAGGCAGGCAAAGTATAGGCGCTGAGCCGTATTTTGCCGGATTCGCTATTGCTGATGGCGACGATAGGTGGCGCTATGTGCTGCTGATAACCATTGTGCCCGGATACAAGAAAAATATGTCGTTTGACCTGCCTCTTGTGGTGCTGGATAGCCGCGTCCGAGGAGGGAAAGACCATTTCCGGCACATGCTCTGGCACACACCAGATCACCAGCAATCAGCGATGCAGGTAAACGCGGTGATGCTTGGAGAAGAGGGGAGCGAGACGAAAGGTTTTGGTCGAAGCCATGGTAACAGAGCATGAAAGCATGGCTACCCGATTAGCTACCCCCAGTAGTCTGAAATCGCCTGGATGGGGTTGTATGAATGTGCTGCCTAAGTCGATAACTTTATACAAATGAATTTCCCATGGAGTAGTTTTGCGGGCTTTGTCTCACTTCGAAGTAAAAACAATCGTCATTTTTTTACTCTGGTCGGAGCGCGTTTTTCCAAAACTGGGTGTAAGCCTGTAACAGTGATGGTTGTTCCCGACTTCGCCTCGATCAAGTTCGCTGGATTGGCAGAAAAGGATGTCACCGTGCGGTCTGGCGAGTGCTGTTTGTCTTGCGCTTGTTCTCACTTTTTTACTGTTGATTTCAAGAAATTCCTGGGTGCCGCATGGTGCGTGCATCACATGATTTAACCGGAGGGATATTATGACAAGGCGTACAAGATTTTGGCGGCATCTCGCTTTACTGGCGCTGATGGCATCGACGAGTGCTCTACCGCAAACAAGTGTGGCAAAAGGTGATGAATCAGATCAGATTCGGAAGCGTCAGCAGTGGCTGCAAGAAACGCGAGGATTGAGAGACCGCGGTGAAGCTGGTCGGGCTCGTCAACAAGCGATCCAAATGTTGCAGATTCAAGCGCAACAAATGCGAGCACAGCAATTGATGGCCGGTGAAGTATGGGAGGAAATGGGGCCTTCCTCAATGCAAATGGGCAACTGGGTAATGGGTAGAGTTTCTGGACGCCCCAATAGCATCGCCATTGACCCCACAAACGATAATGTTGTCTATTTTGGTAGTGCCGCCGGCGGTGTTTGGAAAACCACAAACGCCGGACAGTCTTGGATGCCTGTATTCGATAACGTGGGAACGCTAGCGATTGGAGCGATCACCATTGAGCCCGGAGATCGAAATCGAATTTGGGTGGGAACCGGTGACAGAAATGGCGGAGCATGTGCGGGCTACTTTGGACAAGGGGTGTTCTTCAGTGCCGACGGCGGACAAACATGGCAAGAAAAGAACGGAAGCGGTTCTACCGCAATGCCGTTATCAGTAGTGAATAGCGTCGCCATTCATTCCACCAATAACCAGACTGTGCTGGTAGGTGGCTTCGGTCAATGCAATGAATCTGGACAGCTAGTGGGGGCCGGTGCTTATCGCAGTTCAAATGGCGGCTCAACATGGAGCAAAGTACTGTCCGGAAAAGTTGAAGACATCGTTTTTGTTCCCGGGTCGTCGGTGGTGTATGCGACCGTCTCTGGTGTTGGTGTAATGAAGTCAGTTGACGCGGGAGCAACCTTCGCGCAAAGCAGCCAGGGATTATCGGTGGGAACGGGTCGCGTACGTCTTGCACTGGCGCCGAGCAATTCCCAAGTGCTGTATGTTTTAGCTGGTAGTCAGCTATTCAAAAGCACGAATGCAGCAGCAAGTTGGACGAGGGTGAACAGCAACGCCTGTGAAGGCCAGTGCACCTATAACCAGGCGATTACGGTGCATCCTCAACAGAGCGATACCATCCTGGTTGGTAGCATTCGTTTTGCCCGCTCAACAAATGGCGGAACCAGTTTGCAAACGCTGACCAGTAGCTGGGGTGGTAATCAGCAGGTGCATCAGGACACTCATGTGCTGGTTTATTCTCCATCCAATCCCAACCGCTTTTATATCGGTAGTGATGGTGGTATTTGGCGCACCGATAACAACGGTTCATCGTTCATCAACATGAACGCCAATCTGAATGTCACCCAGTTTTATGATATCGCCATCGACACTAGCAACCCTGATAAAATTTTTGGTGGAGCACAAGACAACTCATCGTCCAGTCGAAATATCAGCAAGGTCTGGAACTTAACCTATGCCAGCGGTGATGGTTTCATGAACGTTGTTGATCCATCGAATCCATCAACAGTTCTGCAGACCAGTTATCCAAGCGGTGGTTATCCGAATATCGTTCGATCTTTTCAAGGCGGAACAGCTGGTACCTTCAGTGCTTTGCCGAAAACTGGATTGAGCAGCGGAAATTTCCCATGGGTAACGCCGCTTGCTGCGGCAGGCAACAAAGTCTGGGTCGCATCGGATCGCTTGTATGTCGGCAACACCTCGGCATCAAGCTTTTCCTGGACTGCTGTTGGAGGGGCATTGGGAAGTGCGGCGTCAGTGATCACGCCAACGCAGGCGGGCAATGCTTATCCGGTGTACGTCGGCACATCCGGAGGAAAAATTTACTTTCATAGCAATGCGGTTCAAGGTGCGGGTTCATTGACCGATGTGACCAATAACTATCCGGGTGGTCGCGTTTCCGATATCGCTGTTGCTCCAGATAATTCTCGTACGACCTATGTCACCCGTTCGGCGTTCGGTGGCGCCAAGCTTTATCGTTCCACTAATAACGGCGCCAGTTGGTCTGCGATTGGCGACGGTTTACCCAATGTCCCTGCCAATGCAGTAGCCGTTGATCCTCGTCAACCGACAAGGGTATTTGTTGCCACGGATATTGGGATGTACCAGAGCATTGATTCGGGAAATACTTTTACCGCGTTCAATGCCGGCATGCCGATCGGTAATGTCGTAATGGACTTGGAAATCGACGATGAACCTCATGTGCTGGTTGCGGGAACCTATGGTCGTGGTGCCTGGAAGGTCAATCTGCAAGGAACACAAAGCAATCAACCGCCCGTGGCAAACTTCCAGTTTTCCGTGAATGGAAAAAGCGTGTCGTTCACCGATGCCTCTCAAGACGATGATGGCCAAATCGTTTCGCGACTCTGGGATTTGGGTGATGGCACAACGAGTGCTCAAACGAACCCAGCAAAAACCTACGCTGATGACGGAACCTATCAAGTGCAGTTGACGGTAACCGATGATGACGGTGCCTCGGCGAGTATTAACCGCGCCGTCGTCATTTCGAGCAGCGCCTGTGCGGGCACCACCATTAACGGCAGTTTCGCGGGAGCCAATGGGCAGAGTCAAATTCAACCGAATGGCACCTGGTATCAAAGCACTTCTGCGGGAACCCATAGCGTTTGTTTGCAGGGGCCGCAAGGCACAGACTTTGATGTTTACCTGGATCGTTGGACAGGATCAGCGTGGCAACAAGTTGCCAAGAGCGAGTCGCCGACATCGGTGGAAGCTATCAACTATTCCGGCTCAAGTGGCTATTATCGTTATCGCGTCGTAAATTATGCTGGGGTAGGGGCTTACACATTCACTTTTCAACGGCCATGAGTTACGTCTCTCGATAATTTGAGCTTAGAAGTATTGATTGAATGCTGTCGCCACCGCGGCAGTGGAAAACAAAAAAGGCATGTCAGTTGACATGCCTTTTTCAATTCAACGTTCAGCGGCGTTAGGGAAAAACCATTTCAGGAACATTTGCAGGCACCACCAGATCACCAGCAGTCAGCGACTTGATTTGCTCGACGGTGACGCCCGGCGCTCGCTCCAGCAAGTGGAACTGGCCGTTAATGATTTCCAGGTAAGCCAAATCGGTGACGACTTTCTTGATGCAGCCAACACCGGTCAATGGCAGCGTGCATTCTTTCAGCAGTTTCGAGTTGCCGTGCTTATCAGCATGAGTCATCGTTACAACGATGTTCTCAGCGCCAGCGACCAAATCCATCGCACCGCCCATGCCTTTGACCAGTTTGCCCGGCACCATCCACGAAGCGATGTTGCCATTCTGATCAACTTCAAAAGCGCCGAGCACGGTCAAGTCGACATGTCCGCCGCGAATCATCGCGAAGCTTTCGGCTGAGCTGAAAAACGCCGCGCCAGTCACCGCTGTAACCGTTTGTTTGCCGGCATTGATCAAATCCGGATCGATATTCTCCTCGGTCGGAAATGGGCCCATACCGAGCAAACCATTTTCCGATTGCAGCATCACCTGCATGCCTTTTGGAATGTAGTTGGCGACCAGGGTAGGTATGCCGATGCCGAGGTTGACGTAATAGCCGTCGCGCAATTCTTTGGCGACGCGCATGGCGATTTGTTCACGAGTCAAGGCCATGTTCGTTCTCCTTATTTGCTGACGGTGCGTTGTTCGATACGTTTCTCGAACGTACCTTTGATTACGCGGTGAACGAAGATGCCAGGGGTGTGAATATGGTTAGGGTCCAACTCACCCGGCTCAACAATTTCTTCGACTTCGACAACAGTGATTTTGCCAGCTGTCGCCATCATCGGGTTAAAGTTCATCGCCGTTTTGCGGAAGACCAGGTTACCGAAACGGTCTGCCTTCCAGGCGCGAATCAGCGAAAAATCGGCGGTCAATGATGGTTCCAGCACATAGTGGCGGCCATTGATTTCGCGTGTTTCTTTGCCGTCGGCCACCTTGGTGCCATAACCGGTCGCGGTGAAGAACGCTGGAATGCCAGCGCCGCCGGCGCGGATTTTTTCTGCCAAGGTACCTTGCGGTGTCAGAATCACTTCCATTTCGCCGGACAGCAGCAGCTTTTCAAACAGCGCGTTCTCGCCAACGTAGGAAGCAATCATCGTTTTGATCTGGCGCTTTTCCAGCCAGTAACCGAGACCAAAACCATCAACGCCAGCGTTATTGGAAATGACTGTGAGGCCCTTGTTGCCCATTTCATAGACTTTTTTGATCAGGCCTTCCGGAATACCACACAAACCGAAACCACCGACCATCACGGTCATATTGTCCTTGAAGCCCGCGAGCGCTTCGTCGTAGGTGCTGACCACCTTATCAAAGCCAGACATTGCCACTCCTTTAGAGGGTTTGGAGAGTTGATCGGCGCATTGTAATCGGGCGCCGGATTTCTAACATTACAACTTTTGCATTAACTCGTTCAGCTGAAACGGGTTCAGCGGCGTTTGGCCAGCATAGCCTTAGCCGCTTTCGATACCGGTTCGCGACCAAGCTGGGCCGAAATAAACGCGCTGACATCCAGCAGTCGTTCGATATCGATACCGGTTTCAATGCCAAGACCGTTCAGCATATAGACGACATCTTCGGTCGCGACATTACCAGAAGCGCCTTTGGCGTAAGGGCAGCCACCGAGGCCGGCTATCGAACTGTCGACCACCGCGACACCGGCTTGCAGGCAGGCAAAAATATTCGCCAAGGCCTGGCCGTAGGTGTCATGAAAATGCACGGCCAGCTGCGTCATTGGCACCTGCTTGGCGACGGTTTCCAGCATCGTGCGTGCTTTGCCCGGTGTGCCGACGCCAATGGTGTCACCGAGGCTGATTTCATAGCAGCCCATATCGAGCAGCGTTTTCGCCACTTCTGCTACTTTGCCGACGGCGATCTCGCCTTCGTACGGACAGCCGAGTACACAGGACACATAGCCACGTACACGAACATTATTGGCTTTGGCCGCTTCCATGACCGGCGCAAAACGCTCCAGACTTTCCTTGATCGAACAATTGATGTTTTTTTGCGAAAAACTTTCCGACGCGGCACCAAAAACGGCGACTTCATCAGCGCCGGCTGCCAGCGCTGCCTCAAAACCTTTCAGGTTTGGTGTCAGCACTGGATAGCGCACACCGGACTTGCGCTGAATTTTCGCCATGACCTCGACGTTGTCCGCCATTTGTGGTACCCATTTCGGCGACACAAAGCTGGTGGCTTCAACGACTGGCAGGCCGGCCTCAGCGAGGCGCTGAATCAGTTCCACTTTGACCTCGGTCGAGACAATGGTTTTTTCATTCTGCAAACCATCGCGCGGGCCGACATCAACGATTTTTACTTTCTGCGGTAAAGCCATCATTCACCCTATAGCGTTTACTTTTCGAAACGAACGAGTTCAACACCATCCTGGACCATGTCGCCGGGTGCGAACATCACTTCAGCGACGCGGCCATCGGCCGGGGCACGAATCGTGTGTTCCATTTTCATCGCTTCCAGCACCAACAACGCCTGGCCTTGTTTGACTTCATCACCGGCTTTGACTTTGACGTCGATCACCGAGCCGGGCATCGGTGCGGTCAAGCGACCTGCGCCGGAGCCACCCATGCCTTCGAGGTTCAGCGTTTTCAGTTGCAGTACACGTGACCAACCATGACCAATCAGTGTCAGCATCTTGTCACGCTGCACGACGCGCACTTGCTGACGCTTGCCATTGATGTTGATGGCCAGTAGATCATCGCTGGTCAGTTCGCCGGTAGCGCGGCATTCACCGGTCGGCAATTCCAGAACGACACCATGCGGACGGAAATGCACCAGACACGGATATTCCTTTTCATCGGCAATAAACGTGAATTGATGATGATTATCTTCGTTCATGCGCCAGCCGGTGACATCGGCCCAGGGGCTATAGCAATCAGCGTTTTTGCTGGCCTGCGATTTCGCATCTCGCATGCGGTCAGCCATCAGGAACAACGCGGCAATCGCCAGTTGTTCATCACTGACATCCGGCTTCGGCGGGAACAGGGCTTGTTCATGCTTCTTGATAAAACCGGTGTCGACATTGCCTTTGATGAATTCCGGATGCGAAGCCAGTGAGTGCAGAAAGCGAATGTTGTGGGTCAGGCCGACAATTTCGTACTCAGCCAATGCCGCGCGCAAACGCGCCAAGGCTTTCTCGCGGCTTTCATCCCAAACGATCAGCTTGGCGATCATCGGGTCGTAATGAATCGACACGGTATCGCCTTGTTCGACACCGGTATCAACCCGCACATGCGCGCCGATTTGCGGCTGACGCAAATGATGCAACGTGCCAGTCGAAGGCAGGAAGTTGTTATCCGGATCTTCGGCATAAATACGCGCTTCAAACGCGTGGCCATTGATGCGCAATTGCTCCTGCTTCAACGGCAGATGTTCGCCAGCGGCCACGCGCAGTTGCCACTCAACCAGATCCTGTCCGGTGATCATTTCGGTGACCGGATGCTCGACCTGCAGACGAGTGTTCATTTCCATGAAGTAAAATGAACCGTCTTCATCAAGCAGAAATTCGCAGGTACCGGCGCCAACATAATTGACCGCTTTTGCCGCACGCACCGCTGCTTCGCCCATCTTCTGGCGAATCTCGGACTTCATCAGCGGGGCAGGGGCTTCTTCGATGATTTTCTGGTGGCGACGCTGCACCGAGCAATCACGCTCAAACAGGTATACGGCGTGACCATGCGTGTCGGCGAACACCTGAATTTCGACATGGCGGGGCTTGGTCAGGTATTTTTCCACCAGTACACGTTCGTCGTTGAACGAGGCTTTTGCTTCGCGCTGACAAGATTTCAGATTCTCCGCGAACTCATCGCTGGAAAACACCTGACGCATGCCTTTGCCGCCACCGCCGGAAACGGCCTTGATCAATACCGGGTAACCGATATCGTCGGCAGCTTTTTGCAAGGTCGCTAGCGATTGATCATCGCCATGATAGCCCTTGACCAGCGGTACGCCTGCCGGGCCCATGATTTCCTTGGCGCCGGCTTTCGAACCCATCGCGCGAATGGACGCGGCATGCGGGCCAATGAAGACGATACCGTTCTGTTCGCAGAGATCGGCGAATTCAGCGTTTTCCGACAGAAATCCGTAGCCGGGATGAATCGCTTGCGCACCGGACTTTTTCGCGATTTCCAGAATCAAATCGCCTTTCAAATAACTGTCGCGCGCCGCAGCGCCACCCAGATGCCAGGCCTCATCAGCCATTTTGACGTGCATGGCGTTGGCGTCGGCATCGGAATACACCGCGACACACTGGATGCCCATGCGCTGAGCCGTGCGCATGACCCGACAGGCGATTTCGCCACGATTGGCGATCAGAATTTTCTCAAACATCAATCTATATCCGTAGCGGGTTTAACGTTCCAGTTCGGGCTGCGCTTTTCCAGAAATGCACCGATACCTTCTTTGCCTTCTGCCGAGGCACGAATATCGGAAATCTTTTGCGCCGTGTGACGAATCAATTCTTCATCAATCACTTTGCCTTCAACTTGTTTGATCAGCTTTTTCGCTTCCAGCACGGCGACGGGGCCATTGCTGAGTATCGTGTCAATCAAGGTATCGGCCGCTTGTTCGAGTTGCTCGGCATCGAATAACTCATGCACCAAGCCCAAACGCAATGCTGTTTCGGCCGGAAAGCGCTCCGCGGAAACGAAATAGCGTTTGGCCGCACGCGCGCCGATGGCTTCGATCACATAAGGCGAAATCACCGCCGGAATCAAACCGAGTTTGACTTCCGATAAACAAAAGCTGGCTTTATCAGAGGCTAGCGCGATATCGCAGCAGGCAACCAGACCCACACCGCCACCGAATGCGGCGCCTTGCACGACGGCAACCGTCGGCTGACGCATTGAAGCCAGCGTTTGCATTAACGTCGCCAAACCGAGTGAGTCCTGGTAATTCTGGTTCCAGGAGTAACTGGCCATGCGTTTCATCCAGTTCAAATCGGCGCCGGCGGAAAAACTTTTTCCGGTCGAACGCAACACGACGACGCGTACGCTTTCATCAGCGTTGAAATTCTGCAACGCAACAGTCATGTCGCGGATTAATGCATCGTCGAACGCATTGTGCACATCCGGACGATTGAGCGTAATCGTCGCGACGCCGCGTTCATCTTTATTGATTACAATCGCAGTCGTTTCCATGGTTTACATCCTGAATACGCCGAATTTGGTTTCTTCAATCGGGGCGTTCATCGCCGCCGACAGGCCCATGCCGAGTACACGACGCGTATCGGCGGGATCGATAATGCCGTCATCCCACAAACGCGCACTGGCGTAGTAGGGGTGGCCTTGCTGCTCATATTGTTCGCGAATCGGTTTCTTGAACGCTTCCTGTTCTTCCAGCGGCCAGGTTTTGCCTTCTTTCTCGAAATTATCGAGTTTGACCTGGGCCAATACGTTGGCCGCCTGCTCACCACCCATAACGGAAATACGCGCATTCGGCCACATCCACATAAAGCGTGGGCTGTAAGCGCGACCGCACATGCCGTAGTTACCGGCGCCAAATGAACCACCGATGATCACGGTGAATTTCGGCACATTGGCGCAGGCAACTGCCGTCACCATTTTTGCCCCGTTCTTGGCGATACCGCTTTGCTCGTATTTTTTACCGACCATGAAGCCGGTGATGTTCTGCAGGAAAACCAGCGGGATTTTGCGCTGGGCACAGAGTTCGATGAAATGCGCACCTTTCAGCGCGGATTCCGAGAACAGGATGCCGTTGTTGGCCACGATGCCAACCGGGTAACCGTGAATATGCGCAAAACCGCAAACCAGTGTACTGCCGTACAGTGGTTTGAATTCATCGAGTTCCGAGCCGTCAACGACGCGGGCGATGACATCGCGAACATCGAATGGCTTACGCAGATCGTTCGGCACCACACCGTAAATTTCTTCCGGTGGGTACAGAGGCTCACGCGGCTCACGAATAGCCAGTGGCATTTGCTTGACGATATTCAAATTGGAAACAATTTGCCGCGCCAGTTGCAGTGCATGTTGATCGTTGTGGGCGTAATGATCGGTAACGCCACTCAGTTTGCAATGGGTATCGGCGCCGCCGAGTTCTTCGGCAGAAACCACTTCACCCGTTGCCGCTTTCACCAGTGGCGGACCGCCAAGGAAAATCGTGCCTTGCTCTTTAACGATAATCGATTCGTCGGCCATCGCCGGTACATAAGCACCGCCGGCAGTACAGGAGCCCATGACCACCGCGATCTGGGGAATGCCATCGGCTGACATCGTTGCCTGATTAAAGAAGATGCGGCCGAAATGATCCTTGTCCGGAAATACTTCATCCTGCTGCGGCAGGTTGGCGCCACCGGAATCGACCAAGTAAATGCAGGGCAGGCGATTCTCGCGAGCGATTTCCTGAGCGCGCAGGTGTTTTTTCACGGTCATCGGAAAATAAGTGCCGCCTTTGACCGTGGCGTCATTGCAGACGATCAAACATTCGCGACCGGCAACGCGACCAATACCGGTGATGATGCCGGCTGCCGGCACCGAGGTGCCATACATATCCCAGGCCGCGAATTGCGACAGCTCCAGAAACGGCGAGCCGATATCGAGTAGCTGGCGAATGCGATCGCGAGGCAGCAATTTGCCGCGCGACAGATGTTTTTCATTGGCCTTGGCGCCACCGCCATCGGCAATGACTTTCATTTTGGCGCGCAGATCATCTACCAATGCCTGCATGCTTTCGGCATTGGCTTTGAATTCGGCGCTGCGCGCATTGATCGTGGACTGAATTACCGGCATGGGCTTATCCGTTTTGCTTGTTTAGGGGCTGTTGACATTCAGTGTTGGAACAGTGAGCGGCCAATAACCAGCTTCTGCACTTCTGATGTGCCTTCATAAATCTGGCAGACGCGCTGATCGCGGTAATACTTCTCAACCGGAAAATCGGTCAGATAACCGTAACCACCGTGTACCTGAATCGCCGCCGAGCAGGCACGCTCAACGACCTGACTGCAGAAAAGTTTGGCCATCGATGCTTCTTTCAAACAAGGCTGACCGGCTTCACGCAATGCCGCGGCTTGTAAATACATCAAACGCGCGGCTTCAATCTCGGTGGCAACCTGCGCCAACGAAAACGATACGGCCTGATGATCAGCCAGCGGTTTGCCAAAGGCTTTGCGTTCTTCGGCGTAACGGACAGCGGCTTCCAGTGCCGCACGGGCGATACCCACTGCTTGCGCGCCTATGCCAATGCGACCGCCTTCCAGATTCGACAGGGCAATCTTATAGCCTTCGCCTTCTTTGCCGAGCAGGTTTTCAGCCGGAATACGGCAATTGTCGAAAACAATCTGTGCCGTGTCAGACGCGTGCTGACCGAGTTTTTCTTCGATGCGCGCGACCTGGTATCCGGGCGTGTCAGTCGGCACGATAAAGGCGCTGATGCCTTTCTTGCCGGCCGAGGGATCGGTGACAGCAAAAACAATGGCAACACCAGCGTTCTTGCCGGAGGTAATGAATTGCTTGCTGCCGTTCAACACATAATGATCGCCATCTTTGACGGCCTTGGTGCGCAGGTCAGAAGCATCGGAACCGGCATGCGGTTCGGTCAAACAGAACGCGCCAAGCATTTTCCCGGAGGCAAGCGGCTTCAGGAATTTTTCTTTTTGCGCGTCATTACCGAACGCGTAAATCGGCATGCAGGCAACCGAGTTGTTGACGGCAACGATGGTCGAACAGGCGGCATCACCGGCCGCGATTTCTTCGATAACCAGCGCCGCAGAAATGTAACCGATATTCGAGCCGCCCCATTGTTCCGGAATGGTCATGCCGAGAAAACCGAGTTCGCCCAAACCTTGAATGGCGTCTTTCGGAAAGGTTTTGTTTTTGTCCCATTCGTGGGCAAACGGGGTAATGCGGTTCTGGACGAAATCGCGCGCGGCGTCGCGAATCATGCGTTGTTCTTCAGTTAGCAACATGGTTCCATTCCGGACAGAAAAAACAAAACGCGCGCCAGAACCAAAAGTGCCAGCGCGCGTTATTCAACATTTAGATCAGTTCAATAGCCATTGCTGTCGCTTCGCCGCCACCGATACAGAGGCTGGCAACGCCACGCTTTTTACCGTGAGTACGTAATGCGCCGATCAAGGTCACGATCAAGCGAGCGCCGGACGCACCAATCGGGTGGCCGAGGGCACAGGCACCGCCATGGACGTTGACTTTGTTCTGATCGATCTTCAGATCTTTCATCGCCGCCATCGTGACCACGGCGAAGGCTTCATTGATTTCGTACAGATCAACGTGAGCATCGCTCCAGCCAGTTTTCTCGAACAGTTTTTCAATCGCACCGACCGGAGCCGTTGTGAATTGCGCCGGTTGACGGGCGTGGCTGGCGTGGCCATGAATACGGGCCAATGGAGTCAGGCCGCGTTTTTTCGCTTCGCTTTCGCGCATCAATACCAGCGCGGCGGCGCCGTCGGAAATCGATGAGGAGTTGGCGGCAGTAACGGTGCCGTCTTTGGCGAATGCTGGTTTCAATGTAGGAATCTTGTCGATTTTGGCGTTGCCCGGTTGTTCGTCGATTTTGACGACGACTTCACCTTTGCGATCAGCAACGGTGACCGGCTCGACTTCCCAATCAAACGAGCCATCGGCAATGGCCTGTTGCGCGCGCTTGGTTGAGGTAATGGCAAATTCGTCCTGCTGTTCGCGACTGAAACCATAGGCTTTAGCGGTTTCTTCAGCGAACGTGCCCATCAGACGACCTTTGTCATAGGCGTCTTCGAGCCCGTCGAAGAACATGTGGTCGAGCACCTGGCCGTGGCCGAGGCGCATGCCGCCACGCGCTTTCGGCAGCAAGTAAGGGGCGTTGCTCATGCTTTCCATGCCGCCGGCAACCAGCACATGATTGCTGCCAGCCAGAATCGCGTCGTGCGCGAACATTACGGCTTTCATGCCCGAGCCGCAGACTTTGGAAATGGTTGTGCAAGGCACGCTTTTCGGAATACCGGCGCCAATCGACGCTTGGCGGGCAGGGGCCTGACCCAGGCCGGCGTGCAGCACGCAGCCCATCAATACTTCATCAACTTGTTCGGCGGCCAGATTGGCGCGGCTCAACGCCGCTTTGATGGCGTGGGCGCCAAGCTCTGGCGCACTCAGCGCGGAAAGGGAACCCTGAAATCCGCCCATTGGCGTGCGGGCGACAGAAACGATGACGATAGGATCTTGCGACATGGTGACCTCTTCAATTGGCAATGACTGGAAATTGCAATGCTATCCGCTATCCCGCGAACAGGACTTTCGTTACCACTAAATGAGGAGCGGCGGTACACCGCCCGATTGCCTGTTGTGACCGCAACTGTATTGCTATCACAACAGGCCGAAAACAACGACGTAGTTTACGCCGTTTCCTTGAACAACTCGCGGCCGATCAGCATACGGCGAATCTCGCTGGTGCCGGCACCGATTTCATATAACTTCGCGTCACGCAGCAGTCGGCCGGTCGGGTACTCGTTGATGTAACCGTTACCACCGAGCACCTGAATCGCTTCCAGCGCCATTTTCGTGGCGTTTTCGGCCGAGAACAGAATGGCTGCCGCCGCATCTTTGCGCGTGGTTTCGCCCCGGTCACAGGCTTTCGCTACCGCGTAAATATAGGCGCGACTGGCGTTCAGCGTGGTGTACATGTCAGCGACTTTGCCCTGAATGAACTGAAACTCGCCGATGGCCTGACCGAACTGCTTGCGCTCATGAACATAGGGCAGCACCACGTCCAGACACGCCTGCATGATACCAAGCGGACCGGCCGACAGCACGGCGCGTTCATAATCAAGGCCGCTCATCAGTACGCGTACGCCTTCGTTCAATTTGCCGAGAATGTTTGCTTCCGGTACTTCGCAATCTTCGAACACCAACTCGCAGGTGTTCGAACCGCGCATACCAAGCTTGTCAAGCTTTTGCGCGGTGCTGAAACCTTTCATGCCTTTTTCGATAATGAACGCGGTAATGCCTTTCGGGCCGGCATTGCCATCGGTTTTCGCGTAGACGACCAGCGTGTCGGCATCCGGACCATTGGTGATCCACATCTTGTTGCCGTTAAGCACATACGCATCGCCTTTTTTATCGGCTTTCAGGCGCATTGAGACGACATCGGAACCGGCACCTGGCTCAGACATCGCCAGCGCGCCGACGTGCTCACCCGAACACAGTTTCGGCAGGTATTTACGCTTTTGTTCTTCGTTGCCGTTCTTGCGAATTTGATTGACGCAGAGGTTGGAATGGGCGCCGTACGACAGACCAATCGATGCTGAAGCGCGGGAAATTTCCTCCATGGCGACTACGTGCTCAAGATAGCCCATGCCTGAGCCGCCGTATTCCTCTTCGACGGTGATGCCGAGTAAACCCAGCTCGCCAAATTTGCGCCACAGTTGATTGGGGAATTCGTTCTTGTGATCGACTTCAGCGGCAATCGGGGCGATTTCCTTTTCGGCGAATGCACGCACCATTTCACGAATCATGTTGGCGGTGTCGCCGAGCGCAAAATCGAGAGAAGGATACATAACGCGTTGAGCTCCTGGATTGGGGGGTAGGGGATCAGGTTTTGACTTTTACGGATTGGATACGGGAATCAATCGCTTCCAGTTCCTGCAGCATGTGATCAATGTTGCTGCGTTGTTCGAGCAGCGAGGCGCGGCGGCGGGCGATTTTGGCGCGCAACACCTGAGCCTGAAGCTCTTCGCCGTGCGGCAAATCGTAGAGATCGATAATTTCGCGGATTTCCGCCAGTGAGAAACCGATGTTCTTGCCGCGGATAATCAATGCCAGACGCACCCGGTCACGGACGCTGTAAATGCGCTGCTGGCCCTGACGCTCTGGAGAAAGCAGGCCTTCATCTTCGTAATGGCGCAGAGAGCGGGGGGTTACATCGAATTCCCGGGCGAGATCAGAGATTGAGAAGGTCTGTTTCATGCTGGCCACTCCGTATAAGTTTAAGAGCTTAACGCTGCTTTACGTTTACGTAAAGGTAATGGCTACTGTCCAGACCAGTCAAGTGGTGGTTTGCAAGCGCTTGTTTTTTAACCGAAAAGCTTATTCAGACGAGTGTTCGCATTCGAATTTAAAAATTAAAATATCCATAAAAAACATATATTTATGATTTGATTCTAATGTGATTCTAAAGTCCTGTCTTAGCTTCACAATTGTTGAGCTTGGTCATTGCGCCGAGCGG
This sequence comes from Permianibacter aggregans, assembly GCF_009756665.1. GTDB lineage: Bacteria > Pseudomonadota > Gammaproteobacteria > Enterobacterales > Permianibacteraceae > Permianibacter > Permianibacter aggregans. The sequence continues at coordinate 4,211,624 of NZ_CP037953.1, forward strand.
TGCGAAGCGCTATGTTGGGTTCGAGGCGGTTCCTGGTGACAGCACTGCCCAGTAGTCGTCTCACGTTGAAAAACGCCAATTTGAGAGGTGGCTTTTATGAAGAGACAAAAACGCGATCGCTTAAGTCGTGCCCAAACTCGTGGTTACCAAGCGGGTTTGGAAGGCAAGAGCCGGGAAACCTGTCCTTATTCATCGACCGACTTTCGGGAACATTGGATAGGGGGTTGGCGCGAAGCGAAAACGTATCTTCAAGGAGAACACCTGCTTTAGTTGACCCGTTTTTCTTCTCCAGTACTTTTAGCGCGGCCTAACCAGCCGCGCTTTTCTTTTTCTGGTTGCGCAAAACCTGAGCAACTGCCGATAAAAGCTCAGAAATTCCCTTTTCAGTCACCAAAGCTTTCGGTATTCTTGCCGCCCCTCGTACCGAGGCTGGCTTACCTAGTCGTTGTGAGCGAAAAATTAAATAGTTTTGCAAACTTGGAGCGCCGAAAGCGGTCCCGAAGGGACGAGCCTCATGGATGAGGCGAGCAATGCACCGGTCTACTGGCGCGACGAGCGCCAGCTGAAGATCGAGCAAGATTTGAAAAATTAGACAGTTTTGGAAGCGTGGCAGAGCGGTTGAATGCACCGGTCTTGAAAACCGGCGATGGCGCAAGTCATCCGTGAGTTCGAATCTCACCGCTTCCGCCAAAATCAAAAGGCGCCCTCGTGGCGCCTTTTGTTTTGGCGGTGGTGGTGAATGAGAACTCACCAGTTCGACAAAACGCGACAGCGTTTTGGACGCCGAAGGCGCCCCGAAGGGGTGAGCAATCGCCCCAAGCGATTGCGAATCCATCTCACCGCCGGTCCCCAAACAGCATTGCTCCTATTCGTGGCGCCCTTCGTTTTTGGCGGTGGTGGTGAATGAGAACTCACCAGTTCGACAAAACGCGACAGCGTTTTGTCCGCCACATCCCTGTGGCGTCCCCCTGACGGGGCTGGCGCGAAAATTTGCTCCTGGCAAATTTTTGGACGCCGAAGGCGCCCCGAAGGGGTGAGTAATCGCCCCAAGCGATTGCGAATTCATCTCACCGCTGTTTCTCGAGCAGAAATGGACCGAGTCTTGGCGCCCATCGTTTTCCCCTGAATGCGACTCTTTCCCATCAGCCAAAACCCCCATAAATTCAACAACCTGTTAAATCTTCTGACAAAGGCTATATTTGTTCAGCGGGGGTATTGTCTTGCCCGGGTACTGGCAGTACTTTTACTGCCTATAACAAACCTCCTGACCACGAAAACCGATTTCGGTCATTCGCTGTACAGGCTCCGAGTTGAGGGGAACCCGATTGGTTAAAGTATTGCTGGCCGACGACCATGATTTGGTGCGAACTGGCGTCAAGCGTCTGTTGGAAGATGCGGGCGACATCAAAGTTGTCGGTGAAGCGGCGTCTGGCGAAGACGCGATTCGTTTGGCCAAGGAACTCAAACCGCAAGTCATTCTGATGGACGCCAACATGCCGGGCATCGGTGGCCTGGAGGCGACCAAGCGTATTCTGCGCCAGGTGCCGGACGCGAAAATCATCGCGTTGACTGTGCACGGTGACGAACCTTTCCCATCCAAGTTTTTGCAAGCCGGTGCTCATGGTTACCTAACCAAAGGTGCCGATGTTCATGAAATGGTGCGAGCCATTCGGCAAGTGGCCGGTGGTCGCCGTTACATTGCGGCCGAAGTGGCGCAACAAATGGCGCTGCGCCAGGTCACCGATGGCGAGGACAATCCATTCGAATTGTTGTCCGAGCGCGAAACACAGGTGATGTTGATGGTGACGCAAGGTCACAAGGTTCAGGAAATCGCCGACAAGCTTTGTTTGAGTCCAAAAACCGTCAACAGCTACCGTTATCGCCTGTTTGAGAAACTCAAAGTCAACAGCGATGTCGAACTTACCCATATGGCGATACGCCACGGTGTGGTACAAACCCAGCAATAACTGCTCGAATCACTGATGTCCAAATCCCCAGAACAAACCGGCGACGAGCCGGTTTCGCGTCTTATTGATGCACCGGAAAAACTGCGCGACCGGCTGAAGGTGCTGAGCACTGGCCCCGGCGTCTATCGTATGCTCGACAGCAAAGGGGAAACGCTGTACGTCGGCAAAGCCAAGAATCTGAAGAATCGGGTGTCGAGTTATTTCCGGCGCGAAGTCGACAGCGTCAAAACGGCGGCACTGGTTGAACTCGTTTGCGATATCGCGATCACGCTGACCGGTTCGGAAAGCGAAGCGCTGGTGCTCGAATACAATCTGATTCAGCAATACCTGCCGCGTTTCAACATTCTGCTGCGCGACGATAAGTCTTATCCACATGTGTTTATGTCCGCAGATAAATTTCCGCGACTGGCGATTCACCGCGGGCCACGCAAAGAAAAAGGCCGCTATTTTGGACCTTATCCTAGCGCCGGTGCGGTTCGACAATCGCTGTATTTGTTGCAGAAACTGTTCAAAGTGCGGCAATGCGAAAACAGTTTTTTTGCCAATCGTTCGCGGCCGTGTCTGCAGTATCAGATCGAGCGTTGCAAGGCGCCCTGCGTTGGCTATGTCAGCGAACAGGAATACGCCGATGATGTGCGCCTGACGGCGATGTTCTACGAAGGTCGCAATCAAGCCGTCATTGATGAGCTCGCCAATCAGATGGAGCGGGCTTCGGAAAAGCTGGAGTTTGAGCAAGCAGCACAGAAGCGCGATCAAATCGCGATGCTGCGCAAAGTGCTCGATCGTCAACGCGTGTCAGCCGATGGCGGTGATGTCGATGTCGTCGCCGGTGTCATTGAAAAAGGCATGGCCTGCGTTTACGTGCTGCATGTTCGTGATGGCCGGGTATCCGGCAGCCATGCCGAGCTGCCGCCGTTGCCGGAAGGCTCCGAATTTAACGAACTGATCGATGCGTTCCTAACGCAGTTTTATCTGGCTGAGCGGGAAATTCCGCGTGAGATTATTCATAACGGCAGCGATGAAACGTCCGAAGCGTTGGCGGAGTTGCTATCGGAACGCACGCAGCGAAAAACTCGCGTCGCGACACAGGTGCGTGGCGATCGGCTGGCTTGGTTGAACATGGCCAAACGCAATGCCGAGAACTCGATTGCCAGCCGTTTTGCCCAGCAAGCGGAAGCGCAAAAGCGTGGTGAACAGCTGCGAGAATTGTTCGCTCTTGATGTCGTGCCGACACGTTTTGAATGTTTCGATATCAGCCACACGATGGGCGAGTCGACAGTGGCTTCTTGCGTGGTGTTCGATTTAGCCGGGCCGCGTAAAAGCGATTACCGGCGTTTCAATATTGAAGGCATTACACCCGGTGATGATTACGCGGCGATGTACCAGGCGCTATCGCGCCGTTATGCGCGTCTGAAAAAAGGCGAGGGCGTGTTGCCGGATCTGCTGTTTATCGATGGCGGTCCTGGACAGCTGCGTCAGGCACAACAAATTCTTGAAGAGATGCAAATCGATACCGTATTGGCAATTGGTATTGCCAAGGGGCCGGATCGGCGTGTCGGCCAGGAAGAACTGCATGTGACCGGCTGGCCAAAGCCAGTACAATTGCCTGCCGACTCCAGTTTGCTGCATTTCATTCAGCAGATTCGCGATGAGGCACATCGTTTTGCCATCACCGGGCATCGCCAGCGTCGCTCTAAGACCCGCAATCGTTCCCCGCTGGAAGGTATCACCGGTATCGGTCCGGCCCGACGTAAAGAGCTGCTGCGCCGCTTTGGTGGTCTGCAGGAACTGACCAAGGCTGGCGTTGATGATATCGCCGCCGTTCCCGGCATTTCACGGGCATTGGCCGAACGCATTTATCGCGCGCTGCACCCGTAACTGGCATACTGCGCACCTGCCTCAAGCGGCCGTCCCAACTCCGACAACGATAACGCATGACCATCCCGAACATCCTGACGCTGTTCCGAATCGCTTTAATCCCAGCCTTCGTGCTGGTGTTTTACTTGCCCTGGAAATGGCATTACCTGGCCAGCGCTGCGATTTTTGCACTCGCCAGTGCCACCGACTGGCTCGATGGCTACATCGCGCGCCAGATGGGCCAAACCTCGCGTTTGGGCGCATTTCTGGACCCGGTGGCCGACAAGCTGATGGTCGCCGTCGCGCTGGTTTTGTTGGTCGAGGTCTACAACTCACCGTGGCTCGCGGTCGCGGCCAGCGTTATCGTTGCGCGCGAAATTACCGTGTCGGCGCTGCGTGAATGGATGGCGGAGCTCGGTAAGCGCGGCGTCGTCAAGGTGTCGATGGTCGGCAAAATCAAGACCGCCTGCCAGATGTTCGCTATCGTTGTGTTGCTGGCGACACCGGTTGGCCACAAATGGGACGTATTTGGATTTGTCGCGATCTACGTTGCTGTGGTTTTCACGTTGTGGTCGATGATTGTCTACCTGAAAGCGGCTTGGCCAGAGTTTGAATTGGGTGCCAAACGGCACTGACATACGCCTTCTGCGCAAGGAATAATCAACAAAAAAATAAAGGATTCAATAGCTTGACAGCGGGAGGCCATTCGTTAAAATGCGCGTCCTGTTTTGCGGGAATAGCTCAGTTGGTAGAGCACGACCTTGCCAAGGTCGGGGTCGCGAGTTCGAGTCTCGTTTCCCGCTCCAGATTTTAACGGTGGTTTCGCGCTCGGCGGAGTTGCCAGAAAGACTGGTTAGAACGCAGTGGATGGTATTCACTGTTTGCCACGGCGGGGTGGCAGAGTGGTCATGCAGCGGACTGCAAATCCGTCTACGCCGGTTCGATTCCGACCTCCGCCTCCAGTTTTTCATCAGTTATAAGCGGGAATAGCTCAGTTGGTAGAGCACGACCTTGCCAAGGTCGGGGTCGCGAGTTCGAGTCTCGTTTCCCGCTCCAAATTCCGAAAGCGATCTTCTGCTTTCAGTTCTATCCAAAGCCCGGATGGCGAAATAGGTAGACGCAAGGGACTTAAAATCCCTCGGTTGGAAACGACCGTGCCGGTTCGATTCCGGCTCCGGGCACCATTCGCTTGCAGCGTTTCGCTTTCAATCCCCTTTGCATCAACCTTTATCAACATTCGCTCTCGCGGCGCGCCAGGCTCGGTATTGTTTCTCCGAATAAACACCGTACAGAGGCATGATGATGCCAAGCAGGCTATACACCATGCCATTCAGCGCCAAATATTTTTCCGGCAAGGTATAAGTCAAAATCAGTGACAGCACGCCAGGGCTCATCAACAGCAAAAACGAAAAACCATGTTGCGCGGCCAGGAATTTCTGTTCGTCGGTCAACCCAAGTTTTTTCGCCTGACGGATGGTGTGGCGATACAACAAAAACATCGCCATGCACATGGTGATAAATCCATAACCATAAATCGCGAATAAATCCGAAATATCGGCGGGGCCGGTGGCGGTGTAGGAGGTTTTCAACAGACCGCCGGTCACCCAGTGGAAAAAACCGCTGAACAGCATTTTTAAAGGATAGACATAGACCAGCACGGTGCACACCAACACCGAGGTCAGCAAAATCGAAACGCCATCGTCGCTGCGATAATCTTTCGACCAGCTTTGATGAGCATGCCAAAACATGATCAGCAGCGCGGCGCTGACAATAAATGATGGGATTTGGTGCAGGGCATTTTTCAGTTCAGCAATGCTGCCCGGCATTTCGTCGCCGGATATGGCCAACAAGGTCAGGGCAAAGGCAAATGCTGCATCAGTAAATGCTTCCAGGCGACTTCCATTGCGCATACAAAAACTCCCGGCAAGAACCGGGAGTTAATGTAGCACAGCAAACCAAGCTTGAAACGTGCGTATTAGACCGCCGTTGGTTGATGGCTGTCGCAAGCCGTACCGGCCAGACGAGACATCGCTTTCAGATCGAGAATTTCGATTTCCTTGCCGGTAGCCGAAATCATGTCGTTTTTCTGGTAGCGTGCAAATAAACGCGAGATGGTTTCGATGGTCAGGCCGAGATAGTTGCCGATATCGGAACGGGTCATTGGCAGAATAAAGCGGGTGGCAGAACGGCCGCGACGCGAATAACGGGTCGACAGGTTGACCAGAAACGCTGCCAGTCTTTCCTCGGCATTTTTCTTGTTCAATAGCAACAGCAATTCCTGGTCGTCGAGAATTTCCTGACTCATCACCCGCATCAGTTGCGAGCGCAGTGACGACATCGTTCCAGCCAACTCTTCCAGTTGCTCGAAAGGCAGTGCGCACACCATCGTTGTTTCCATGGCGACCGCGAAACCGCGATGCGCCATATTGGCAACGGCATCAAGACCAATGACTTCGCCGGCCAGATGAAAGCCGGTGATCTGTTCTTCGCCTTCGCTGGAAATCGTGTAGGTTTTCAAACTGCCGCTACGAATCGCGAACAGGCTTTCCAGTTTGTCGCCAGCGCGGAACAGCAAATCGCCTTTTTGCAGCGGTTTGTTGCGCTGAATGATGCTGTCCAAGTGTTCGATTTCGGCCTCGGCCAGACTGACTGGCAGGCAGAGCTGGCTGATACTGCACTGCTGACAGGAAATCTTCGAGGTCAGTGAGTTGGACATGTTCAGGTTCGGCATTCAATACGCTCCGGCGGCGAAGGTAAATACAGTATAGGTGATACCGCTTTATTCATACAGTTCCCCAAGTCATTAAATCAACCGGGAAAACCGACTCTGCATCATCACCGACAAGTAGCGGTCAAACACGGTACAAATGTTTCGAATTAGCAATCGTCCGAGCGGCGCCACTTCAATGCCTTGCTCGTCAATCGTCACCAGGCCATCATCAGCAAAACTCTGCAAACGCTGCAACTCATCGGCAAAGTAGCTTTGAAAATCAATACCATGGAGCTGATTGATGACAGAGTACTCGAGATTGAAATGGCAAATCAGCTGCATGATGACATCGCGCCGCAGCTTGTCGTCGGCATCCAGTTTGACACCGCGCCAAATCGGCAAATTGGATTTGTCCAAAGCTTCGTAATAGCCATCCAGATCTTTGAGGTTCTGGAAGTAGCTGTCACCGATCTGGGAAATACCCGACACACCAAGCGCCAACAGCTCGCACTCGGCGCGGGTCGAATAGCCTTGGAAATTGCGGTGCAGTTGACCATTGCGTTGAGCCACGGCCAGCTCGTCATTCGGCTTGGCGAAATGATCCATGCCAATATGAACGTAATCGTTGCGGGTCAGGAAGCTGACTGTGTATTCGAGAATCTGCAGTTTTTCTTCAGCGGAAGGCAACGCCTGTTTTGGAATCGCCGCCTGCGATTTGAAGTGCGAAGGCAGGTGCGCGTAATTGAAGATCGACAGACGATCCGGTGATAGCAGCATGACTTTATCAAGCGTTTCGCGAAAGCTCTGCTCAGTCTGATAGGGCAAGCCATAGATCAAATCGAGGTTGATCGAACGAAAGCCATGCTCGCGCGCCTGCTGAATGACTTTTTCGGTCAGCTCAAAGCTCTGCACACGATTGACGGCCTTTTGCACTTTTGGATCGAAATCCTGCACGCCAAGACTCAGCCGATTGAGTCCGAGCTCAGCGAGGCGCTGCATGCTGTCGTCATTGACTGCGCGCGGGTCGACTTCGATCGAATATTCACCTTCGCTGCTCGGCGCAATCTCGAAATGATGGTGCAGGCAATCGACGATCGCCGCCATTTCTGTGTGCGATAAAAACGTTGGCGTACCGCCACCCCAATGCATCTGGGTGACGCGGCGACCGCCAAGCAGTTTTGCGTGCAGGGCGATTTCACGCTTCAGGTATTCGACATAGGTTTGCGCCTTGCGCCGATCTTTGGTGACAATCTTGTTGCAAGCGCAGTAGTAACAAAGCGTCGCGCAAAACGGAATGTGGATATAAATCGACAGTGGCGCTTTCGGATCCGTTTGCGCAATCGCCTGTTGATAATCGGCTTTGCGAAAATCTTCGGTGAATTGCAGCGCTGTCGGGTAGGAGGTATAGCGCGGCCCGCTAAGGTTGTAGCGGGCAATCAACTCGCGGTTGATGCTGATTGGTGCCTGCTGAATCGGAAATTGCAAAATCATAGCCATTACGCCTCCCAGTTGCTGGCAGTGTAGGGGCGCAAACGTTCAAGCAGCTTGATTTATGTCAATTGGCAGACAGGCTGTGGTGATGATGGTGTTGATGCGGGTCATCGGCGGACCAGAGCCCGGCACCGTTATGCCAGGCAATCCAGAGACCAAAGCCGATCAATGCCAGCGCCGAGACCCGGCGCAGCGCATTCGAGAACTGGAAACTGGAGGAGAGCAGCGCCGGCAGCAACATCGCCGGCAAGGTACCCAGCCCGAAAGCCAGCATGTAGAGTGCGGCATCAGCCGCGTCCATGCGCGCTGCGGCCACGGTCAAGGCGCTGTAGACCAAACCGCAGGGCAGTAGACCCCAGAGCATGCCGGCCAGCAAAGACGGGGCCAGTCCTTTGTTTTGCAAGGCACGGGCAAACCACGTTTTCACCGGCTGCCAGAGTTTGGCGCCGAGCCGTTCGAGTTTGGTCAGACCGAGCCACCAGCGGCCGATATATAACCCCATCGCAATCAGCATCAGCCCCGATAACACACGCACGGCAACTGCAAGCGGCTGCAGCTTTTGCAGGGGCAAAAGCATGACTAGCGCGCCTAACGTCCACCCAAGCACCGCGTAAGTCATGATGCGACCCGTGCCGTGCGCAGACAACTTCATGGCGCGCAGCCAGGCGGGGTCGCCACGAGTTTGCTGGCCAAGCGCCATGGCTATGCCGCCACACATCGGCAGACAGTGGCCGGCGCTCAACAGACCGGTGACAAACGCCGCAACAAGCCAGGGCAGTTCAGTCATGATCATCGCTATCGGATTGGTTGGGTTTTGCCGCTTTTTGCTCCATCAGAATGCTGTGACCGGCCGAATCCAAATCCTGAAACTGGCGCTTTTGCACCGCCCAGATAAACGCCCAAATCGCCACAGCCAGCATCAGCAAGCCGAGCGGAATCAACAGGAAAATCGCGCTCATGTCCGGCTTGCTCCAAATTCAGGTTTCAATTCAGGCTGGCGTGGAGTAGAGCTCAAATCAGCAGGCGGCGACATTGGCTCTTGCAGCTGCCATTGCCGCTGCTGGGCCAAGCGGCAGGAATTCAACGTCACCCACAGCGACGAGGCGGTCATGCCAAGCGCGGCCAGCCATGGCGAAATCCAGCCGATGCAGGCAAATGGAATGGCAATGACATTGTAAAGCAAAGCCCAACTCAGATTCTGACGAATGATCGCCTGGGTGCGGCCCGCATAACGAAGCGTCGCGGCAATCGCCGGCAATTGATCATGCAGCAGAATAATGTCCGCGTTCAGGCGCGAGACATCGGCGGCCGAGCCCATTGCCATCGACACATCGGAAGCGGCCAGCACGGCCGCATCGTTGACGCCATCGCCAATCATCAGCACCCGGCGTTTTTCTTTTTGCAACGCCTGCACGTACTGCATTTTTTGTTCGGGCAGACAGCGATAGCGGTACTGCGCCAATGGCAGATTCTGCGCGACGTGCCATACGCGTTGTTCGTTATCGCCCGACAACAAGTGCAGACGGTAACCTTGACTTTGCAACCACTGTAACGTCGCTTCAGTTTGCTCGCGCATTTTCTCGGTCAGCGTAAAGCTGGCGATCCAGTCTTTTTCGTCGGCGAGTACCACGGTGGCCTGACGACGAATGCCTTGATCGGCGACATCGATAAATTCGGCACTGCCGATGCGATAAGGCTTGCCATCAATCTCACCGGACATGCCCTGACCGGGAAACTCCTGAATATTATCGACGCGCAATTTTTGCTCGTTAACGCCAGCCAATGCTTTTGCCAACGGATGCGTGGAATAGTGTTCGAGACTGGCGGCCAATTGTTCTGCACGGTGCGCATCGGGATGGCGGGGGTTACGCACCATAGCTGCGACCCGTTGTTCGCCGGTGGTCAGTGTGCCGGTTTTGTCGAACACGATATCGGTGACACCAAGCAATTGCTCCATCGCTTCGGCGCGGCGAATCAACACCCCTTTTTGCAACAGAAACCGAATGGCGCTGGCCCAGGCTGTCGGCAATGCCAGCGACAAGGCGCAAGGGCAGGTGACGACCAACACGGCAATGGTGATATCCAGTGCGCGATTGGGTTCGACAAAAAGCCAGACGGCAAAAACGATAGCGGCGATCAGCAGAATGCCGGCGATGAAATAACGGGCGACCTTATCGGCCCAGAGTTGTATTCCCGGTTTGTGTTGCAAAGCTTGTTCACTGAGCCGGGAAAGTTGTGACAGATAGGTGTCGGTGCCAGCGTTCTCGACGCGCAATTCGATGGCATTGTCGGCGACCAGCGAACCGGCAAAAATGCGCGCATTAACTTGCTTGCCAATACGATCAGACTCACCGGTGATCTGGCTTTCGACGACGGTGGCTTTGCTGCTCAGCAAATCGCCATCGACCGGACAAACTTCGCCAGCCTTGATGCGAATCCGATCGCCACTTTGCAACGCGCTGACGGCGCTGATTTGCCAGCAGTCGTCTTGCCAGCGTTCGATCAATCTTGGCAGCAAGCGATGTTGAGTGCCGGAGAGGGTAATCACCCGTTGCCGCGCACGCAGTTCGAGAAAACGGCCGAGCAATAACAAGAACACAAACATGCCGACTGAATCGAAATAAATCTGACCTTGCTGCACCAATGTCGCATACAAGCTGGCAAAAAAAGCCAGCAAGATGGCAATCGACACCGATGTATCCATGGTCACACTGCGCATTTTCAATGCCGACCAAGCGCGACGGAAAAACACCTGACCGGAATACAGCACGACCGGTAGCGTCACCAGCATTGAACTCCAGCGCAGCCAATTTTCCTGCACCAATGTCAACTCGGAAAAGGCATCAAAATACAAGCCGAACGCGTACATCATCGACTGCATCATGCCAAAGCCGGCAACGGCCAATCGTTTCAGCAAATAACGCTGCTCTTCGGCGAGCGCGGTTTCCATCGCATCGGCGGAGAACGGTACCGCCTGATAACCGATTTGATGCAGTGCTGACAACAATGACACCATATCGGTTTCGCCACCGCACCAATGCAAGGTCAGTTTGCGATCGCTCAGTTGCACCTGCACCTGGCTGACGCCCGGTAGTTGTCGCAAATGGCGTTCGATCAACCAAGCGCAAGCCGGGCATTGCAGTTGCTCGACAAAAAAATCGGCCTCGGTATTGTCGCCATCATGCTGCACGATACCGGCATCTTCGGCGCTGCGGGCAAGCGCTTGCCACAAAGCTTCTGGTGGTGCCGCATCGGAGCGGCTCGCCGGTTGCGCGCGGTGCTGGTAATAACTGTCGAGACCTGCCGCGAAAATGGTTTCAGCCACTGCCTTGCAGCCCGCGCAACAAAACGGCAGCGCTTGCTCGTTTTGCTTCAGCATAAACTGCTGACCGGTCAACACCGGTTCATGGCAATGGAAACAGACGCTCATCGACTACAGCACCTCGGGTTGCAGCAGATTGATGCTATCGGCTTGCCACTGGCCGCGCAGTCGCCAACGCGCATCCTCGGGGCTCAACTCGGCATAGCCACGCCAATCGTCGTGCGCTGACCATTGCGCTTGAAACTGGAACGGGCCTACTCGGCGCAGTTCGATATGTTGATCCTGTTCTTCCTGAGTTGGATGAAACAGTTTCAGTTGCAGCGTATCGCCAACGGTTTCGACATCGTTACCCGCCAACATGATCACAATCTGGTTTTCGGCAATGAAGCCATTGGCCTTCAGCCCCATTGACTTTGCGCGTTGATCAGCCTGTTGCAAACGATTGAAGCTCATGCCTTTCTTATAATAGTCGTCGGTAACCATGTCATCCTGATTGATCAGGGCGATGGCCAGTGTCGACAAACCGGCAACAACAGAGGAGGCGGGCAGCAGCCACAGCAGCAGCCAAGGTAGGGCAAACCAGTTAACGCGCTTTTCGTTACTCATCGTGACCTCATATTGCCTGGTTTGACAAAGTTACTGGTTTCCACCACTTCAACCGTCTGATCCTGTTGGTCGGTGATGATAAATCGCACTTCCGAAGAGATATCTTTCAACTCATACGGGTCCATGCGCAAGCGTAGCGGCAAGGAGGCAATGGCACCAGACTCGACGCTGATTGTGGTATCGCCAATCAACTGATGGGTGACCGGTGCTTCCACACGCACCATGTACTGATGCGGCTGTTGATCCAGATTCATGATCTTCAACGTGTAGATATTTTCGACCAAGCCTTCATCGGTCAGTGAATACAGCTTGCCGCGATCTTTCAATATATCGACCCGTAGCGGCGAGCGCATGCTCAACGCGACGACAAACAACACCAGCAAGGTAAAAAGCAGCGCTCCATAAATCAGAATGCGCGGACGCATGATGCGGGTGCGATGTTCGGTTTCGTTGCGTTCGGTTGTGTAACGAATCAGGCCACGCGGGTAGGACATCTTGTCCATGATTTCATCGCAGGCATCAATGCAGGCGGCGCAGGCGATGCATTCAATCTGCAAGCCATCGCGAATATCAATGCCAGTCGGGCAAACATGCACGCATTGTTTGCAGTCGATGCAATCGCCGAGTGTCTGGCCGTCAACCACCGCATCTCTTTTGCGCGCACCACGCGGTTCGCCACGTTTTGGGTCGTAGGCGATGACCAGCGTATCGCGGTCAAACATTGCTCCCTGGAAACGAGCGTATGGGCACATGTAAATACAGACCTGTTCGCGCAGCTTGCCGGCATTGCCGTAGGTGGCAAAGCTGTAGAACAACACCCAGAACCAGGCCCAGCCACCGAGCGTGCCGGCCAGTATTTCAGTCGACAACTCACGAATGGGCACGAAGTAGCCAACGAAGGTATAACCGGTCGCCAACGCAAACAGAATCCACAGAGTATGTTTGGCGGTTTTCTTGCGAATTTTCTCTATGCTGAGCGGCGCCTTGTCGAGCCGCATACGGGCATTGCGATCACCTTCAGTGATTCGCTCCATCCATAAAAAGGCTTTGGTCCAGACCGTTTGCGGACAGGCATAACCGCACCAGAGTCGACCGGCCAGTGCGGTGAAAAAGAACAGGCTCAAGGCCGCCAGGATCAGCAGCCAGGACAGAAAAATGAAATCCTGTGGCCAAAGTGTCAGGCCAAACAAATGAAATTTTCGATTCGGTAAATCGAACAGAATCGCCTGACGATCATTCCAGGTCAGCCACGGCGCCAAATAATACCAGCCGAGCAGCAACCACATGGATGCGGTACGCAGCTTGGCGAAAACGCCGGAGATCTTTTTCGGATAGATCTTCGGCGGTTTGACGTACAGTTCCTGAACGGGAATGCGCTCGGTCATCATTCACTCTACAGCAGAAAACCCGGGCCGACTGGCGGCCCGGGTTTTGGTTTATTCGGAAGCTTTTTGCTCAGACAGCGAATAGACATACGCCGCCAGCAGATGCACCCGTTCTTCGCCAAGCAATTGCTCGAAGGCCGGCATCTGACCGCTGCGTCCGTGCTCAATGGTGTCGGTAATCGCTGCGTGACTGCCACCATACAACCAGGTGTTGTCGGTCAGGTTTGGTGCCCCGAGTTGATCGTTGCCCTTACCTTCAGCGCCGTGACAAGCCGCGCACAGTGTCGCGAATTTGTCTTTGCCCTGTTCGGCCAATTGTCGATCATGATCGCGATTGGCCAGCGACAACACGTAGTGACGCAAAGCGATGCGAGCTTTCTCGTCGGTGGTTTCCTTGAAGCCCGGCATCATGCCGGTACGGCCATTCAGAATCGACTGCTTGATTTGCTCCGGCTTGCCGCCGTAAAGCCAATCGCTATCGGTCAGGTTCGGGAAGCCCGGTGTACCTTGGGCATCAGATCCGTGGCAGACCGCACAATTCACCCCGAACAGACGCTGACCCATACCGATAGCTTCGGGATCTTTGGCCAAATCAGGAATACTGCGCTGGGCGAGGGCGTTGTACATCGGTTCGATGACCGCATTCACCTTTTGCACTTCCTCTTTGTACTGACCTTCCTGTGACCAGTTCAAATAACCTTTGAAATGACCGAGGCCAGGATAAAGCAGCAGATAAATTACCGAGAAAATGATCGTGATGTAGAACAACCACAGCCACCAGCGTGGTAGTGGATTGTTGTACTCCTCAATGCCGTCATAGGCATGATTGACTTTGCCATCGGTCTCGTCGGTTTTCAGGTTTTTGGTCCAGACCAGCAACCACCAGCAGCCGATAATATTCAGCACAACAATGGCAATGATATAGAGACTAACACCCAAACTCATATCACTGTTCCTTCTTCGAAGTGGTGGACGCACGGCCGGCGTTTTCTTTCGGTTCGTCGAGTGCCAGGCGTGCGGCTTCATCAAAACGTTTTTTTCGCGACGGGCTGTAGGCCCACCATGCTATGCCAAGGAACAGCACCAGCCAGATGACGGTCATGATGCCGCGTAATAATCCCGCTTCCATATGACTTACCTCTTGCTCTTGATCGTGGTGCCGAGGCCCTGCAGATAGGCGATCAGCGCATCCATTTCGGTTTTGCCTTTTACCGCGTCAGCAGCGCCATTGATGTCTTCGTCGCTGTAGGGCACGCCGAGTGTTTTCATTGCGCGCATTTTGGCGGCGGTTTCGCTGCCATCGAGCACATTGACTTCCAGCCACGGAAAGCTCGGCATGTTCGATTCCGGCACCACGATGCGAGGGTTGATCAAGTGCACGCGATGCCATTCATCACTGTAACGGCCACCAACACGGGCGAGATCCGGGCCGGTACGCTTCGAACCCCAGAGGAACGGATGTTCCCAGACAAATTCGCCGGCCAGAGAATAGTGTCCATAACGTTCCGTCTCGGCGCGGAATGGACGAATCATCTGGGTGTGACAGACATGGCAGCCTTCGCGAATGTACACATCACGACCTTCGAGCTGCAGCGCAGTCCATGGTTTCAGTCCTTCCACCGGTTCTGTCGTGTCTTTCAGAAAGAACAGCGGAACGATTTCGGCCAGACCGCCAAAACTGATGACGATGACAATGATCAGGGCCATCAAGCCGACATTTTTTTCAACAATTTCGTGCTTCATGATCTCTGCCTCAACCCGGTTGCGGAATCTTTCTGGTCACTTCATTGGCATGCGGCGAACCGGCCAGCGTGCGAACGACGTTGTAGACCATGATCAACATGCCGGCGAAAAACATCAGGCCGCCTAGCAAACGCACCAAATAATAGGGATGTTTGGCCTTCAGCGATTCAACAAAGGTGTAAACCAGCGTGCCGTCCGGGTTGGCATCCCGCCACATCAAACCTTCCATGACACCGGCAATCCACATCGAACTGATGTACAAAACGATGCCGATCGTCGCGACCCAGAAGTGCAGGCTGATCAAACTGGTGCTGTACATTTTTTCTTTGCCGAACAAACCGGGGATCAGCGAGTACAACGAACCAAACGTGATGAACGCGACCCAACCGAGTGCGCCCGAGTGCACGTGCCCCACGGTCCATTCGGTGTTGTGCGACAACGCGTTGACCGTTTTGATCGACATCATCGGGCCTTCGAATGTCGACATCATGTAGAACGACAAGCTGACGATCATGAAACGGATGATTGGATCAGTCCGCAACTTGTCCCAGGCACCACTCAGTGTCATGACACCATTGATTGCGCCGCCCCAGCTTGGCGCCAACAGAATCAGCGAGAACACCATGCCAAGTGACTGCGCCCAATCCGGCAATGATGAGTAATGCAAGTGGTGTGGACCAGCCCACATGTAAACGGCAATCAGCGCCCAGAAATGGACGACCGACAAACGATAGGAATACACCGGGCCATTGGCTTGCTTCGGCACAAAGTAATACATCATGCCGAGAAAGCCGGCGGTCAGGAAAAAGCCGACAGCGTTATGGCCATACCACCATTGCACCATCGCATCGACGGTGCCGGCGTAGGCCGAATACGACTTGGTCAGCGACACCGGAATCGCCGCGCTGTTGACAATGTGCAGCACGGCAATGGTCAGGATGAACGCGCCATAAAACCAATTGGCGACGTAGATGTGCGAGACCTTGCGTCGACGTATTGTTTCAAAAAACACAATCGCATAGGCCACCCAGACAATCGCAATCAGGATGTCAATTGGCCATTCCAGCTCGGCGTATTCTTTTGCTGAGGTATAACCGAGCGGCAACGAGACCGCCGCCAGCACGATCACCGCCTGCCAGCCCCAGAACACAAAAGAGGCAAGACCGGGAAAGGCAAGGGGGATATGACTGGTGCGTTGCACGACCCAGAACGAGGTGCCAATCAAGGCGCTGCCACCAAACGCGAAGATCACCGCATTGGTGTGCAACGGCCGCAACCGACCATAGCTGAGCCAAGGCAGGTCGAAGTTCAACTCAGGCCAAATCAATTGCGCGGCTATCAGGACACCAACCAGCATGCCGACAACACCCCAAACCAGGGTCGCTATCGTGAACTGCTGCACCACCTTTATGTGGTACTGGCCTGATATCGCGTGCGACGAACTCCCCATAATTCCTCCAGATGCTGCGTGAAAGGCCGGCGGTGGCGCACAGATACCGCCTGATTGGTTTAACAATTGGCGCTATTGTCAGGGATTGGCCGGCTACAAAACTTGACAAAGATCAAGCCGGTTCGGGCTCTGACGGTGGAAATTAGTCGAATGAAATCAAGAAATACGAACAGACGGGCGGCATCACGGTGCCTATTACACCGTGAACCGGGAGCGGATTGAACCAAGGAAACTGAATGTCCCTGCAAAAAGCAGGTGAATGGCATTTTGCCGGGCAGGCTTGCAACCGGCAATCCCGGTTTGATCAAGTTTGCGCGAGAAAGTCGGAAAAGCGTCATGCGTCAGGCCCGGCGCTCCACCTCCTGAAACACCTGCCCTCGGGGAACCGCGCTTAAGGCCTGCAGTTCCGACACGACAAACTGCAGTAAATCGTCGAGCGCGACGATGCCGAATAAACATCCTTGCGCATCCACCACCGGTAAACGTCGCACCTGTTTTTCATGCATCAGTGACACCACGTGCTCAATGTCATCCTGAACGTTGGCGACAACCAAGGGGCCGGTGATGATGTCGTGCGCGGTCAAATCGTCAGGTGACAACTGCTTGGCAATTACCTCAATGACGATATCGCGATCGGTGATCAGCCCCACCGGCGTCAGCTTGCTGCCGATGGGGTCGGCGATAACGACAGCGCCAACATGGTATTCACGCATCATCTCAGCGATTCGGGTAATCGAGTCGTGGCGTTTGGCCGTGATGACGGCGGGATCGCAAACCTGCTTTAGTTGCATGATGATCTTCCAGGATAGTTTTTCCGAATGATGCGCAAACCGGTGACAACGAAAAAAATATAGTCAATGTGCAGCCACTGACCAAATTGTCGTGACATTTACCGGAAACCATTCGGTGTCGACGAATGAGTGACAAGGCAAAGGAATATTGGAATAGATTTTAATTCGTCGGAGAAATAACCAGTCGAACTCGCTGCTAACGCATTCATTTGCCTACTATCGCAATGCTCTAAACTGAAAACATATCGACGCAAAGGCAAGGAGCAGATCATGGATAAAGCGACACAATTGCTCGAGACTGTCAGTGAGCTGACCAAGCGCGGAAAGGGCATTTTGGCCGCCGATGAAAGTACCCCAACCATCAGCAAGCGCTTGCAGGCACTGAATATTGACAGTAGCGAATCGACCCGGCGCACGTATCGAAATCTGTTGTTCACGACACCGGGCATCAACCAGTTTCTGAATGGCATCATCCTGTTTGAAGAGACCTTGTTTCAGAAAACTGACGAAGGAACCGTAGTTCCGGATTTCTTGCGCAAACACCAGATCATGTCCGGCATCAAAGTTGACAAAGGATTGGTGCCACTGACAAACGCCGACGGCGATACGATCACTCAAGGGCTGGATGGACTCGCCGATCGCTTGCGCCAGTATCGTGAAGCCGGGGCGTGTTTCGCCAAATGGCGCGAGGTCTACCGTATTTCTGAGCACAATCCCACTTCACTCGGTTTGCGCTCGAATGCCGAAGTGTTGGCGCGCTATGCCGCCATGTGTCAGGAACAATTGATGGTGCCCATCGTTGAACCCGAAGTGTTGATGGATGGCGATCATTCAATGGCGCGCTGCTCAGAAGTGTCAGAAGCCGTGCTGACCAGCGTGTTCGAGGCGCTGCATGCTCATCACGTATTGTTGGAAGCGGTGGTGCTAAAGCCTTCGATGATATTGCCGGGCAAAAGCAGCTCACACAAAGCCCTCCCGGAACTGGTGGCCAGTGAAACCATGAAAGTATTGAGTCGCACGGTGCCGGCAGCGATACCCAGCATCAATTTTCTGTCTGGTGGCCAATCGGCGACCGAGGCAACCGCAAACTTGCAAGCGCTGAACGCAAAATATCCAAAAGCTCCGTGGCGTTTGTCATTTTCGTATTCACGGGCCTTGCAAGCGCCAGTTATGGCGGCATGGGCAGGTAAGGAAAGCAATCGAAAATTGGCTCAAGGTATCTTCGCTCGGCGTGTCGAGCTGAATGGCTTGGCTTGTCGAGCAGAATACGACAGTAATATGGAAACAGAATGAACCACTTGGGCGTTCGGAATCCGTTGTGACGAAAGAACACGTCAGTAGCGGTTGTCCATAAGGTTATGGCGATGCCCGGTGATTACTGCGCAGCGCTTGGTTGCGCACGCTTCGCCGGAAGGCTCGCGTTTTCGCGATGAAAGTACATGTTTTTTTCGCGAGATCGCTTCTCAACGTCAGTTGTAGAAGCTCATCAAGATATTTCTGACAGATCGTTTTGCTCATTTTTCGCGTACAGACATACAAGGTGATGCAGAAGTCATCAGGAATACCGTGGGTGATTTGCACGCGGAGCGGTTGAGATCCACCGATGGCAGGCACCCCCGTTAGCATCTGTGCGGGTAAGACACCCGCTCTACCTGGAATCGTTCTTGCAGCATTCAAGATATCCGTTCATGGAATTCGATAACTGAAAGGAGGTACACGCATGGCTACACACAGCGCAATGAAAGCTCGTCCGGAAGAAGTGGTCACTCATGGCGGCATCGCCCGTGATGATCGGCTTGAACTGGCGGATCGGCTCAGCGAAGTTTTGGCTGATACCTATTTACTGTATGTCAAGACGCAAGGTTTTCACTGGAACGTTGTTGGTCCGTTGTTCGTCGGCATGCACAAACTGACTGAGCAGCAGTATGAAGACATGGCTGAGGCCATCGACACCATTGCCGAGCGCATTCGCGCCATTGGTTTCCCGGCACCCGGCAGCTTCCAGCAATTCAAGAAAATGGCATCGATTGAAGAAGAAACGGGCACTCCGACTGCCCTGGAAATGATTCAGCAGTTGATCGACGGCAATGAGTCCTGTGCTCGCAAGCTGAGAAAAGCCGTAATGGAAGCGGAAAAAGTCAAGGATGTCAAAACCGCTGATTTGCTCACCGATCGTATTGGTCAGCACGAAGAAAACACTTGGATGCTGCGAGCTCTGCTGGCGTAACAGGCATCCCATGCACTGAAATCGCCTGATTATCAGTGCAAACGACAGATATCCGGCAAGAGCCGGATATCTGCGTTTTTCTGAATTGTTTTTTATACCTTTACCGTGTCCTTTATAACGGCATGTTGCAAGGGCGATGATTTTTATTCGCAGCAAATCACCGGCGCGATCAAGTGAGCATTTTAACCCGTGTCGGCGCAACTTAGCTGCTAGACTGAGGAGCAGCGGTATTCAACCACCTGCTGCTCACATCTGAATTTTCCTGTCGCCTTGGCTTTTCAGTGCAATGACAGCGCGTTGTCGCAATAGCTGTTCCCGTGAGAAGCATATTGGCTAGCATGCAACATGACGTATCATGGGACCAGATTTCATGGAATGCGCCGATCATCTTCACGGGATGAGCGGCTCAGTGAGGGAGCAATTTATGGCAAGCCGAATGTCGATTATCAGCGATGATCCGGCATTATCTGAGGAACTCAAAAAAACTTTTCAACGAGACGATTGGCAAATCGATAGTTATGCACAGCCGCTTCAAGCCAGAGGCGTGCTGTTGGAGCAGGCTTTCGAGCCGCGCGTTGTTGTGGTCGCCATGCGTGTACTCAGCCAAGAGGCATTGGATGAGCTGAAATCGCTGCATGACTCCATGGAATGCGGCGAATGGATTTATCTGATTGCCGATCAGGAGCAGTCACCATCGGCGCAAGTCAACCGCCTGGCGTTTGATGTGCTCGACCAACCGGCGGACCTGGAACGACTGGCACTGCTGGCACAACGAGCCTGGCGTTCTGCTCTGACACGCTGGCATCTGCGCCACTACACCACCACCGAACGCAAGCGCTTCAGCTTTGAAGCGTATCAAGGCACCAGTCCGGCCGTAGAGGAAGTGCGCTCATTGTTGAAACAGCTTTCCGATGTGCCGCTCAGTACGCTGATCATCACCGGCGAAACCGGAACAGGCAAAGGGCTGGTTGCGCGCATTCTGCACTATTGTGGAGAGCGCCATAAGGAACCGCTTGTCGAGTTGAACTGTGCGGCGTTACCGAAAGAACTGTTGGAATCACAATTGTTCGGGCATGAGGCAGGAGCGTTCACCGGTGCCCGAACTCGTCACCACGGTTTGTTTGAGCAGGCTAACGGCGGCACGCTT
The DNA here is from genome assembly GCF_009756665.1 of Permianibacter aggregans. Lineage (GTDB taxonomy): Bacteria > Pseudomonadota > Gammaproteobacteria > Enterobacterales > Permianibacteraceae > Permianibacter > Permianibacter aggregans. The sequence continues at coordinate 4,232,320 of NZ_CP037953.1, forward strand.
TTTCTTGATGAAATCGGCGACATGGATCTGGAGCTGCAAGCCAAATTATTGAAGGCCATTGAAGACAAGAAAATTCGACGACTGGGTGGTGAGCGGGAGATTGATGTCGACTTGCAGATTTTCGCCGCCACCAGTGTCAATCTCGAACAAGCCGCCAGAGAAGGAAAACTGCGGGAAGATTTATATCATCGCCTGAGTGTATTCAGCATTCACCTGCCACCATTGCGCACCCGCAAAGAGGACATGATGGATCTGGTGCCGCGTATCGTCGCTGAGTTCAATCTCAAAGCCAACAAGAAGATCGACGTCATCCCGAACAAGGTATGGGAGCAATTGATGGCTTATAATTGGCCGGGAAATATTCGGGAATTGCGCAACGTCATCGAGCGTTGCGTGCTGCTGTCCAAGGACGAAGTATTTCCGGCACGTTGGCTGCAATTGCCAGACAGTGAAACCGCGTCTTCCCGCCAGCCAAGCAGCGATGAAGCGGCGTTGCTGGTGCCGTTGGATGGCAGCATGGCGTTGGAAGAGATTGATCGCATGGTCATCCAAAAAGCGTTGAAGCTGAACAACTTCAACGTCACCGAAATAGCGCGAGTGCTGGGCACTACGCGGGAAACCCTGCGTTACCGGATACAGAAATACGACTTGAAACAGCGTGCCTGAGCGGGTTATCTGCCCCGATAAAAGGGGTATTTCCCCCAAGGTTGCTGTGAGCGGGGCATTTGATCGCGTAGCCAGACATGCTCGCCTGGTAACCGGCACATATGCTGCATGAAGTGATGTATCACGATAATTTTCCATCGAAAAAGGAGAGGACATCATGAACAGACAAGAAGCATACCAACAGAAACTGCAAGCCAATATGGATGAATGGCAAGCGAAGATCGATCAACTGAAAGCCAAAGCAAAGCAGGAAAAAAGCGATGTGCGTATTCAGATGGACAAAGAGTTGGAGAAAATTCGCGCCAAGCAGGATGAGGCAAGAGAGCGTTTGCGCGCGGTCAGCCAAGCCAGCGGCGATTCCTGGGAGGAATTGAAGAAAGGCACCGACCGTGCATTTGACGAAGTCAGTGAGTCGGTAAAGTCAGCCTACAACAAGTTGAAGAATGCCTAGGTCTACACAAGGCTTGCTGAACAGCCCATTCAGAGTGGAGCGTCGTTAGCACGTTTCTAAACATGCAGAGTTGAAACTGGCCATACACCCGTTTCGACACCATGACACAGGAGAAAAGAAACCATGACATTGTATCGACAGATTGTGTATCCGGCGTTACTGGCCATGGTCGTAGTGGCAGGTGGTTGCGGCGACCAGAAGAAAATGGAGGAGCAAGAACCAGAGAAAACCTCGCCAGCAGCGCAGCCCTCTGAGCCAGCGGATCAAGGCGATATGGGGCCAACGCCGGCGCAGAAAGTCGTGCTGGAATGGGAAGAATTCACCAATCAGCTAGCGCAGTACACGGCCACCCAGCGCGACGAAGCAGCAGCCACCATTGATCAGCAAATGCAAAAAATGGATGCGCGCATCAATCAGGTCGAGCAGCAAGTGGCGAACATGGGCGAGGAGGTCAATCAGGAAGTGAAGCTGCAACGCCAACAACTGCTCGACACCATCAAACAAAATCGCACAGAGCTGGCCAACTGGACCAAAGAAGTCCGAACCGACAGCGGCAAAGCCTGGGATGAAGTGGTCAAGGGATTCTCAAGCGCTTACGGCACACTGGCCGAGTCACTGAATCGTGCTGAAAAGGAGTTTGAAGACGATGAAGCCCCGGAAAATCAACAGGGAGAGCAGCAGAAAGAAGGGGCCTGATTATCAGCACTCACAATAAAAGCCGAAGCAGATCTGCTTCGGCTTTTTTATTACGGTTAGTTTGTATTGCGCGGTGGGATTAATCCTGATGGCGTACCCAACGTCTAGCCTTGTCAAGTTCAGTCGCCGGATAGTATTCCACTTCGGCACCGGTGAAGGGTTTCGACAGGGTTGCCATCCATTCCTTGTTGTTGTCGTCACTGACAATCGCCAGGCGCGAGACATCACTGTAGTGCTTGGCATCCCACTTCAAATCCTCCCAAAGTGCCGATGGCGTCCAGCCTTCGAGACGCGAAACATTGATCAGCAAATCCAGTTTGCCTTGTTTGGCGATGCGTGACTCGGCTTTCGGAATAAATGTCTCATAGTCCTCTTTTTGCAGTTTGCCGAACACATTCAGCTCCAACGCCGCGTCACCGAGCTGAGAGATGGTCAAAGCCATTGTTTACCTCCTTCGTCTGTGCATCGATTGGCCCATTTCGCTTGCCAATTCTCGCTGATGCTGTGCCGCTGCAGAGGGCTCGGCACACGAAATGCAGGTGGTTTGATATGACCGAGCGTTCTCCAGCAATAGGACCGTGGAAACACCCGTTCAAGAAAATTCACTTGCGCATCATCCTTTAATTCAAGCATGTGACATGCCAGTGATTTTGCAAACGCCCAGACGACAAACTCTGGATGAAAAAGGAGGCGAACATGACAACGCAAAAACAACGTGAAGCAGCGAAAGAGAATATCAAGAAAGCCCAGGAGGCATGGCAGAACATGTCTTCGCGCCAGCGTTCGTTGGCACAGCCGGAAGGAAGGGAAAGGGAAAAGCCGGGTCGAGGCGGCGAGGGCGATTATTATCATGTCGGTGTGCGCGAAAAGAACGATTTCGAAACATTCAGAACCCACGATATCGGTGATGAAGGCGGTTTGCAGCGCGTTGCCGGTAAACGCAGCAGTGGTTCCTGGGATACCGTGAAATGGCTGATCAGCAAGGATTTTGCCCACGTCGAAGACGGCAAACTGATCCCGGACCATGATGACGCCAAAGATTTGCTCGACAAGCTCGGCTCTGAACCCAAACATGTCAAAGGCGACATGTTCGAAGCCAAGCCACGCCCCAACGTTCCAGAAAAAAACAAGCCGACTGAGGCACAAAAGAAAGCGCGTCAGGAGAACATCAAGAAGGCACAGAAAGCTCGGCATGGCGACGACAATGAATGAGCAGTAAATGCTTGGCCATTGCCGCTTGACGGAGCCGTCAATGCGCTTGGAAACGCGGCCTAAATGCACCAGGCCAGCGGCAAAACCACCACGACAAAATGAGGCCTGTACAGTGGTTTCAGGAGACCAATGGCGCTCATCGTTTTCTGCTCCGCGTAATATCGCTCGTCAGCGCAATGCTGGGCTGAAAGTCGACTATCTCAATACCGCGTTTAACGTTGGTGCGGTTCTTGCGTTAATGATCATGACGGCAATGAATTAGCCATTATCCGAACGCTGTTCAGGAATCTGTCCAAACCGTGATGTGTGCTGTTGTTCGCTGTAGCGATTAAGACAACGACGATTGAATGGCGATGGGCAATGGTGATTGCCGTTGATTGCGCTGAAGGCCATGTAGCGGCAACTGCTGAACAGAATTTGTCGCTTCGCCTTCAACATCGCTTCAGCGAACACACACAGCCGCAAACGGGCTGTTTTGACATTCAGGAAAGGAGGATAACGATGAAAGTCAGCGAAGCAATGAGCAAGAACGCCGAATACCTGGCGCCTTCCACTACCATCATGGCTGCTGCAAAAAAGATGCGTGATATGGATTGCGGTTTTCTGCCAGTCAGCGATGAAAAAAAAGAAAAGCTGCAGGGCGTCATTACCGACCGCGACATCACTGTCCGTGCTGTCGCGGAAGGGCTTTCCACACAGGAAACCCGTGTGGACAAGATCCTCAGTGAGAAAGTGCTGTACTGCTTCAAGGACGATGATATTGAGTCGGCTGCCGACAGCATGCGCAAGCAGCAGGTCTATCGCCTGATTGTGCTGGACAACAAGAATGACAAGAACCTGGTTGGCATTCTGTCTCTTGGCGATATCGTTCGTCATGATCAGGAATCCGTCGCCTCGCACGCAGCAAAAGGTATTTCGAAGTCAGCAGCATGAAGTTGGTATGTGGGGCGCCCTTCCGCTACGCATTCATCCTGAGTGCGTAGCGTGATGCGGCGACCGCAGAGCTAACCAATCAGCAAGAATGAGGAGTAGTCAAATGAAAACCATTACTCGGGATGAATTAAAGCGGATGAACGACATGGAGCATCGTGATTTTGTGTTGATCAACGTGCTACCGAAGGATGCATTCAATGAGCAGCACATTCGCACCTCAATCAACATCCCGCTTGAGAGCGATGATTTCATCAAGAAAGTGGAATTGGTGGCTGGAGATAAGGAGCGGGATATCGTTGTTTATTGTGCCAGCACGGATTGTGATGCATCGCCAAAAGCGGCGAAGAAGCTCGAAAAAGCGGGCTTTTCCAATATCTACGATTATGAAGGCGGCACCAAGGATTGGTTCAAGCAAAAATCCGCCGCCTGAGCGGCAACACATGCCCGAACTGATTCCAGGCGGGCGCATGACAGCGGAGGACTACCGTAACCGTTCCACATGACGCCTTGCCTGTTGTCGTTTGGTTAGCGCCGAGTCGATGCTATTCAACCCAGGCAAAAGGGAAAAATGAACAAGAAACAGCGATCAGTAGTATTGATTACTGGTTCAGCCGGTGCCATTGGCAGTGCATTGGTTGCCAAACTGAAACGGCACTATACCGTCATTGGCACTGACAGACCGGGCACGGACTGCGATCTGGAAATGGACATCACGTCACCGCAGTCCATCACTGCTGCCTGCAAGAAAATGAAAAAAGAGCATGGTGAGAAGCTGGCCGCGGTCGTGCATCTGGCGGCTTACTTTGATTTTACCGGTGAGCCGCATCCGCTTTATGAAAACGTCAATGTCCATGGCACCGAAAACCTGATCAAAGGCTTGCAGAGCTTTGATATCGAGCGTTTTATCTATTCCAGCACCATGCTTGTGCACGAGCCCGGTGTGGTCGGTGAAACCATCGACGAGCAAGCACCGCTGGCGCCGCGCTGGCCTTATCCGCAATCAAAACTCGACGCCGAGAACATGATTCACCGCCACCACGGTGACATGCCATATCTTATTCTGCGCTTGGCCGGGCTTTACGACGATCAAACCTGCGTGCCAACGTTGGCCAATCAGATCGCGCGAATCTTCGAACACGACGCCAAGAGCGTGTTGTATGCCGGTGACAGTCGAGCCGGGCAATCATTCATCCATCTGAACGACATGCTGGCACTGTTTCAAGCGGCCATCGCCAAACGTAACGAACTCCCGGATCAATGCGAGCTATTGGCCGGAGAGCCGGAAACGATCAGCTATCAGGAATTACAGAATGAGATCGGCCGCCTGATCCACGGTTCACGTCAATGGTCGACACTGCAACTGCCGAAGCCATTGGCCAAGGCGGGCGCCTGGTTGCAGGAAAAGTCTGAGCCGGTGGTGCCGGACCAATTGGATTACGGTGAGAAACCTTTTATTCGGCCATTCATGGTCGATATGGCTTCTGACCATTATGCGCTGAATATCGGCAAAGCCTCCGAGCTGCTCGATTGGCAACCGAAGCATAAAGTGATCAATGTATTGCCCAGCATTATTTCGGCACTGAAGGATGACCCATTGACCTGGTACCGTCAGCACGGCATCACGCCACCGAGCTGGATGGAAACCGCTGAGGAGCTGGAGCAAAACCCGCACGAACTGCGTCAACAATACGAAAAAAAATATCGTGCCACGCACAAGGAATTTCTCTGGGCGCATGTGCTGAATATCGCCATGGGCTTATGGTTGCTGACGTCTCCGATGACGCTCGGCTATCAATCCACCGCGATGATGATCAGCGATCTCGCCAGCGGTGTGGCGATGCTCGTGCTTGGTATTTTCGCGCTGTCGCCAAAGCCGATTCTGCGCTTTAGCCGGTGGGCGCTTGGTGCCGTCGGTTTATGGTTGCTGTTTGCTCCGTTGGTGTTCTGGGCACCAACCGCTGCCGCCTACTTGAACGGCACCATCATTGGCACATTGGTGATTGGTTTCGCCTTGTTGGCGCGACCGTTTCCCGGTGTGTCGCCGATCGCGTCGGAAACCGGCCCGGAAATTCCACCTGGCTGGAATTTTTCGCCATCCGCGTGGATTCAACGTTTTCCGATCATCGCGCTGGCCTTCGTCGGATTTTTCATTTCTCGCTATCTGGCCGCGTATCAGCTTGGCCATGTCGATGCGGTGTGGGAACCGTTTTTTCCTGGCGCATTGACTGACGGCAAAAACGGCACCGAGGAAATCATTACCTCATCGGTTTCCAAAGCCTGGCCTGTGCCCGATGCTGGCATCGGCAGTCTAACTTATCTGCTGGAAATTCTGACCGGCATGATTGGCTCAAACAAACGCTGGCGCACCATGCCATGGCTGGTCTTGCTGTTTGGTTTCATGATTGTGCCGCTCGGTGCCATCTCGATCACCTTCATCATCATCCAGCCGATCATTCTGAATACCTGGTGCACGCTGTGCCTGATTGCGGCAGCGGCGATGCTGCTGCAAATCCCGTATTCGTTTGACGAGATTGTTGCCACGCTGGCATTCCTGCGACGCCGAGCCAAACTTGGCAAACCGTGGATGCAGATTCTGTTTACCGGTGATACCGACGAGGGTTCGCCCGTGAAAACCGACAAGGATATTGATGATATCGAGCGCCCCGGGCGAGAAATTCTCAAGGACATGGTTGGCGTTGGTGGCGGCGTTTCTGCGCCGTGGCATTTGTGCGCCTGCCTGTTTATTGGTGTCTGGCTGATGTTCACCCGCATCACGCTTGGCAACGACGGCAATATGGCAAACGCCGATCATTTGGTTGGCGCATTGGTGGTGACCATTACCGTCACGGCATTCGCCGAAGTCATGCGCAGCATTCGCTTCTTGAATATTTTCCTTGGTATGAGCTTGCTGATCACACCATTTATTTTCAGCACCAGCATGGTATCGATTGTCAGCACATTATTGTGCGGACTGGCGCTGATTGGATTCAGTTTGCCGCGCGGCAAGATTGAGAATCCCTATGGTCAGTGGAGCAAAGTGATTTTATAGCAATGAACTAGCAATCCTGATTTAACTGGAGAAAAGGAGCTTACGATGAAAACGACCTGGTTTGTTATTGCCGATGGCACCAAAGCCTCGGTGTTGAATTATCGAGGCACTGGTGATCAACTGGACCCAATCGATGGTGGCGAACTGCGCCATATGAACAAACCGACCCGGGAGATCGCCAGCGACCGGCAAGGTCGCCGGTTTCAGCGTGGTGACCAATCGCGCTCGGCGATGGAACATCCGACTGATCCGCAGGAATTTGAGAAGACCCGCTTCGCCGGTGAGGTCGTCGAGTATTTGCAGGAGCATCGTGATGATTATCAGCAACTGGTATTGGTCGCGGCACCGAAAATGCTTGGCTATATGCGCGACAATATGCCACGCGAGCTGCAACGCAAGGTGATTGTTGAAACCGACAAGGAAATGACCAATGTGCCGGTTCGCGATTTAGCCAATCTGCTGCAATCGGAAATGAAATCGGCCCGCTCGCTGCAGCATCAATAATGCGTAGCGAAGTGTAGGCGATCAGATGAGCGAGAAACCCAGCTTTCATCAGCAAGATGATCAACGAGGCAAAGCACTACGGGACTACTGGCCGCTGACGATACTGGTGCTGGTCTCGATCAGCGCCGGATTCGCGCTGGCCTGGCAGCAAGATTTTTCCGTGCGCCAGATCATGCACGGCAGCATGGGGTTTTTCCTGTGCGTGTTTGCGTTGCTTAAGCTGTTTCACCCGCAGGCATTTGCCGGGGGCTTCAGCATGTATGACCTGCTGGCAAAGCGCTGGCGGCCGTACGCGTATGTTTACCCGTTCATCGAGTTGTTACTCGGTCTTGCCTATCTGGCGCACTGGCAACGCCATCTGGTGTACAGCGCCACGATCATCATCATGGTATTTGGCGCGGTCGGTGTGGTGTACGCGTTGACACGTGATCTGGATATCAATTGTCCATGCATGGGCTCGATACTCGACGTGCCATTGTCCACCGTCACACTGACGGAAAACCTGGGCATGGCGCTGATGGCGTCCGTCATGTTGCTGGCGACGGTGTAGTCGCCAGCCGGTACGAAATTCCTTAATGGCGCGGAACCACCATGACAACATTGAAAAATCCTATCCGGCAAGTGGAGAGCGCTGATTCGGCGCGACCCATTCGTGCCGATCACCGAGCACCAAGCATTTATGCGATAGCGTCTACACTTTGCTGAGAGCAAGCAAGGAGTGAGCGGTGTCTGAACGCCCTGAGCGAAAACACACCCTGCGCAGCACGAATGCCGAACGCTGTGCCGAGGCGATTGTCGAGCGCGTTGGCAAACGCATCGTGCTGGGTCTGCCATTGGGGCTAGGCAAGGGCAATCTGCTGGCCAATGCCTTGTATCAATACGTCAAGGCACGCCCGGATTTGTCGTTGCACATTGTCACAGCATTGACGCTGGAAACGCCAAGCGCCGACAACCTGTTGGCACAGCGTTTTCTTGAGCCGGTGGTAAAGAACCAGTACGGGGATTATCCCGGTCTCGATTTTGCCCGTGACCGGCAACAGGGACGATTGCCGGAAAATATTCACGTTTCCGAATTTTTTCTGAAACCGGGTGCATTCATTCGCGATGCCCGCGCGCAGCAGGACTATGTCTGCAGCAACTATTCTCACGTGGTTCGTGATTTGCTCGATGCTGGCATCAATGTCATCGCCCAGATGGTGGCGCCGCATGAGAACAACGCGTCCCTGTTCAGTCTTAGTTGTAACCCTGACATCACGCTGGACTTGCTGGCAGCACTGACGCCGGCACAACGACAGCAGTTTGTGCTCGCTGGCGAAATCAATTCGGCGCTGCCATTCATGCCGCATGATGCCGTGCTCGACGAAGAACAATTCGATCTGCTGCTGGAGTCCGAACCCTATTCGCTGTTCCCGATTCCACTGATGCCAATCGATTACGCTCACTACGCGATGGCCACGCACGTCGCAAGTCTCGTCAAAGATGGCGGCACACTGCAGATTGGCATCGGCTCGCTGGGCGATGCCATTACTCACATGCTGGTGCTGCGTCAGCAGTTCAATACCGTCTATCAGGCATTGCTGTCGGCGCTGCTGCACGAGCCGCAAAAATCCCTGAGATCGATTCTGCCGGTGCAGCGCGAGGTGTTCGTCGAAGGGCTTTATGGCGCCAGTGAAATGGCGGTTGAAGGTTTTCTGCATTTGCGTGAAAGCGGTGTGCTGCGCCGAAAGGTGTACGACGACAAAACCTTGCAGCGCTTGCTGAATGAAAAAAAGATCGTTCAGCCGGTTACGCTAGATGCGCTTGACGCATTACGGGAGGCGCAGCGTGTGCACGAGCCTTTGCACGAGGCTGACTGGCAGTTTTTGCGGCGGTACGGTTTAGTCGCCGATAACGTTCGCTTCGTCGATGGCCAGTTGCATTTCAGTGATGGCAGCGCGTTACCCGCCACATTGGCAGACCCGGCGACAAGGCAGAAACTTGAACAAGAGGGGCTAGGCGAATCGCTCTGTGGCGGCATTTATCTGCATGGCGGTTTTTTTCTTGGCTCAGCACGGTTCTATCAGCAGTTACGTGAACTGCCGGAACAGGAGCGTGACGGCATCAACATGACCGGCATTTCGTTTATCAATGAATTATTTGGCGACACTGAGTTAAAACAGCTACAGCGACGTGATGCATGTTTTGTCAATTCCGCGATGATGGCCACTTTGAATGGCGCGGTCATTTCCGACGGGCTTGGTGATGGCATAGTCGTCAGTGGTGTAGGAGGGCAGTACAATTTCGTTGCCCAGGCGCATGTGCTGGAAGGCGCCCGCTCGATACTCTGCTTGCCCAGTACGCGAAGGCAGCATGGTGAGATCCACTCCAATATTGTCTGGCAGTATCCGCATCAAACCATTCCACGTCATTTGCGCGACATTGTCGTAACCGAGTATGGCGCTGCTGTTTTGCGAGGCAAAACCGATCGTGATGTCATCGTAGCGATGCTGGCGATCACGGACTCGCAGTTTCAGCAGGAGTTATTGGCACAGGCCAAGGCAGCGGGCAAAGTCGAGCAAGATTATCAAATTCCATCGGCGTTTCGAAACAATACGGCGGCAGCACTGAAGCAGAAATTTGCCGATGCCGGCGCCCATGAGCACTTGCCGTATTACCCGCTCGGCACAGCGTTCAGCGATGAAGAAGCGCTGCTGGCAGCGGCACTGCACTATCTGAAGGAACGTCGCGGCAACAAGCGCAAGTTGTTGGATTTGCTTTGGCAAGGTTTGCGTGGCGGGAGGAAACTGCGCAATCGTTTCTATAATCATCTCGCGCGCATGCAACTGTTGCAGACAAACGGTTGGGGCGAGCGTATCAATCGCTGGGTCTTGTTGGGTGCTCTCGCCAATGCCCGCGACTTGCGCCGGCCGCTGCGACCAAAATCACAGCCAGCGCCAATGACTAGCGAAAGGTCCGGAACATGAACAGAAGCTCAAGCAAGCGCAATCTCGCTCGCCAACTGATCGACGCTCATCTGCGGGAAGGCGAAGCCGAAGCTGGCAAGGAAATCGGTTTGTGTTTTCACCAGACTTTGACTCAGGACGCCACCGGCACCTTGATCATGTTGATGCTGGAGGCCATCGAACTCAACAACGTAAAAACGGATTTATCAGCCCAGTATGTCGACCACAACTTATTGCAGGTGGACAATAAAAATCCGGACGATCATCGTTTTTTGCTCAGTGCTTGCCAGCGCTTTGGTCTGTGGTACAGCAGGCCCGGCAACGGCATCAGTCATGCGGTTCATATGCAGCATTTCGGCGTTCCCGGTAGCTCTCTGATTGGCGCCGACAGCCACACTTGCGCAGCAGGCAGCCTTGGAATGTTGGCGATTGGTGCCGGCGGCGCCGATATCGTGCAGGCGATGGCAGGCCAACCGGTGTATTTGCGCATGCCAGAAATCTGGGGCATTGAATTGACAGGTGAGCTGCCGGATTGGGTCAGTGCCAAGGATGTCATTCTGGAGTTGTTGCGTCGTCATGATGTCGATGGTGGTGTGCAGCGCATTCTCGAATATTTTGGCCCGGGCGTGGCAAGTTTATCGGCAATGGACCGGCATGTTATCGCCAATATGGGTGCCGAGCTTGGCGCCACGACAACGGTGTTTCCCTCCGATCAGCAGACGCGCGCATTTTTGCGGCGTCAACACCGTGAGAAAGACTGGCGTGAGTTGAAGGCCGAAAAGAGGTGTGAGTACGAGCATCACGATCAGATTGATTTATCCACGCTGGAGCCGTTGATCGCCAAACCATCAAGCCCTGGCAATGTGGTGCCGGTGAATGACGTAGCCGGCGAGCCGATTTTTCAATCCTACATTGGATCTTCCGCCAATCCCGGTTATCGGGACTTCGCGATCGTCGCAGAACTCGTACGCAACCAGATTCTACCGGCAGACATCTCGCTTGATATCAATCCAAGTTCGCGACAAATTCTGCGCGCACTGAGCAAGGATGGTTGTTTGGAAGCCATGCTGGCCGCGGGTGCCCGCTTGCATCAGATCGGGTGCAATGGTTGTATCGGCATGGGTCAGGCACCGGCAACCGATCAGAACAGCTTGCGTACGACACCAAGAAATTTTCCCGGCCGCTCCGGCACCCGCGAAGACAAAGTCTGGCTATGCAGTCCGGAAACGGCAGCCGCTTCAGCGTTGACCGGAAAAATCACCGATGGCCGTTCGCTAAAGCGAAAGTACCCACGAATCGAGGAACCGGAATTTGAACACCTGGACCAATCGCTGTTCGTCAAACCCCAAAATGGCGACGACAAACACGCTGGCAACAATCTGATCAAAGGCCCCAATATAGCGCGCATGCCGGAACTCAAGCCACTGCCGGAAACGATTACGTTGCCGGTTTTATTGAAGCTTGGCGATCACGTCTCAACCGATGAAATCCTGCCGGCCGGCACTGATGTATTGCCTTATCGCAGCAATATTCCGGAAATCGGCAAGTTCAGTTTCAATGATATTGCCCCGGAATATCATGAACGTGTAGCCAAGCTTGATGACGACAAATTGCACTTGATAATCGGTGGCAAAAACTTCGGTCAGGGCTCCAGTCGAGAACATGCTGCGCTGGCTCCCCGGCACCTGGGTCTGGTCGTCGTGCTGGCAAAAAGTTTTGCCCGCATCTATTGGCAGAACCTGATCAACTTTGGTGTGCTGCCACTGACCTTTGCTGCCCCCGATGATGCCGACAAGATTGAAGCGGGTGACACACTGTCGTTAAGAGCGTGGCCCAAAGCGCTATCTAGCGGTGAATCGATTACCGTTGAACTGAACGACGGGCAACAAAAATTTGAGTTGAGGCATCAATTGTCGGAGCGCCATCTTCAGCTACTGAAAGCGGGCGGCATTGTGCCGTGGTTACGGAAAAAGTTGAGTTAATGGCAGTAAAAACTCGACGAAACCTTGATCAAAGTGGAAAAACCGCTCAGTCATTGTCGCTATGCTGAATCATGATAAGGCCGGTGAACACGAAAGCTGCAAACACACATTGAGTGGAAGGGTGAGTGGCAGGCATGGCAAACAACAAGATACAACAGGCTTCATGGCATAGTCGCTCCATCGAGGATTCGCTGACCGCACTGCAGGTGTCGTCGAACGGTTTGAGGCAGCAGCAGGCTGAACAACGACTCCGTGAGTATGGCATCAATCGTCTGCCGGAAGCGGCGCCGCACAGTGCATTAAAGCGTCTGCTGCTGCAGTTTCACAATATTCTGATTTATGTGTTGCTCGGTTCAGCTGCGATCACAGCGCTGCTTGGCCACTGGATTGATACCGGTGTGATTCTCGCCGTCGTCGTGGTCAATGCACTGATAGGCTTTGTGCAGGAAGGCAAGGCCGAACAGGCAATGGATGCCATTCGTCATCTGCTGGCCCAGCGCGCCAACGTCATTCGCGACGGAGAGCGGCAAACCATAGATGGTGAGCAACTGGTGCCAGGCGATATCGTGTTGCTGGAAGCCGGCGACAAAGTGCCGGCGGATCTCCGCCTGGTTACTGCACACGGCGTGTCGATACAAGAAGCCATTCTGACCGGGGAATCGGTAGCAGTAGAAAAGCATGTAAAGCCTGTCGCTGAAAAAGCGGCGCTGGGCGATCGAACCAACATGGCCTTTTCCGGCACGCTGGTCGCCAGCGGACAAGCAAAAGGCGTTGTTGTTGCCACCGGCGCCCGGACGGAAATCGGCCGTATCAGTGGTTTGTTGGCGGAAGTGCAAACGCTGACGACACCGCTGGTGACGCAGATGAACATTTTTGCCAAATGGCTGACGATTCTGATTCTGGTTGTTGCCGGCATCCTGCTGGCCTTTGGTTACTTTGTTGGCCATTACCCATTCGCCGATATTTTCATGGCCGTTGTCGGTTTGTCAGTCGCGGCGATCCCGGAAGGCTTGCCGGCGGTGTTGAGCATCACGATGGCCATTGGTGTTCAGGCGATGGCACAGCGTCACGCCATTGTTCGCCGTTTGCCAGCCATTGAAACCATTGGCGCGGTGTCGGTGATCTGCACCGACAAAACGGGCACGCTGACCCGAAATGAAATGATGGTCTCTTCGATTCTCACCAGCCAGCATCGGTTCGCTGTCGAGGGCAGCGGTTACGAACCAAAGGGTGCGCTGAAACTCAATGATGCTGAAATTACATCGGGCGAGCACAAGGCACTTCAGGAATTGGCCCGTGCCGCAACCCTTTGCAACGATGCCAGCATCCGGGCACACGACGGCATCTGGCGCGTTGAAGGCGATCCGATGGAAGGTGCTCTGTTGGCATTCGCAGGCAAAACCGATCTGGATATTCGTCAACTACACGCACACTGGTCACGGACCGATGCGATTCCATTTGATGCCAAGCATCGCTTCATGGCAACACTGAATCATGACCACGAGCACCACGCGTTCATCTTTGTAAAAGGCGCGCCAGAGCGGATTCTCGCCATGTGTGAAAACCAGCGGCAATTTGACGGTGGTGTTGAAGCACTGAACCATGACTATTGGCAGCAACGCGTGGCGGAGGTGGCGACGGGTGGCCAGCGTGTGCTGGCCTTTGCTTGCAAATCTGTTGCCGTAGAACACACCGTGCTTGAACATTCGGACGTTGAGGGTTCGTTGACCTTGCTCGGCATGGTCGGCCTGATCGATCCGCCACGCGCCGAAGCCGTTGCCGCTATCGACGAATGCTACCGTGCCGGCATTGCCGTAAAAATGATTACCGGCGATTTCAGCAAAACGGCGGCGGCTATTGGTCAACAAATCGGTTTGCGTGACGCCGAAAAGGTATTGACCGGCGCTGACATCGATGAGATGAGTGATGCCGAATTGCGCGAATCGGTGCTGAACTGCAATGTATTTGCTCGCACCAGTCCTGAACACAAGTTGCGATTAGTCACCGCACTGCAATCGCACGGCATGACCGTGGCCATGACCGGTGACGGTGTCAATGATGCGCCTGCATTGAAACGAGCCGATGCCGGCATCGCGATGGGGTTGAAGGGGAGCGAAGCGGCCAAAGAGGCCGCCGAACTGGTGTTGACCGATGACAATTTCGCCTCAATTGTCGCGGCGGTACGCGAGGGTCGCACTGTCTACGACAATCTGAAAAAAGTGATCAGTTGGACATTGCCGACCAGCGCCGGTGAAGCGATGACCATCATTGTCGCGCTGTTTATCGGCATGACGCTGCCGATTACCCCGATTCAGATTCTCTGGATCAACCTGATCACGGCTACGACCCTTGGCATGGCGCTGGCTTTCGAGCCAACCGAAGAAAATACTATGCGGCGACCACCGCGTCCGCGCGATGAACCGCTACTTGGCGGCGAACTACTTTGGCACATCGTGCTGGTATCCCTATTGTTCGTTTGCGGTGTATTCGGCGTTTTTCAGTACGCACTGGAGCGTCATTATTCGGTGGAACTCGCCAGAACCATGGCGCTGAACACGCTTGTGGTCATGGAAATTTTTCACTTGTTCTTCATTCGCAATATCTACGGCACTTCGCTTACCTGGAACGCCGTGCGCGGCACCAAGGTAATCTGGCTGGTAGTTTTCATCGTTACCGTTGCGCAGTTCGCGATTACTTATCTGCCATCGCTACAAGCGGTATTCGCCACCGAAAGCATCCCACTTTGGGATGGCATTCTGATCGTTGCCATCGGTGTCGCATTGTTTATCATCATAGAGCTGGAGAAACAGCTCCGGCTGGTATTCAAACGAATGAAATCAATTCAACAACATGAGGGAGACCGCAATGGAAGCGCATCATCATCCTGATCACGACAAATCTTCATCAGATGTTGACCCGGTATGCGGGATGAAGGTCTCACGCGACACGCCCCATTCCCATACGTATCAAAACAAGCGTTATCGCTTTTGCAGCAGCAAATGTCTGGAACGTTTCAAGGAAAAACCGGAAAACTTTCTTTCCACCCCGCCAGCAGAGCAACCTGGCAAACAAGCGTTGTCAGAAGCGGTGGAATACACCTGCCCGATGCACCCGGAGGTTCGTCAACGCGGTCCCGGCACCTGCCCTAAATGCGGTATGGCGTTGGAGCCTGTACAACCTGTACTGACAGAGGAGGAAAATCCGGAGCTCAAAGATTTTCGCCGACGTTTCTGGTGGACCTTGCCGTTGACCGTGGTAGTCGCCGTACTCGCGATGTCGGGTGATCTGTTTTCGTCAGTACTGGGTGATAAACGTGCCTGGTTGGAAGGAATACTCGCAACGCCGGTGGTGATCTGGTCCGGATGGCCGTTTTACCAGCGCGCCTGGGCTTCAGTTGTCCATCGTTCCCCCAATATGTGGACATTGATTGGCCTGGGCACGGCAACGGCTTACGTCTACAGCGTGGTCGCCTTGTTGGCGCCACAGATTTTTCCCCCATCTTTCCAGATCGACGGCCACGTCGCCGTTTATTTCGAGGCGGCGGCCGTCATTATCTCGCTGACCTTGCTCGGCCAGGTGATGGAATTAAAGGCGCGCTCGGAAACGAGTGCCGCCATTAAAAGCCTGTTGAGTTTGGCGCCTAAAACGGCAAGACGGATCAGTGATCGTGGAGAAGAGGATGTACCGCTCAGCGATGTACAGAAAGGCGATCGGCTTCGCGTCAGACCTGGAGAAAAAGTGCCGGTTGATGGTGTCGTGCTGGAAGGGGAAAGTGCCGTTGACGAGTCGATGTTGACCGGTGAACCGTTGCCGGTCAACAAGCGCCAGGGAGACCGGTTGATCGGCGCCACGCTGAACACCAGTGGCGCCCTGATCATGCAAGCGGAGCACGTCGGTGAAGCCACCATGCTCTCGCAAATTGTGCAAATGGTGGCGCAGGCGCAACGTTCGAAAGCGCCCATGCAACGCCTTGCCGATAAAGTGGCCGGCGTATTTGTGCTGGTCGTTATTGCCATTGCCTTGCTGACCTTTTTCGTTTGGGGCGTTTGGGGGCCGGAACCGAGCTGGGCCTTTGGTTTGGTTAACGCCGTGGCAGTGCTGATCATTGCCTGTCCGTGTGCGCTCGGTTTGGCAACGCCAATGTCGGTGATGGTGGCAACCGGACGCGGCGCAACGCAGGGCGTGTTGTTCAAAGATGCAGCCGCGATTGAGCGATTGCGTCAGGTCGATACCTTGATTGTCGATAAAACCGGTACGCTTACCGAGGGAAAGCCGGCGTTTCATTCGGTGCTGTCGGTGAAGGACGGTGAGCAAACCGAGGTGCTGCGTTTGGCGGCCAGTCTGGATCTTGGTAGCGAACATCCGCTTGCTCACGCCTTGGTGAATGAAGCAAAAAAACAAGCGTTATCGCTTCAAGAGCCCGAGCAGTTTGAATCCGCTTCCGGTATTGGTGTGCGCGGAAAAGTGACCGGCCACTCATTGGCTTTGGGTAACACGGCATTGATGGAATCGGAAGGCGTCAAATGGCAAACCATGCAGGAGCAGGCGGAGCAATTACGCGCTGAAGGTGCCAGCGTTATGTATCTCGCTGTGGATGGTGAGCTGAAAGGTCTGCTGGCCGTTTCGGATCCGATCAAATCCTCAACACCGGAAGCCATTTCGCAACTGCGTGACACCGGAGTGCGCATCATTATGGCCACTGGCGACGGTGAAACCACCGCGCGCGCCGTTGCGCAAAAACTCCATATTGATGAAGTGCATGGCGAGGTAAGGCCTGAAGACAAAGCGCGTCTGGCGGCGCGATTGCAACAGCAAAACAAAGTCGTCGCGATGGCCGGTGATGGTATCAACGACGCACCAGCGCTGGCGCGAGCTGATGTCGGCATCGCCATGGGAACGGGCACCGATGTCGCCATGAATACCGCACAGTTAACGCTGGTAAAAGGCGACCTGCGCGGTATTGCCGTGGCACGCCGTCTGTCGGTTAAAACGGTTCGGAATATGCACCAGAATTTGACCTTCGCATTTTTCTATAACGCACTCGGTGTGCCGATTGCTGCTGGTGTGCTGTATCCAGTAACCGGCATGCTGCTGTCGCCGATGATCGCGGCATTGGCCATGAGTCTCTCTTCGGTGTCCGTGGTTTTCAATGCCTTACGTTTGCACAAGGTAAAGATTTGAGCGTCGCTTGGCGCGAAGCAAATTTCTGCTTGAGTTTGCCCCGTGGCAAGGTGTTACACTTGACCCGTCTTGAGCGAAAGGAAACCTGCATCCGTGCGCACTGCGTTGCTGATATGGCTGTGCTTCCTGATTGCCACCCCTGGCAGTCAAGCGGCGTGGCGTGCGCAAAGCAGTGACTGCCCAATGACAGCCGCGATGCAGCAGCATGACGTCGATGAGGCATCCATGTCATCACACGACTGTTGCGATGACATGGCCGCACTGGATATCCAGTGCAATATGGAAATGCCATGTGGCTCACCGTCGTATCTGGCCGCTCCAGTTGTGCTGGTTGTGGCGCCTGCTGGTCCCGCAAAACCCGTGGTGGAACGACTTTCATGGTCGCCACCGCGTTTGAATCTTTCTTCTATTTGGCGTCCGCCAAACCTTATCTGATCCCTTCTTGCGCGGCGTTTTCCTGTCGCGAAAATCTTTGCGTTTTACTGGCGCGTCATCGTCGCGCGCCACCGATCAGATAGGACATTCCCTATGTCTCGGTCTATTGCTCGACATCGCCGTTCAATTCAAGCGGTGATGCTGTTAATGACGGCCATCGCGACAACGCCGGCCTTGTCTGCCATGACGCTTCAGGAGGCTTTGCGTCTGGCGGCGCTGCATTCGCAAGCGCTGCCAGCGCAGCATTATTCCGCAGAGGCTGCACGCGAACGCGCGATAGCCGCAGGCACCTTGCCTGATCCGGTACTGCGCTTGGCCGTCGAGAATGTGCCAGTCGATGGTCCGATGCGATTCAGTCTGGACGCCGAACGCATGACCATGCGTTCCATTGGAGTTTCGCAAACGTTTACCCGCGCAGCGAAACGTGAGGCGAGGCAGCAGCGCTACCAACAGGAAGAGCAAGTGGCGAATGCCCGCTGGCACTGGCAGCTATCGAACCTGCAAACGGAAACCGCCAAGGCATGGTTATCGCTGCATTTCCAGCGCCGATTGTTGCACTGGCAGGAACAGCAACGTGAACAGGCAGCGCATCAAAGCGAGGCGATGAAAACGGCATTTGGCTCAGGGCGCGCGACCCAACAGGAATGGTGGGCGGTGCAATCGCAATTGCTGCAATTGGATGAGAAATTGCTGGCACAGCGTACGCAAGTGGAGAACGCCGAAATGCGCTTGCAGCGTTGGATAGGCGCTGAACAGTCCTTGGTACTTGCTGACGCCATTCCTGACATTTCAACGCTGCCATTTGATTTGCAACAGTTACGTCTGGCCGTCGATGAGTATCCTGAAATCATCGCGATGAACGCACAAGAACAACTAAGTAAAGCAGAAGCGAACGTAGCGAAAGCGGAAACTCAATCGGATTGGAGTTGGTCGGTGATGTACGGTGTGCGCGACAGTGATTTCGGCGACATGCTGTCGGTAGGCGTTTCCATTCCACTGCAACTCAACCAGGAAAACCGGCAACAACGCGACTACGCTGCCAAATTGTCTGAGGCCAATCAGCGGCGCGCAGAAACTGAAGAAAAGCGACGCTTGCTGTTACTCGATGTACAGCAAAAGTGGAACGCCTGGCAAAGCGCCTTGGCGCGCCAACAACAGTATCAGGAACAACTGTTACCCCTTGCCGAGTCACGCGCGGCAGCAACACAAACGGCGTTCGCCAGCAATCGCGCATCCATGGCCGCCGTGTTCGACGCACGTCGTGTGGTGTTTGACACCCGCATAACCGAAACCAATCTTGCCTGGCAGGCGGCATTGCTATGGGCCGAGCTGTACTTTCTTTTTCCCGAATCGGAATGGGCGGCAGCACCGTTCCAGAACAACGCGGAGTAGTGACCATGAACAAATCCCTTTTTGTACTCTCGGTATCCGCGATGGTGATTGCTGGTTTGCTGACCGGATGGCCGCAGGCTGCTGAACATCAGCATCATGAACACGGTGAAGATCATGTCCACCAGATGAACAGCGACGCCGATGCAGAGCCAGACAAAACATCAGCAGATGACGCGCATGCCGCACATCAACATGATGCAGAAGCTGATGCTTCCAACGCAAAAGACGATCCATCGGATTGGGGTATCGCTCAGGGCGAAGCCGCAACACGTCGCCATATCGAGCAAGGCTTGAAAGCCGGCGATATCGATCCAGTAACCGGTCTTGAGATTTTGTATTACCACGACCCGATGGTGCCAGGCAGACAATTTGACGCGCCGGGGAAGTCGCCATTCATGGACATGATGCTGGTACCGATGTATGCCGACAGCGGTCGCGACAAAGGCACGGTAATGATTAGCCCGCGCATTCAGCAAAATCTCGGCATTCGTTTTGCCACCGTGCAACGTGGTGACATGAACACCGAAATTACGGCAGTCGGCAGTGTTGCCTGGAATGAGCGCAAACGTGAAGTGCTGCAGGCAAGGGCCAATGGCTTTGTCGAGAAACTGCATGTTCGCGCCGAGCTCGATCACGTGAAAAAAGGTGAAGCCTTGTTCGAGCTTTATGTGCCCGATTGGATTGCGGTGCAGGAGGATTATTTATTGTTATTGCGCATGAACGGTGACGGGCTGGATGCGCTGCGGGCCGCCGCCAAACAGCGGATGCGCCAGGCTGGCATGAATGACGAGCAAATTACCGCGGTAACCACAACGAAAAAAGTGCTTTCACGCGTCACCGTGCGCGCACCGATCAGTGGCGTGATCACCGCGCTGAATGTGCGTGAGGGCAGTACCGTCATGACCGGTATGCCACTGTTGACCATCAACGCCTTGTCGCCGGTTTGGATTGAGGCAGAGGTGCCGGAATCGAAAGCGGTGCAGCTCAAGGTTGGCACGACAGCGACCATACAGCACGGCGGGCAAACCAGTACCGGCCCGGTCAAAGAGTTGTTGCCACAGGTCAATGCCATGACGCGCACACAGAAAGCGAGAGTGGAAATCGACAATCGCGACCATCAATTTGTGCCGGGCATGTTTGTCACGGTGAGTATGCCCGGCACCACGGTTCGCGACGCGCTTTATGTGCCGAGCGAGGCGGTGATTTACACCGGTAAACGGCAGCTGGTGCTGGTGAAAACCGAAGAGGATGCTTTTCGACCTGTCATCGTTTCTACGGGCATAGAACAAAACGGCAACACGCAGATTATTTCCGGTTTGCGCGAACAACAACAAATTGTTCGCTCCGGGCAATTCCTGATTGAATCCGAGGCAAGCCTGCGCGGTTTATTGGCGCGTCTTGAACCCGCAGAAACTGCATCGGATAACGCGGCGTTATCGGCGCCTGAAACCTACGACACCATGGCGGAAATCAAAGCGATTCATGAAGACCGGCTGACGCTGCGGCATGGGGAGATCCCGGCGCTAGGTTGGCCGGCCATGACCATGGACTTCGAGCTGTCACCTAAGGTAGATACCACACGCTTGAATAGCGGCGACCGCATTCATCTGCAATTCGTGCTGCAGGATGAAGGCGCTCCGAAGATTGTGACCATCCACCGCCTGAACACCTCGGAGAGCACACCATGATTGCGCGCCTGATTCATTGGTCGATTCAGAATCGATTTCTGGTATTGATTGCCGCACTGCTGCTGACCGCTTGGGGCGTGTTGTCCATGCTGCGCACACCGCTGGACGCGCTGCCTGATTTGTCAGACACGCAAGTGATCATTCGCAGCACCTGGCCGGGGCAGGCGCCACAACTGGTTGAAAAACAGGTTACTTATCCGCTGACCACGACCATGCTGTCGGTGCCGGGCGCGCGAGTCGTGCGTGGTTATTCGTTTTTCGGTGACAGCTACGTTTATGTGTTGTTCGAAGATGGCACCGATTTGTATTGGGCCCGGTCACGTGTGCTGGAATACCTGAACCAGGTGCAGTCGCGCTTGCCGTCTGGCGTCAATGTCGCGTTGGGGCCTGATGCCACCGGTGTCGGCTGGATTTTTCAGTACGCGCTGGTCGATAAAACCGGAACCTACGATTTGGCGCAACTGCGCAGCCTGCAAGACTGGTTTCTGAAATACGAGCTGAAAACCGTTGCCGGTGTTGCGGAAGTAGCGACGGTTGGCGGTATGGTCAAGCAGTATCAAGTCATTCTCGACCCGGAAAAGCTGGCCTATTTCCGTTTGAGCCATCGCGCGGTAATCGAAGCCATTCAACGTGCCAATCAGGAAGTCGGCGGTTCGGTATTGGAGCTGGGTGAAGCCGAGTTCATGGTCAGGGCTTCGGGTTACCTGCAGACGCTGGAAGACTTTCAGCAGATTCCACTGCGCACGAATGACAGTGGCGTGCCGGTGCAGCTGAAGGATGTGGCCCACATTCAACTTGGTCCGGAAATGCGACGCGGTATTGGCGAGCTCAATGGTGAGGGGGAAGTGGTCGGTGGCATCATCGTCATGCGTGCCGGCGAAAACGCGCTTGCCACCATTGAAGCAGTGCAAGAAAAACTGCAAAGCTTGCGTAGCAGCTTGCCACCCGGTGTGGAAGTCGTCGTCACCTATGATCGCTCACAACTGATTGAACGCGCTATCGACAACCTGACCACCAAGCTGGTTGAAGAATTCATCGTCGTCGCGCTGGTTTGCGCCATTTTTCTTTTTCATTTCCGTTCAGCACTGGTGGCCATTGTCGCGCTTCCGCTCGGCATACTGACGGCTTTCATTGTCATGCGCATTCAGGGTGTCAACGCCAACATCATGTCGCTTGGTGGCATCGCCATTGCCATTGGTGCAATGGTGGACGCCGCAGTGGTGATGATCGAAAACGCCCATAAAAAGCTTGAGCAATGGCGCCATCAGCATGGCAGCGATCCGGACAGCGATGCGCGCTGGCGTTTGATGGCAGAAGCTTCAGCTGAAGTCGGGCCGGCACTCTTTTTTTCGCTGTTGATCATCACCTTGTCATTCGTGCCGGTGTTTGCGCTGGAGGCTCAGGAAGGGCGCTTGTTTTCGCCATTGGCTTTTACCAAGACCTATGCGATGGCGGCGGCTGCTGGATTATCGGTAACGCTGATACCGGTATTGATGGGGTTATTGATTCGCGGACGGATTCCTGACGAAACGCGAAATCCCCTAAACCGTTTGCTGATGGCCATCTACCGTCCTTTCCTAAATCTGGTTTTGCGCTTTCCGCGCACCACCTTGCTGGTTGCTTTTGTCACGTTCCTGATCAGTCTCTGGCCGCTGCAACACATTGGTTCGGAGTTCATGCCGCCACTCGATGAAGGTGATTTGCTGTATATGCCATCAGCGTTTCCAGGATTATCAGCCGGCAAAGCCGCCGAGTTGCTGCAACAAACCAATCGCTTGATCAAGACCGTGCCGGAAGTGGCCACCGCGCACGGCAAAGCGGGCAGGGCAGTGACCGCTACCGATCCGGCGCCACTGGTGATGTTCGAAACGATTATTCAATTCAAACCACGTGACCAATGGCGACCGGGCATGACACCGGAAAAATTGGTTGAAGAACTCGACAAGGCGGTACGGGTGCCGGGGCTGACCAATATCTGGATTCCGCCGATTCGCAATCGCATTGACATGCTGGCGACCGGCATCAAAAGCCCGGTAGGCATCAAAGTCATGGGCACGGATTTGACGGTAATCAACCGCGTTGCCGGCGAAATTGAAACGGTGCTGAAAAACGTACCCGGTGTCACCAGCGTGTTCGCCGAGCGATTGACCGGTGGTCGCTATATCGACATCGATATTGATCGGCAAGCCGCTGCACGCTACGGACTCAATATCGCCGACGTGCAATCGGTGGTCGCAAGCGCTATTGGCGGTATGAATATTGGTGAGACCGTCGAGGGCTTGGAACGCTACCCGATCAACGTGCGTTACCCACGTGAACACCGGGATTCACTGGCGAACCTGCGCGCATTGAAAATCATCAATGCACGTGGCCAGCAGTTGCTGTTGGGGGATGTTGCTGACATTCGCTTCAATGACGGTCCACCAATGCTGCGCAGTGAAAACAGCCGTCTGGCTGGTTTTGTTTATGTCGATTTGCGCGGGCGCGATCTCGGTTCCGCCGTGACGGAAATGCAGCGGGTGGTCGCTGAGCAAGTTGAATTGCCCAGTGGTTATTCCCTGGCTTGGTCGGGGCAGTTTGAGTACCTGGAGCGAGCGACAGAAAAGTTGCAAATCGTTGTGCCGTTTACGCTACTGATTATTTTTCTGCTGTTGTACATGACCTTCAAGAGTGTAGCGGAGGCGACGCTAATTATGGCGACGTTACCGTTTGCGTTATCGGGAGGCATTTGGTTGCTCTATTTGCTGGATTACAACCTCTCTGTCGCAGGCGTTGTCGGCTTTATTGCATTGGCCGGTGTCGCCGCAGAGTTTGGTGTCATCATGCTGCTGTATCTCAAGCACGCGTGGGAGGAGCGCCAACAACGTGGTGAACACGATGAAGCGGCATTGCGCGAGGCGATACAAGAAGGCGCGGTACTTCGTGTTCGCCCCAAGGCGATGACCGTTGCTGTTATTCTGGCTGGCCTTTTCCCCATTATGTGGGGGAGCGGTACCGGTAGCGAAGTGATGCAGCGTATCGCCGCGCCAATGGTCGGCGGCATGATCACCGCGCCATTGCTATCCATGCTGGTGATTCCGGCCGCCTATTTCTTGATGCGGCGACGGCAGACGTCAACCCAGCAAGCCTGAAGCAAACTCGGGCTTGCCTTTTCCGATGGCATGGGTTCTCAAACCAAAAATTTGATATCGGAAGTAAATGTCGGATAGGCGTACACAGTTTCTTTCATTGCCCTCGCAGTCACACCATGCTTTATCGCAAAAGCAAAAAGATGGATCAATTCTGCCGCCTGATGGCCGAGCAGATGGGCGCCAAGAATCTGATCACTATTCTTGTCGATCAACACTTTTGCGTAAGCAACGTCTTCCGCGTGCATTCTTGCCGAGCGCCAGGAGGTCATGTCGTTTTCCTTGGTTTCAAACGACAGACCAAGATCTCTGGCCTTCACTTCAGTGTAACCGACTTGAGCAAGCGCAGGCACCGTGAAGACACAACTGGGAATCGGGTGATAGTCTGGTTTTTGCAGATCGCCGTTGAGCAGATTATTGCCGGCTATCTGACCTTCGTAAGTGGCCACCGGCGACAGTTGCGGACTGTTGCTTAGCGCATCGCCAGCGACCCATACATGTGGATTCGAGACGCTGCGCAGATATTCATCGACCTTGATGCCATGATCATGCTCAATCCCGGCAGCATTGAGATTCAGTTCATCGATATCCGCGATGCGGCCGGCGCCGTTCACTACGATTTCCGCCTCGATTGCCTGGTTCTCGCCGTCGCATAGATACTGAACCGAAAATCCGGTTTGTTTTCTTTCTATGCCAGTAACTTTTGCGCTGGTAATCAACTTTATGCCAAGTTTGTCGCTCGCCTTGATCAGTTGCGCAACAGCACTATTCTCCATGGATGACAGAGGCCGTTCATCGGCCTCCAGAATACTGACATGAACGCCGGCTCGGGCCAGCACATGGGAAAATTCCAGACTGATCACGCCAGCACCGATAAATACGGCGCTGGTCGGCTGATTGCGGAGCTCCAGCAGATCGTCACTGGTGAGTAGATGTTTGGCGCCAGGGAAGGGCAGTGATCGTGGTTTCGAACCAGTGGCAATCACGATCTTCCTGGCCTCGATTCGTTTGCCATCAAGCTCAATGGTAGTTGGTCCGACAAATCGTCCCTTTCCTGCCAGCACTTTTGCACCGCGTTTTTCAATGCTGCTCTTCATTTCATCGGACACACCTTCAATAAAACCGTGTTTATGCTCAATTAGCTTCGCCCACTCCAGGCTCGGGTCCTTGACAGATACTTGCTGCCTATCGGCACGCGAAATCACATCGAAAGTCTGTGCCGCCGCGACCAGTACTTTCTTGGGCACGCAGCCGCGAAGAGGGCAAGTGCCGCCGACATCGCGCTTCTCGACAACCGCTACGCTCCAGCCCGCCTTCAATGCGGCATTTGCCGCCGCGATACCGGCATTGCCGGCGCCCAGAACCAGGAGATCGTAGTCAGCCATGTGCTTTTCCTTTCCGATACTTGTCTTATGCCTGAACCATAGCAGCAATGGATTTGTCGTTTTGCTGTCGCGTTGGAGAGCAAAGAGGAAAGATTGACCAAATGCAAAATGCGTATATCAAGCCAGCTTCTGAAACGAATCTACGCAGGAAGAGGGCGGTTGTAACAATAGGTGAGCGGCAATGATCGCGAGCGCTTGGCAACCGAGGCTTGATAAAAATCAAGCAAGCTGGATGGGATCAACGCTAATCTGTTCAAAATTATCACAAAACAACAGGAGTCGCCTCCCATGCAACCGGTCAAGCTGAGTGCTGCCAGCGATTTCATCAACTATATCCCGGATGGCAGCTGGATCTGGTGTCACTCGATGGCGGCAACTCCACATTTATTACTAGAGGGTTTGGCCAGCCGCGCACACGAACGACATGATCTGCATTTGATGCAGCTGCATACCGAACGGGCGCACTCACTGGCTGATCCGTCACTGGCTGCGCATTTACGCCATCATTGTTTTTTTCTGGGTGCAGATACCCGCAAGCTGGCGCAAGAAGGACTGGCCGATTATGTGCCGCTTTTCCTTTCGGAATTGCCACTTCTTTTCCGTCGCCAGGAACAGCGTGTTGATGTGGCGCTAATTCAGGTTTCACCGCCAGATAAGCATGGGCTGTGCACGCTCGGTGTTTCAGTTGAGGCGACCAAGGCAGCCTGCGAACAGGCGCGCTGCATCATTGCGCATGTCAATCCACGTATGCCACGAACCCATGGTGATGCATTCATACGCTTTTCCGACATCACGGCATATTACGAAGCGGAAGATTCCTTGCCGATAAAATTGCCTTCGTCTGGAAATCCGGTTACTGATGCCATCGGCAAGCATGTCGCCAGCCTGATTGATGACAGCGCCTGTTTGCAGATGGGTATTGGCGCCATTCCGAACGCGGTATTGAACTGTTTGCATCAGCATCGCGATCTGGGCATTCACAGCGAAATGGTTTCCGACGGGGTGCTACCGTTGATCAAAGCTGGCGTCATCAACAACCGTCGCAAACGCGTGCATCCGGGCAAACTGGTCGCCACGTTCATTATGGGCACCGAAGCGCTGTACGACTTTATCGACGACAATGCCGAGGTGGTTTTGCTGGAAGCCGATTACGTTAACGACACCCGCAACATCTGCCGCAATCGCGATGTCATCGCCATCAACAGCGCCTTGCAAGTCGACCTGACCGGCCAAATTTGCGCCGACTCGATCGGCACGCGAATCTATTCCGGCGTTGGCGGCCAAATGGACTTCATGCGCGGCGCGGCATTATCAGAAGGTGGCAAAGCCATTATTGCGTTACCCAGCACCGCCGCTGGCGACACCGTATCGCGCATTGCCCCGATGCTTGATCCAGGCGCCGGCGTCGTCACCACACGCGCCCACGCGCAGTACATCGTCACTGAATACGGCATTGCCGATCTGCGCGGCAGATGAGGGTTGGCCGGGATGCTGGAAATTTTCGCCAAAAGCCAGCATAACAGTCTGATTTTAATTGAGTTTCTTGCTTGATCGCAGGACGGTTTGGTGAGACTCAGTCCCTAGACACTGCATCATGCCAGGCATCATCTTCGGCATGCAGGTAAATCGCGGTGGTCTCGAGTTTCTCATGCCTAGCGGTTTTGTTCACAAAGCGAATGTCGATTTGTTTGTCAGCGAGATGCGTAATCGCAGTATGGCGCATCCAATGCGTCGATGCTCGCCGAAGTGTACGGGCATAATCAGGCTGATTTGACTCAATGACTTCCGCGACTTCAATGAATAGCTCTTTGACCAAGCGATAAATCATATTCGCCGATACCGATCTCGTCCCTTTCTGACTTGGCATCAACGGTTTTTCGTCATCCATTGTCGGTTCTGGTGACCACCCTAAGTATGTACGAAAGCGCCTCACTGCCAGCATGCAAGCTGGCGACACCGGTACTTTTGCAGGCTTGTTTCCTTTGCCCACTACGAACCACCACCATCGGCCCCGAACCTCACGAAGGCTACCCATGTTATGTGTCGCCAACTCACTGACTCGCGGCCCGAGGTGATAAAGCAAGCTGAACAAATACCGCAAACGCTCAGCGCGGTCGCGTTCACGCACCGAAGTTGTTGGCAGGCCTTCAATATGTTTCCACACCAATTGCCATAGCGCATGATCCAAGTAGCGCGACACGGCCTCCGGTGTCGACCTATTGACGCCTTTGACTCTTCTTCGCGCCAGACCCATCGGATTGCCGGCAAGGTAACCTGCTGTCACCAAATACGTGAACAAACTATTCAGAATGTTCAGGGCTTGCGCTTGGCTTGCTGCGCTGACTGGGGCCTGAAACGGTCGCCATTCCGGAGAATGACGCGGTGCTCTTGGCCCACACCAACGCTCTTGCGGCAGCGGACTTTGCAAGAACTGCTGGTACCGCTGCAAGTCTTCGCGCTGCAGATCCGATAAGGCTTTTCCCCGCTCAAGCCAACACCAAAGCAACAACCTTTCGGCTTCTTTGCGGTAACTACGTAGCGTTTGTGGAGAGTCTACAAATTCGTTTAACCAGGCGTGCACTGCTGACAAGTCGTCCGTTGCGCCGAGTTGACAATGACCTTCGCCTCGATTGATTCCAGTAGAACCATCCAAAAACGCATCGGGCTGGTGCAATTGCTCCAATGGCACCGGAGCCATGCTCTGCAAAGTCATTTTTCTCGCCATTTTTTACTCCGATGCCGCGTAGCTGCCGTAATCCTAGCAAATTCATGATAAGCACGATAATCATGAATTTTATACTTAAAACATACTATAAATTACGGAATACGTAACATGATAAAGTATGAATAATCGGAAAGTCACCTGGTGGACGTTTTATGGGGCGTATTGGTGTGAGTTACGAAGAGTTTCTCGTTGTCGCGCGGCAATTGTTTGCGCAGCGACAGACCGTCACGGTAGATCGGGTTCGAGAACAGCTGGGTCGAGGTAGTCGCACCACCCTATTGAAATTTCTTCAACGGTGGCGCGACGAAGCGGTCAGTGAACCGGAGTTCTCATTGATGGATTTGCCTCCGCAGATGGTTTCCCTTGTCGAGGCCATGTGGCGTACCGCAGGGACACAAGCACGATTAGCGTTGAACCATGAGCGGGAGCAGCTGGAGTTACGGGAGCAGTCGGTCAAAGAAGGTGAACAGCTGAAAGAAGGTCAGTTGCAAGCACTGACCACGCAGCTAGCCGTGCATCAACAACGTGAGCAGGCGTTAGCAACAGAACTAGTAGGCTGTAAAGAAGCGTTGGCCCGCCTTCAAGTCGAGCATCAGCACGTGATGGGATTAGCGGAAGCCAAACAAGAAGCGCTGACGGCTTGTCAGGAGCAAATCAAAACGTTGCAGCAAAAACTGGCCCAGGAATCTGCGGAGCACGCAAAGCTAGTGATAGCAGAGCGTGAACGATATGAGATTGAGTTAGCACGCTGGCTAAAACAATTGGATGAAGCACGCGTTTTGCTTCGTAAGACCACAGATCGCTACGAAAAACTGGAAAAACGCCTGAACGTTGAGACGTCGCAAGCAAACGCTAACGGCGCTAAGTCGGAAAAAGGCCAACGAAAACCGTCCAGGCCAGCAAAACGCCAACTCGAAAAGTGAGGGCGATTTGCTGGTTCGAATGTTTCATACAAATCCAATGCGAGGGTTCGCCATCCCTGGCGTCTTCAATGGTATCCATCGACGGCACGCACTTTAGTCGCGCGTAACTCAAGACAAACCAATTACTTCAGCACGAAAACGTCCACCAAACATCGGCGCAACAACCCTGGGGAGAATTCGCGCTCGCTCACGCACGACATAGTCCTCTGGGAATCGCCGATGCTCGGCAAATGCCTGTTGCTGCTGACGGTGAGCTTCCGATTCGTACGCGAAGAGCTCTGCGCCTGAGAGTACAGCCGCTACACCAAAATTCATCATGACGTCACCGCCGACCAGGTGTTTCGGGTCAATAAAGTGCACTTCGGGATAACGCCCCATGGCAATGCGACATAGCACTCCATGCAGCAAGTTGGCTGAGTCAATGTCTCGCATATCAACGACTGCAACGCGTCGAGAATATTGCGGCTGGACATCGTAAGACTCAGTAAACATTGCTGGTCGGGCGAAATCCATGCGAATCCCTGGAGCGTCGATATCCTCGTCAAGTACCATGGCTTCCCATCGCCAACGGTCGGGATATCCCAACGAACCCAAACCTTCAATGCCCTGTTTTAACGCCAACTCGTTTCGTTCGCGTTGCCGATGAGAACGGAACACTCGGAATGCAATATTGCAAGCGGTCAGACAGTGCAGGGGTTTACAGGTTTCGGATGGTAGCCAGTGCATCGGGTCGATGAAATCAATGGCACGTGGACGGAGGTGAGCTATGGCGTTTATTGCCCGCATAACGCCCATTCCCGTACCGATGGGAGCGAGATCGAGAAGTAGGCCCACCGAGCCCGGTGTAAAGGTCAGATCTATGTCAGGAAACTTTATCGCGGATGGTTCGACAAACTTAGGATTGCCTGTTGATAGAGATCTGGCCATCGCTGACCAAGACGAGAACCCGTTTGTGCGTGCGACCATTTCCAGGCACTGCGCATGAGAGAGTCCGTTTTCCTTACTCAAGCGGCGAGCACGTTTTTTCACTGACTGAACAAGGTTTTGATCGAGAGTAGACATTGCATGATCCTCTACCGCCCACCTGAAAAGGTAACGTTGAGACACCATTGGGCGTGGCTTCGAGGCGGCATTGTCAATGCAATACATGGACAATCAACGAAGTCATGATGCTGCCAATTAAGGCTTTCCAATCGAGCTTACTCGACTCCCAATGTGGGCGGCTGGCACTCAGCCTAGTCAATAGTGTCTCATCAATCGTCTTCTCTGACAAGCTGATAACAGTCACGCGGCTTTGTTGTTTGCGCGGTTGAGCATGCTGAACAAATTTGAGATGAGGACTGGGCAGTCCCCGATGACATAAACGCTTTGTGCGAGCAGCAATGGAGTCGGTAAGAGAATAGCCAGAAGGTCATGCAAGTCGAACAATGACTAACTATCCAAGGCACCTTCGCGCGCGAATGGTTGTGTTAGCTGTTCAAGATAATTGACCGGATAATTTGGCTGCGTTGCGATTCCTATATCTGACATGGAAATTCGGTCGCGCAACTCAATGCGTGCGGAGCCTAAAACTCGATCCATCAGTGTCGTAAATAGACCGAAATTTACGTTACCTTCTTTTGTATTGAGGTGATGAAGTCGGTGCACAACATTCAGCGCGAGAATACGATGAAAGGGACGATAAAAGTAATTTACGTTGGAGTGTTGTAAAAGCAGTTGAATGACTACTGCAACCGCAAGAACGGCTAGAATGTCAACGGAAACCCCAATCAGCAGCAGGGGGATAACACCTGCCCCCGTTTCCAGTAATTGATGAATGGGGTGTTTCATCAAGCCATTAAAGCCATACATGCGTTTAACGCTATGATGTACTGCATGAAAACGCCAGAGGATTGAATAATGGTGGCTTGCGTAATGCATCAACGTAATGCCAGTGTCGGCAATCACTATTGCCAGCAACAGCTGGATTGTCAATGGCCATTTGTCGGGCCATAAATCAATTACCGTTATAACGCCTTCAAGGAAGGGTAGTAGCAACAACCCAAGAAGTGTTAGTGACTCATTAACGACTGCGTGAAGACAATCCCGTTTGGTGTCATTTTGGGCAATATTAAACATCTTATTATATGGCGCCACTCGCTCCGCAAGGAAAGAGATGATGATTAGTACGGTTACAAGCAAGGCTAACCACCAACGTGAGTGTTCCGAGACTACAATGTATACCGCCGTTCCATTGCCCAATATGAGGAATGCGGGGAGCTACAATATTTTGATCAGTGTAGGTAAGGAAATCATTCACAATCTCTCAAGCCGCGCAAGTTCGCTAGCATATGCAAGCGCTGAACCTGTGAATTGAACGAAACAGCTACTTTTCTGATAATAGGTTCGCTATGGTGGCGGGTGTTACACCAAAGGCATCTTGAACGGCGCGGCAAAAGTGAGCCTTATCGGCAAAACCCGCTATCACCGCGGCGTCCGTCAAAGGCATCTCCTGACTAAATTTTAATGCGCTCAACATTTTCAGCCACTTCTTATAGCTCCGAAGCGGAAGTCCTGTCTGTTCTGAAAACCAATGTGAGAAACGACTTGGTGATAGCTTTGTTAGATCGGCAAGAGTCTTTCGCGAAACATCAAGCCCTAGCGTTGAGCCTTCATGCAATTCCTTTAATACGCATTTCAGTTTTGGGCATTCTGCGGAAGTCATGAATCGATTTCGGAACTGATTTAGTGTTTCGGTAAGCGGTCCTGATCCGGTAAAGACCTCCAGATATGATTCACGTATCGAGTCATCCAGCGGGATTACTCCTTGCTTGGAATCACAAACGGGATTCGATGGGCAAGGCCAATTGTGGCCAGCAGGATCGAGATAAATGGACAAGACCGGCGCATACATCAGTTGATGTCGAACACCTGCAGGTATCCAGAAACCTTGTGCCTCGAAATGGCCGGATTTTGTCGCCACTTGAATTTTTCGGTCAAGACCAATGACGACCTGATGAGCCCAGTGTCGATGCGGTTGATTATCTCCAGACCGTCCAACAAATGCGCCGCATCCTACGGAAAGGGCGACTTCACCGAGCCATGACACTTTTGATAACCGATTAAGCATTGCATTGACCATCTGGGGAGCTCGCGAAAACAAGACATTATCCAATTGTGGCAAATCGTGTGCTAGATTTTTACGACAACACGCCCGTTTTCAATGCTATTCGGATGGTGATATGCCGGTTGGGACAATATTTTTGATTTCTCTGTTTTCAGGACTAGCGCTACCACTGGGAGGGTGGCTAGCTGCCCATGAAAAAGTACTACCAAGATGGTTAATCAATGAAACGCGGCATTTTGTTTTGGCTATGGCCGGAGGCGTACTGCTCGGTGCCATCACCATGATCCTGGTGCCAGAAGGTATGCATGCCTTCGACCATCCTACGTGGTCGGTAATACCAATAATTATAGGGGGAGTTTTCTTCTTTCTCTTTGAGCGGAATTTAGCAAGACGTGCTCACGAGGCACCGCAAATGATGGCAATGCTTCTGGACTTTGTTCCAGAGTCATTGGCGCTGGGGGGATTGGCGGCGATTTCACCGAAGACCGTACCTATTTTAGCTCTGATGATTGGTGTCCAAAATCTGCCTGAGGGGTTTAACGCATACCGAGAAGTACTTTGCCGTACTCAGTGTAAGTCGTCACATGCACTCTGGTTGCTAAGCCTTGCGGCGCTGTGTGGCCCCATTTCTGCAGTACTGGGCTTCTATTTTTTGGCGGATCAAGTTACCTGGCTAGGCGCCGTAATGCTGTTTGCCTCTGGCGGGATTATGTACTTGGTGTTTCAAGACATCGCTCCTCAAGCGAAGCTGAATCGACATTGGACGCCCGCACTGGGTGCCGTATTTGGTTTCGCGTTAGCGGTGTTTAGTAAAGCGATACTCAGCTGAGCGTTTACTGGAATTGCAATGCGCGGCTCAAAGTAGTTCAAGCGTCATTGTTCATCGGTACGCATGACAAATAACTTGGACTGCTCACAAGTTTTACAAATGGCATTTGCTTGCGGATGAAGTGATGTTTCAAGGTCCATTGGCTATGTGGTTTTCTGCCCTGGTGAAATGCTCGCCAAAGGAATGGCGAAGATCACCAAAATCACCCCTAACCACTGAGCAAATGACAGCGACTCAGAAAAGAACATGTAGCCGAAATACAAGCCAAATATCGGCGTCAGAAAACTATAAACATTCAGCTGGTAAAGCGGAGCCTTTTCCATTAACCAGAACCATATGGCAAAGGGCAGGGCTGTACCCGCACTGCCATTAGTACGATGAGCCATAAATACTTAATATCACAGCATTGAATCGTCATGGGGGCCTGAAGCAGGACTAACAACAGGAGAGGCAAGGCTCCAAGCAATAGTTGCAATCCCATCGCATAGAGTACATCAACATGGCTGGCGATTTTTTTCAATAAAACATTGCTAATCGCGATGCTCGTAGCGCCAATCACCACATAGGTAATGCCACTTAGCGATTGGGGGTCAGAGGAGTAAATGCTGTCCCCACTGATTACAACAATGCCGAGAAATCCGACTGCATAGGCAACCAACGATTGTTTCCCAACCCTCTCGTTTAATATACACCACCCAAGCAAACCAGCGATCAATGGCTGTGTGTTGGTGAGTACCGTAGCGAGCCCAGGACTGATTAGGCGACCCGCATAAAACATTCCCCAAAAGCCCACGCTGGTCGCAAAAAACGCGATAGCCGAAAGATACGCATAACTGCGCGTTGTGTTGGGGATCGGCCGTCGCAATAGCCCCGCGAAAAATATCAAGAAGCCACCGGCGATGATCGCACGTAACGTCGCGGTTAACATGATCGGGGCATACGTTTGGCTTATCGAAATAAGCGGAAAACACATAGCCCAAAGCAGCATGGTGAGCGTGGCGCCAAAAACCACGGATAAATTTTGCCTTGGTTTTCCATCAGCTTTTTTCATTGATTCTCTACGTCATGTCGTAAATGAGGCTAGAAATAAGGACTCAACTTT